>NZ_SGTY01000002.1:0-311788 GCF_005435095.1 Halorubrum sp. CGM5_25_10-8B | reverse complement strand
TTTTGGGAAATAGAACGACGAACATCCTCGTTTGCGAATAGTTTTAGCAATGTCGCACTCGAGACAGCTCAAAATTGGCTCGAAGCCGTTGCTGTCTACCACAATTCACGCCAAACTTAACGCGACCGATACATCGTCACCACCCGTGACGGTGAGACGCTAACCTACGAGAGCAGAACTGCGTTCAAACGAGAGTGGAGCCGGGTCACGACGCCGCACGTCCCGATCGACATCAGCTATCTCCAGTACGTGACGATCATGTACGAGACGGGTGCGGAAAGCGAAGACAGCGGTGACTTCGTTGAGTATGAAGCCACACCCGACTGGGAACGCGCCGGGGGGAAAATGGACCGGTACAAGGAGTTCGGAAGCGAGGTCAAAGACACGTTCCTCACTGAAACTTCTGACACCGAGCTCACTACGAATAAGTGCCATTCGACAATGATGGGAGTCTACCGGTGGTGTACCAGCAAACACGCCCCGGACACGGCCAGATTCGGTGAAGGATTCCCCGACATCGACCGGGACGACACGTCCGGCGGAAAGAAACTGCTCGTTGGCTATAAGTGGGTGTTCCCCCGCGGGCTCGTCTCGCCGCATCTCGCGGGTGTCGACGCTGACGCTGATCTCTCGCTGTAATCGCTGCCACCGATTTCACGTATGTCCTTACACCGAACTTTCCTGCGACTTCGCTGGCCAGGCGTCGACATTGCCGATGAGCGACGCACGACACCACTGCGTGATGATCTCGCCCGGGCAGTGTACACCGCGACCAGCCAGCCGGATGATCTGGCCGAAGTGACCATCCACACCGGCGCACAATCACAAGAGTTGCTGTTGGCGGCAGGGGACCGAACACTCGAAGCGAACTACCCGCTCATCCGGGCCGCTCAAGCAGAGCTCCCACAAGAGATTGGGTTTGAGATCGTTGAGGCAACCAAACTAGGACCGGCTCCCGCACTAACGGCGTGTCTCCTCGGCCCGGACATAACAGACACAGCAACGACCCGCGCCCAGTCCAGAGATCCAGTATCCCCGCCACGAACGGCGCTCCAAGGGTATCTTAAGACGCTTATCGACACCGAACTCGCACACGTAATTCGAATTCTCGTCCGGAACGCAGGCTCCAAACGAGAAGTAACACTCCGCGCAGCAGTATACGATCCCGACCGGCAGTGGGTGAGCGACAGCGACTACGCCGCCACGCTCGATGACGGCACCATCGACCCGGCGACACATTTCACCGACGACGCGATCACGTCGTCATGGCGCCTGCCAATTAACGGAACGTGGAGTGTGTCGGCAGACGCGCCCGTGATCGGCGAAAACCGCGAGAGGCCGCGGGTGTATCTCGACACCGACAAACTCCGTGCGCTCGAGCGCGGCGAGACCCACCGACCGGACAGCCGCCGCCGACTCGCCCGCAGCCCCGAGGCGTTCGATGCCTTGCGAGACCAAACAGTAAGCCAGTCCCGACAACGCGCATACAGCGCCCTAGACGTCGATCCGTGGCTGACCGTCGACGCCGAGACGCTGCCAGCGTTTCTCGCACACGTACCCGCATACTACGACCGGGATCGGTGGCCACGACGTGCTGGCTGGGAGCCGTTCACCTACAGTGTTGAATCCGTGCTTCGTGAGGCACCGGGGACGGTCCCTAGCACAACGGCGGATCGAACGACACCGACACCCGACCCACTCGACGCGCTCGATATCGACGCCAGCGACGACCACACCGAAGCCGCAGTCACGTGGTTACACACACGGGGGAAGCTTCAAGATCCGCGCTGGTTCCCCGCTGCCACGGCCGAACTTGTCCGGCCAGGCCTCGCACGACCGGTCAGTATCGTCACCGACGAGACGCTCGCTGCTGGGGATCTCATTGCGCTTGTCAGTGCCGCCGCTCGCAAGGAAACGACCGCGTACATCGTCGCCGACACCGAGGAGACGGCCGCCCGCGTCGCCAGACTGTTGACCCAGCCGGTTCGGGAGACAAGGCTGGAGCGAGTGCGGCTGTATACGACCGCAGAGCCGCTTAAAGCCGATGGAACAATGGCAATGTTCCCTCGGTCGGCTGCCCCGCCGACGTGGTGGCTCCGGCCTGACGGCGCGCTCGAGTTGTACAGCGGTGAAAAGCGGGTCAGAACGTGGACCCAGCCGTGGACAGCAGAGACGCTCGTCGCCTCGCTCCCGACCAGTCGCCGTGATGACGACGCGTACGTCGTCCGTGATGCCGACGGCGACCATCGCACGAAGTTTCAAACAGCGGAGGACCTCGCAGCGTCGTGGGCGCCACTTCCAGCGCCCGTTGCGCCGGCGTTTCTCGCAACCGGGCTGTATCATGGAACCATCCTGACGCCAACGACCCGCGGATTCCAGGAGTACCATCACCAGCCAGCGTGGGTGACGGAAGACAATCCCCGGTATCGGTCACCGTCATTTACCGAGGCGGTCGTCGACCGATTTCTCGACGGGTACACGATCCCGACAGATGCTGACCCGGTTGAGATCGATCAGGTGTTTCCGCGGCTCTGTACCTGGCTGCGAACGATCGATCCCTACGGACTTGAGTTCGATCTGGATCGCGATCGCGTCGACTACCACATCGACGAGCGTCGCCAGTGGCGGTATCCGCCGTTCGAATCAGCGTAACTATCACCCCCGCCGGCGAGTGTATGACTGACGGAGACGCTGCCTCAAAGTGTCTGAGTTCTGTTACAAGATCGAAACGGAAACACAGCGCCAGCAGCAGCCGCGAACGAGCGGCCCACCCCCAGACCGGTTCCGTCGGGGTTCGAGGCCCAGTGAACAATACACAATAACTCTACAGAAGCCGCCAGTAGTCGGACCGCACCACCGGCAGCAGCAGCCTATGCGGCAGTACGTGCGTACCGCACCAGCAGCACCAGAAATCGCACGCAGGCAGCGACACAGCAGCACCAGATGCCGACTAAGATAGTAGATGTGGTTCCAAATACAGCGGTGAGAACGCACTGCGTGTGGATACCAACTCAGGGGGGGACCCAAGAATCAACACCCGACTGGCGACCGCTGTGGAAAGAGAGCGATCGATGGTGAGACACGGCCGCATACTGGGCTCCAACCGGGATGGTAAAGTGGATGCGCAATAGGTCGCATCCCAACCCGATATATCCATTTTCTGATATAATCTTGGGATGGAAGAGTAAGCAGTGTGGCCGCTCGGACGCCGTCGCGAGACAACGGTGGTAGCGTCGATACTGGGATCGAGTCCCGACCGACAGCCGGGGGGCTAGATGACTAGTAGGGTCGTGTCGCACCGCACTCGTCAGAGACCGATAGTTGCGGCACTATCGGTCCCCGTCGTATCGATCCAGTTCGCATCATGGATGGAGATTGGTGAGGATCTTCGCAGAACAGGTGCGTCTGCGTGGGACCCTCAGTCCAGATGAGCGCATGACAACTTCGGCCCGATACTACTGAGTCTCAAGACGAACCAGTCGGGGAGAGTCGCAGTCGAAGACGTATTCCGGCTTCATAGTGACCGGTAGTGTCCGTTCAGTGTGCGTGACTCCGGTTACAGGTTGTGGGTCTGACTGTATTCAGTGTCTCGTCGACTGGTGTCGTCGTCGAGTCATGGTGATCGGAGAGTACTGCTGGTGGCCATCGCCAGTCCGGATTCACTCTGAAACGAGGAGTTCTTAGTGCGCTTCAGCCGCCAGTGGGTGTGTCCCTTCATTCTGTGTGGGCAATTCGTTTCGATCCGGCTGTTTGTTGGGTCCCTCCTGTCTTTCTCACAGCCCCCGGCGCACTCACTACTTTGACGACAACTACTATCTCAGTCGGTAACTGGTGCTGCTGTAACCACCCCGTCCGGGGATTTAGCAGGAAACTGCCGCTGATGACTCGAGGTAGAGCGATGTGCTGCTGCCGATGCTGCGGTAGGTAGCTATCGTCGATAGTGGTGAAGCGATCCGCGGAAACACCTCATCTTGTACTTCGAACCGACGACTACCATTCGAGCGGTCTCTGTGAACTCAGGACTATCCCCACGGACGGCTGTGAGTTTGGAATCCACCACGATCCGTCATGGCTTGTAGCGTGGAACTTTGGGATGGAGTTTAATCTGATAATGGCAGAGCATTGAGAGCGGTCAGGTATCGCCGTTCGGTGGCCACTCAACACCATCCCACGTTCGAACGGCGTCGCCGACGGCCGTCTGAAACTCATCGACCGGCGTGGTACGGACACTGGAGGGCATCGGACCGTAATCGTCCCATTCCGCAGTGTAGCGGACGACTCTCGATCGAAGACGGCCGTCTCTTGAGTCCAGGTCGTACATTTCGAAGATGTGGTCGACACCGAGTACGAGTACCTCCCCAAGCTCATCATGTCGATAAATCGTATTTTCACTGAGGTTCATGTGTGTTCGACGCGCTCATTCCATCTCTACGTCCGGCCGGTCGATACCGTCTTCGAGGTCGGTGAGATCGCGTTCGAGTCGATCGATATGTGTTTCGAGGTCTTCGACGCTCATCAGAGCGAGACGAAGGAACGCGTCGTCCCGCTCCGGCATCAACGGAAGCTGACTCGTCGATGCCGGCAGGTCGTCCGACTGTCGTGCGCGTTTGCGGACAAGTTCTTCACGAGCGCTGCGCAGTTCTCGACGGATGAGTTCATCGTCGTCCATGGGTTGGCACACACCGGATTACAGCCCGCTACGGCCCCGGAAGGGCGGTCGCACGGACCGTCTCACCGAGTGTGTGGCTTTCCGACCAACGTTCGGAGATTCATGATAGCGTGTGCCGAGACCTATGATAAATACTTTTTGTAGAGTACATAAGTTCCAGTACAGCATCAACTCCATCGGCGCCAGTCACACACTACAAGTCGTGTGGACAGTGCGACCAGCCGACCCGGAAAGGCAGAATCCTTATGATTGCCTGACCTGAATCCTCGAATCATGCAAGCAGTCGTACTCGCGGCCGGCAAGGGCACGCGCCTCCGCCCGCTCACGGACGACAAACCCAAGGGGATGGTCGAGGTCGACGGGAAGCCCCTCGTCACCCACTGCTTCGACCAGCTCATCGAACTCGGCGCCGACGAGCTCATCGTCGTCGTCGGCTACATGAAAGAGCGGATCATCGACCACTACGGCGACGCCTACGAGGGCGTCCCGATCACCTACACCCACCAGCGCGAGCAGAAGGGGCTCGCCCACGCCCTCCTCACCGTCGAGGAGCACGTCGACGACGACTTCATGCTCATCCTCGGCGACAACATCTTCCAGGCGAACCTCAAGGACGTCGTCCGGCGCCAGCGCGAGGAGCGCGCGGACGCCGCCTTCCTCGTCGAGGAGGTCCCGTGGGAGGAGGCGAGCCGCTACGGCGTCTGCGACACCAACCAGTACGGCGAGATCACGGACGTCGTTGAGAAGCCCGAGGACCCACCGAGCAACCTCGTGATGACCGGCTTCTACACGTTCACGCCGGCGATCTTCCACGCATGCCACCTCGTCCAGCCCTCGAACCGCGACGAGTACGAGATCTCAGACGCCGTCGACCTGCTCATCCAGTCGGGCCGCACCATCGACGCCATCGGCCTCGACGGCTGGCGCATCGACGTCGGCTACCCCGAGGACCGCGACGAGGCCGAGCGCCGGCTCCGGGGCGACGACGCCGACGCGGACGGTGACGAGGCGGACACCGAGACGGTTGTCGAGTCCGACGCGTAGCGCGCGACGACATCGGGGCGACACGGTGGAAGCGTTTTCTGGTGCTGTCGTGTCCGGGACTGAGCCGCCGCTGGAGGCGTCGGTAAGCGACGCAGCGAGCGAGTGAACTTGATGTCGGTGACAAACCAACAGTTATGACACCGCAGACAGTACTGACAGACATGCCGATCGACATGGAGACGTTCTCCGAGTCCGCCGACGAGGAGCTTACCGAGGTGACGAACGCGGAGCGGGTCGTTCGATTCCTCTCCCAGAACGACGATAAGGCGTTTACAGCCTCGGAGATCGCGGAGAGAACGAGCGTAAAGAAGGCCTCCGTCGGCACTGTGCTGCGTCGACTCCGAGAACGAGGGCTCGTTGAACACAAGGGCGACTACTGGGCGATCGGTGACGAGGAAGCGGTCCGGGACGCGTTTCGGTTCCACCGAGACGTGGACGCCCTCGACGAGCGCTTCGGCGCGGAGGATCTCGACGAGTGGCGGGAACGCGCCGCGACGGACGGCTCCGAATGAGTCGGGAGCGCGGGGACGTGGTGGTCGCGACCGATCCGTTCAAAGACGAGTCGACTGGCCGGCCGTTCCTCGTCGTCGGGAGGGATGACACCCCGTTTCACGGCGAACAGTACATCGCGCTCGCGTTGACCACGCGAACGTGGCACGATGAGCGGATCCCGCTCAAGGAGAGGTACTGGGTAGACGGTGGTGCCCCCGAGTCGAGTTCGATCATGCCGTGGTCTGTCAACGCCGTCAAGTCGGAGTGGATAGCGTACCGGCAGGGCACGCTCCACAAGGACGTCGTAGATAGAGCCGTCGACCGCGTGGTGTCGTACATCGAGGACTAGGCCGCACCGACGGCGATCGCAAGATCGGCTGACTACACCAGAGGTGGCGCGGAGCTCGACGGCAAGCAAAACCCTAAATCGCCCGTCCCCGAACCCTCAGCTAATGCGTGTGAGTATCGTCGGCAGCGGCTACGTGGGGACGACCGTCGCGGCCTGCTTCGCCGACATGGGCCACGAGGTGGTGAACGTCGACATCGACGAGGAGATCGTCGCGGCGATCAACGACGGCCGCGCGCCGATTCACGAGCCCGGCCTCGACGACCTCCTCGCGGAACACGGCGGCGACGCGCTCACGGCGACGACCGACTACGCCGCCGTCCGCGACACCGACATCACGTTCCTCGCGCTGCCGACCCCCGCGAACGACGACGGGAGTATCGACACGTCGATCATCGAGGCGGGCGCCGAGGCGCTCGGCGACGCCCTCCGGACGAAGGACGGCGACCACGTCGTCGTGACGAAAAGCACCGTCGTCCCGACGACCACCGGGGAGACGCTCGCCCCGATCCTCGCCGAAGCCTCGGGGAAGAAATTCGGCGACGACCTCCACGTGGCGATGAACCCAGAGTTCCTCCGCGAGGGGACGGCCGTCGCGGACTTCCAGTCGCCCGACAAGGTCGTGTTCGGCACGCGGCCCGACGACGCGGTCGCGCTCGACGCCCTTCGCGGGG
Source organism: Halorubrum sp. CGM5_25_10-8B (assembly GCF_005435095.1). NCBI lineage: Archaea > Methanobacteriati > Methanobacteriota > Halobacteria > Halobacteriales > Haloferacaceae > Halorubrum > Halorubrum sp. CGM5_25_10-8B. Next base: position 304,563 of record NZ_SGTY01000002.1, on the reverse strand, counting down.
TGTTCGAACCGCTCCTCGACGCCACCGACGCCGCGGTCGTCGAGACGGGGATCGCCGAGGCGGAGATGATCAAGTACGCCAACAACGCGTTCCTCGCGAGCAAGGTCAGCCTCATCAACGACATCGGGAACGTCTGCAAGCAGTTCGGCGTCGACGCCTACGAGGTGGCCGACGCGGTCGGCCTCGACGACCGCATCGGCGAGCGCTTCCTCCGCTCCGGCTTAGGGTGGGGGGGAAGTTGCTTTCCGAAAGATCTAAATGCTATAATTGCGGCCGCGAAGGATACCGGCTACGACCCCGAGTTGCTCGAGGCGGCCGTGCGAGTGAACGACGGCCAGCCGGAGCGACTGCTCGGACTGCTCGACGATCACGCCGACGTGCGCGGCGAGCGCGTCGCCGTCCTCGGGCTCTCGTTCAAGCCCGGCACCGACGACATCCGAAACTCCCGAGCGATCCCCGTCATCGAGGGGCTACAAGCGCGCGGTGCGACCGTGGTCGCGTACGATCCGGTGGCGACGGAGAACATGCGCGCGCACTTCCCGGACGTCGAGTACGCCGACTCGGCGGCGGCCGCGCTCGACGGCGCGAGCGCGTGCGTCGTCTGTACCGACTGGGACGAGTTCGCCGCGCTCGACGCGGAGTTCGACGCGATGGACGCCCCGATCGTCGTCGACGGCCGGCGGATCATCGAACGGCGCGACGGACTCACCTACGAGGGACTCACCTGGTAGTCACTCGGAGCGACGACGCTACAGTTCGCTCGCGATGACGCGGCCGTCGCCGTCGCCGACATCCCTTGTTTCAGCGGCGATGAGTGCCGATCCCCGAGGGGGTGCGGCGGTCCGATCGGTACCGCCCGGTACGGCGGTCAAACGGTGGCGTCGTACCCGGACGTGGTTTGATCGATGCGTCGTTGGACATCGCTCCGGGCCGCAAACGAGATAGCCCCCGTCCGCTGGCAGGAAAGGGCCACGAGAATCGGGACGTCGACCTGATCGATCGCCGTCGACTCGAAGCGGTCCCGGACAGGAGGGGTTGGCTCGGAGCCGTCAGTGTCAATAGTGCTGGGGCCCGCCGCTCGGCTTTGGAGATCTCCGACAGTGGCGATTTCCTTGTCGGAAAGAGCGTCAGTGCTGGTCGTCGACACCCTTGCGAACTCGGTAAGCGGTCCGGAGACGGCGAGGGCGTCAGCGTCAGGCGAAACCTGGATCGGCTTCTCGAAGACGGGGAGATCGCCGTCGATCAGCTCAAGTGCCTCCTCGAACCCGTCGCGAGCCTGCCGGTACCGGATCTTAGCGACGGTCTGTTCTCCGTTTACGTGTGCTCGCACGGCCGTTTGGAAGCTGTTCTCGGCGGCTGTGAGACGCCTTTTAACCGTTTCGCGGCGTTCTCGTAGTTCCGTGATTTGTCGTTGAGCAGCCTGTATATCGGTCAGGGCCGCTTCGATTGCGTCGTGGCGGTTATCACCGGCTGGGAGTCGCTCGAGGACCGTCCGGTACCCGGTGATCGCGGTCTCGTACTGCTCGGTTGCCTCGTCAAACAGTCCCTCGCTGCGGGCGCTCGCGGCGGCTTCGACGACGTCCTCGCAGTTCTGAATAGCGTGATCGATGTCAGTCGGGTGAGTTGGGTCGGTGAGTTCCGGGTCCGGAACCGTCGCAACCGCTGTCTGGACAGTCTCGATGAACTCCCCGTCGGGGTCGTGTAGTTCGTATGTGAACGAGTCGTCGACGGTTTCGATTGTAATCTCCCGACGGCGCTCGCCAGGGAGATCGACGCGATCGGATTCAATCGACGTAACGGTCGTCAGCGGCACAGACACTAGGGTGGCATCGATCAGCTTAGACACGACGACAAAGAGGTTGTCAGAGGTTACGGCCAGCCACGCGGTTTGCGTCAGTCCGCCAGTCGTTGTTTTGACGGCGGCACGAAACGTCTCGGCCTCGGTAAGCGCATCGACCACATATCCTCGGATAGCGTCCGGAAGCTCATTTTGCTGTGTACAGTACTGAGTCATCTATGTGACATTTTCATCAGTGATGAACTTGGATTTACCGGCGGGATACCGCCACACACACTATCGGCAGGATACCGCTAAACACACACAAAGACTACCATTCGTGGGATGCGATATCACCGAGTATCCCGAGCGGACCCGCTACGCGGCGTTCTCTCACGGTTGACGCCGTGGACGCACTCCTTGATCAGCTGTAGCGGGCACTAATGTTAACATTTCAATAGTTTCATACGTCGCGCCTGCGGACCGCGGACTATGCTCCAGAGTTCGTATGCCCTGTGGATCGGCGGAATCGTCGTTGGGATGCTCATATTCGCTCTCGCACTGCTCTGGCTCATAGGGATCGCCGGAGCGAGCGGCGAAGAGACCCCCGCTGAGCGCGCCTCACGCGAGACGGAGCACACCACCGACGCCACGTCGATCGATGAACTTCGATCTGAGGCCGAATCGTTCCGCGAAACGGCTGTCGATGCCAGAGCGAACAACGACTTCGACGAGTCGATCGACGCCTACGGCGCGGCAGTCGCCCGATATCAAGCGATTCTTGACGAACTCGACACCGGAGCCGCGGAGTCACGTGAAGAGATTGAACAGTCTGTCGACGCGATGCGTGAAGAGCTAGAGACGGTTCGAACGCTCAACGATCACCGACAGGAGCTTCTGGAGACACTGAAAACGGCCGAGCAGAGCTTTCAGGTGGCTATCGTCGCCTACACTGAGGGGAGCCAGACGCTCGCTCGGATACGGTTCCGGCAGGCACGAGATGCGTTTGAAAGTGCGCTCGACCTCGTTGAGGGTTCCGACGAGGATTTGCTTTCCCCGCCGGTAAAGGTGAGTGTCGAACCGGATCGGACACTGCCATCGACGATGTTGGGTGAGCTTCCAGCGGTCCCGGAGCCAGCAACGGCGTCACTGGCCGACGCCGAAGTTGAGACTGTTACTGAGCTTGAGAGCAGCGAAGAACCCCCGTGGCCGCCTGCTGTCGTCGAAACGCTGGTGGCCGAAGAAGATCTCGATGATGAAGTGGCAACGACACTCACACTGCTTTCGTGGGTTGACGGCGCCGACACTCACGAGTTCGGTGCCACGACAACCGTTTCGCAACGGCATGAACAGGCCGTTCACGGGTTCACGCAGAGCTCATAATCGAGGCGAGGCACGGGGCATGGACCGCTGTCAAAGAATCTCGCACTGTCTGGACTGTGGGTGTCAAAGTGGCATCTTGACTTCTTCCACTCGCCGAACACGATAGAACCGCACCCAGCGCGTCGCCACTCGCCAGCACACCGCGGCCACCGCGGCCCCGACCGCGTTCGTGAGCAGGTCACCGAAGTCGGCGGTCCGCGCGTCCAGCGTCGACTGGAGCAGTTCGATACTCCCGCCGTAGCCGACGGCGAGCAGGAACACGACGCCCAACACGGTTCGGTCGCGCCACGATCGGTCCTGAAACGCGTACGCGAGCGTCACCGCGAGCCCGGCGTACGCCAGCGCGTGGAGCCACGTGCTGTACGGCAACACGCCGAGGGGCCCGGTCCGTATCGCACCGCTGCCCGGCGGCGTGAACACGGAGTAGTAGAGGATCGTCGACGCGACCGCGGCGACGCCGGCGAGGCGGAGCGGCCGCGGGACGAGCGGGAGTCGGAGCCGACGCATCGTACCGAGTGCCACCGCCAGCGCGACCAAAAGGCTACGGATCCGCGTGACCGAGCGCGCATCGGAGGAATGACGGCGCGTCAAACGGGTACGCTTTTTACGCGCGCGCCGGTCGTCGTTGGTAATGCCGGATTCGGAGGGTACCTCCACAGAGCTGATCGACGACGAGGGGCGGCTGTTCGGCCGCGTCAACGTCATCGACGCGCTCGTCGTGTTGCTGATCGCCGCGGTCGTCGTCGCGGGCGCCGCGTTCGTGCTCACCGACGACCCGGCGCCGCCGCCGGAGACGGACACCACCTACGCGACGCTCGACGTCGGCGCCCAGCCGGCGTACATCGTCGAGGCGGTGAACGAGGGCGACTCCTACAGCCCGAACGACCGCTCGACGATGACAGTCACGGATGTCCAGCTCACGCCGCGCGGGAACGACGTCGGCGTGACGCTCCGCGTCGAACTCGAGGGGGAACTCCAGAACGACGGCTCGATCGCGTACGGGGACGCGCCGCTGCGACTCGGCCGGAGCCTGTCGCTCAACACTGACCGCTACCAGCTGGACGGGCAGATTCGGGCGGTCGGCGACGGCGACGGCCTCCGCGTCGAGGACACCACCGTCGTGCTGCGAGACACGCTCGGAACCGACGACGCCGAGAGCGTGGCGCCGGGGGACGAAGTGCGGCTCGCGGGCCGAACCGTCGCGAACGTTGAGAACGTCACGCGGTTCCCGACCGGTGACCCGGACCGACAACGCGTGTTCGTCACGGCGAACCTGTCGACGCACCGCGAGGGGGACGAGCGCCGGTTCGGCGGGTCACCCGTTCGTCGCGGCCAGTCCGTGCGACTCTCCACCGGAGAGTACACCGTCAACGGTGTGATCGAGCGAGTCGGAAGCGGGCTGGACTTCGAGGAGACCAGAGTCGTGGTCCGTGACACGCTCCCGACCAGGGACGCGAACGAGATCGCGGCGGGCGACGAGATCCGCGTCGGCGACCGGAGCGTCGCGACGGTCGAGGAGGTCACGCAGTTCGCCACGAACGACCCCAACCAGCGGCGAGTGTTCCTCGTCGCGGCGCTCCGGACGTACCGCCAGGACGGCAGCCAGCGCTTCGGCGGTGACGCGGTCCGCCGCGGCCAAGGGGTCACCCTCTCCACGCCGGCGTACACCGTCGAGGGGCGGATCGAGCAGGTCGGCGAGGACAGCCGGATCGGATCGGCGTCGCGGCGGACGGTGACGCTGCGGATGGACGACGTCCGCGACGACATGGCCGACGCGATCAACGCGGGGATGACGGAGCGCGCCGGCGGCAACACCGTCGCGCGCGTGACCGACGTACGGGTCGAACCGTCGCTCATCATCGCCACCGGCGAGGACGGCAGCGTGAACGTCGTCGATCACCCGATCGACCGCCAGGTGACGCTCACGGCCGACATCATGGTCCGTGAGACGGTCGCCGGGCCACGGTTCAAAGGCGATCCGCTCCGGCAGGGAGAGCGGGTGACACTCGACCTCGGGACCGCCACCATCCGCGCGACGGTCGTCAACGTCAGCGGCTAACCGCGTGTCGGTCACAATACACATGAGACTCGACGCCAACGTGGAAACACATGGGTGACGAAACGGGGGTAGACGGCTCGAGAGCGCGCGATCGCGCGCGCCGCCGTTCGCACGTCGCGTCTCGGCCGCCTGTGGGACCGCGCGACCGACGCCGTGCGCGACTCGTTCCTGTACCGCTGGCTGACGGCGGAGCCGGACCCGGACGTGATCGTGATCGACCTCCGGGAGACGTGGACCGTCGGCCCGTTCATCCGCCTCCTCGACGCCGTCCTCGACCGGCTCCTCCCCGCGCTCGACGACTCCCGGCTCGCGACCGCGGCCCGCGCCGCCGCCCGGTACACGCTGGCAGCGCCGGTGGTCGTCGGCGGGCTGGCGGTTCTCGTGGCCGGCCTCGGCCTCGGACTGGCGAGCGTCGCGGGCGGGACGCTCGGGACCACTCGCCTCGGCGTCGCGGCGGGGCTCGTCGCCGCCGGCGCGGTCGCCACCCGCGAGCGCCGGAGCTGGGCGGAACTGCGCGAGACGCGCCCGGTCGAACTCCTCGTCGCCGCGCTCGAACCGCCGGAGCCGCCAGATGCGGACGCGAGTGAGGCCGACGCGGCCGACCCCGACGCGAGCGACTCTGACGTCCCGACGGCCGAAGCGCCCGAGGCGGAGCGGTCGGGCGACGAGCGAAGCCGCACCGACGGCTGATCCGAACGGCGTTGTTTAAGTGACTGCCCGCGCCCGATTTGGGTAGTGACTACAACGGACCTGCTGATCGCCGTCCTCGCCGGGATCGTTCAGGGCGTCGTCGAATGGCTCCCCGTGTCGAGTCAGGGAAACCTCTCGCTCGTGCTCACGCTCGTCGGCACCGACCCCGCGGTCGCCGTCCAGCTCGCCTTATTCCTCCAGGTCGGGACGACGCTGTCGGCCGCGACCTACTACCGTGAAGACATCGCGACTGCCCTCGGGGCGCTGCCCGGGTGGCGCCCGTCGACGGCGTACGACGCGGACCACGCGCTCGCCACCTACGTCGTGGTCGCGTCGCTGTTCACCGGGCTCGTCGGAATTCCGCTGTACGTGTTCGCCGTCGACATCGCCGGTCGACTCACGGGCGGCGTCTTCATCGCGGCGATCGGCGTGCTGCTCGTCGTCACCGGCCTGCTCCAGCGCGCGTCGGACGCGGTCAGCATGGGCGGCCGCGAGAGCCCCTCCCTCGTCGACTCCGTGCTCGTCGGGAGCGCCCAGGGGATCGCCATCCTTCCGGGGATCTCCCGGTCCGGCGTGACGGCGAGCGCGCTGTTGTTCCGCAGCTACGACCCGCCGAGCGCGTTTCGGCTCTCCTTCCTGTTGTCGATCCCCGCGAGCGTCGGGGCCGCCCTCCTCACCGTCGCGGGCGCCGGTGGGCTCCCGGGAATCGACCCGGTTCCCGCGGCGGTCGCGCTCGGCGTGAGCGCCGTCGTGGGGTACGTCACGATCGACGCGCTCATGCGGGTCGTCGAGCGGGTGCCGTTCGCGACGGTGTGTTTCGCGCTCGGCGCCCTCGCGATCGTCGGCGGGGGCGGGATCGCGCTCGTCGTGTGACCCCCGGAGCGCGATCATCCTCCCAACCGGCTGGACCGAGCGCTTCGACTCGGGACGGACCGATCCCCGATGTTGGATCTGTTCGAGCGAACGACGACGTGGCGCCGACCTAGACGGTACACCGATCCGGAACGGGCCGATCGGAAAGAAAAGTCGACCGCCGCGGCGCTCAGTCCGCGCCGGTTCCCGACGCGGGAGTCGCGTGTTGGCCGGCCTCAGCCGCGTTACCGTCGCTGCCGTCCTCGGCCTCCGCCGCTAGGGTCTCGACGTTCGCGAACACGAAGCCGGCGAACCCGACCCGGAGCAGGAGATCGAGGTACTCTAAGGTCACCGCCGCGGTGAACTGATCGAACAGCCCGGCGATCTGGATCATCGCCCACGCGATCAGCACGCCGAACGCGAACAACACGAGGTTCCGCGTCTTCTTGTAGAACAGCTCCCGGGCTGGCGGCTGCCGGGCGGCCGCGCTCGCAATCGGGCCGAAGTACAGCCCGACGAGGGCGGCGTAGCCGACGAGGATGCTCGCGGTGCCCGCGAGCGCGAGCGCCCCGTCGAACACCTCCGCGACGTCGTAGCCGAGCCGCATCGCGACGATGAGCGCGACCACGACCCCGACGTACCGCCGACTCACCCCCGAGACGAACGCCGCGAACCCGAACAGGAAGGGGTACGCCACGTAGTCGGAGAGCAGCTGTCCGGCCTCGAGCGTCCCGTTCGCGACCGAGAACGTCCCGACCCCGACGGCCCACGTCCCGATCCCGACGCCCGCGAGCGCGACGACCGCGACGAACGGGTAGCAGTACCGCCGCAGGTCGGCGGCCTTGCGCCGCGCGAGGGCAAACAGCACGACCGCGGAGACGGCGTAGATCCCCGCCGAGGCGAGCCGGACCGTCGACGGCTCAATCATCGGCGCTCACCTCCGGGTCGCCGGGAGTCGGACTCGCGGTGGCCGCCGTGGTCCCGGCGCTCCCCGCGTCCGCGCGCGTGTCGAACTGCGCGAGCCGCTCGGTGAGCGACGCGGTCCGCTCGGCGAGCGCCGTCGCCGTCTCCGCGAGGTCGCCGACCGTCTCGGCGGTGTCGTCGGCGGTCTCGGCCAGTGTCCGCGCGCGGTCGGCCGCGTCGGTCGCCGAGTCGTGGACCTCCTCGACGCGGGCCGCGACCGACTCGATCCCCTCGGCGCCCTCGTCGGTCGCGCGGGCGATGTCCCCCATCGCGACGTCGACGTCCTCGACGGTGCCGGTGAGTTCCTCGATCGCCTCGCCCGCCGCCCGGACCGCAGCGGTCGTGTCGTCCAGTTCCGTCATCGTCCGGTCCATCTCTCCGGCGACCGCCGACACGTCGTCGGTCACCTCGCCGATCGTCGACTCGATTGCCGTCGTCGACTCGCGCGTCTCCTCGGCGAGCCCCTTCACCTCGTCGGCGACAACAGCGAATCCGTCGCCGTCACCACCCGCTCGCGACGCCTCGATGGAGGCGTTCAGCGCGAGGATGTTGGTCTGCTCAGCGATGTCGGCGATCACGTCGGTCGTCTCCGCGACGCCGTCCATCCGGTCGTCGAGCCCGGCGACGAGGTCGTCGAGCTCTGCCAGCAGGTCGCCGATCTCGACGATCGCCTCGACCGCCTCGGTCGCGCGCTGCTCGCCCTCCTCGCCGAGCTCGGCCGCGGCGCTCGCGTCGCCCGCCACCTCGTCGGTGGTGGAGGCGATCTCCTCGACGGTCGCCGAGAAGTCGTCGGTGTCGGCGGCCGTCTCGCGCAGCCGGTCGGTCTGCTCGTCCAACTCGTCGGCGAGCGTTCGCATCTCGTCGGCCACCTCCTCGTTCATCGCGGCCACGTCGTCGGCCTCGGCGGCCATCTCCTCGCTCGTCGCCTCCACGTCGCCCGCGAACGTCTGGATGTCCTCGATCGTCGTCGAGAGCCCGCCGGTCATCTCGTTGTACGCGGCCGTGATGCGCTCGATCGCGTCGACCTCGCTCTCCTCGGAGAGCTGTCGGGAGAGGTCGCCGTCGGCCGCCCGCTCCATCGCGCCGCCGATCTCGTCGGCGCGTTCGAGCAGCGTGTCGGAGAGCTCCTCGGCCTCCTCACGGGCCGTCTCCGCCTCCGACTTCGCGCGTTCGGACTCGGCGACCGCGTCCCGCAGCGACCGCCGGGTCTCGTCGAAGGCGTCGAAGAGTCGCCCGATCTCGTCGCCGCGGTCGGAGCTGGCGCTCGCGTCGAACTCGCCGCGGCCGACGGCCTCGGCCGTCTGCGTCAGCCGCCGGAGCTCGACGGCGACGTTGCCGACCATGACGATCCCCAGTAGGCCCAGGTTCAGGGTGAGGACGACGCCGATCCCCATGAGCGACGCGGTCGCGGCCTCCGGCGTCCCGACCGTCGCGACGTGGCCCGCGAAGAGGCCGACGAACCCGAGCGTGACGACGAGGGTCGAGAGCACCGCCGCCCCGACGCGTCGACCGTACCGCCCGGTGATTACGTTCAGCATGTATGATCGGAGAGTAATAACCACCTTACTTAGGAGTACAGGCGAAATTACCGGGATCGATAATCAGAGCGGCGAGCGTGCGAGCCGCGGGCAGAGCGGTCGGCGATCGGAAATCGAGCGACTGCGAGCCGGCGACGCGCCGGGGCGCGGGCTTTTCCCTCGGCCGTGCCACCCGTATCCATGCCCAGCGTCAGCGAGACCTACATCGAGAACCGCCAGCGCGTCCAGCCCACCCACACGAACAACTACGCGTCGGCCCACGGGGGGAACGTCGTCAAGTGGATGGACGAGATCGGCGCGATGTCGGCGATGCGCGCCGCGGGCGAGACCTGCGTCACGGCCAAGATCAACGATCTCGACTTCAAGCGGCCGGTGCCGCAGGGGGACACCTGCGTCATCGAGTCGTACGTGTACGCGGTCGGGCGGACGAGCCTCCGGACGCGGATCCGCGCGTACCGCGAGTCGCCGCGGACCGGGGAGCGCGAGCTCACCACGGAGTCGTACTTCGTGTTCGTCGCCGTCGACGCCGACGGGGAGCCGACGCCCGTCCCGGACCTGGAGGTCGCGGGCGAGCGCTGCCGCGAACTCCGCGACGAGGCGCTCGCTGCGGAGCCAGACGAGGACCGCTGAGCGGCCGAGACGACCGATCCGGACGAGGACCACCGAACGTGCGGGCCGACCGCCGCGCGCGCGGCGCTCGACGCGTCAGCGGCTGATCCGGTCGGCGCCGTCGATGGCGGACGCGACCTCCGCGCGGGTCGTGACCGCGAGGTCGCCGTCGGTCGTCCGCTTCACGGCCGCCGTCGCCGACCCCCACTCCAGGGCCGCGGAGACGTCGCCGCCCCGCAGTCGCTCGGCGACGAACCCGGCGACGAACGCGTCGCCGGTGCCGATCGCGTCGAACGTCTCCGCCTCGAACACCGCCTGCTCGTACACGTCGCCGCCCGTGAGCGCCGTCGCCCCCTCGTCGCCGCGGGTGACCACCACGGTGTCGAGGGCGTGGTCGGTCGCGAGGCCGTGGGCGACCTCGACGGCGTCGCCGTCGCGGTCCAGCACCGCCCGCGCGTCCCGGTGCGGGACGAACAGGGTGTCGACGTGCTCGAACAGCGTCTCGTACGCGTCGCGCGCCTCGTCGGGCCCCCACAGCTTCGACCGGTAGTTCAGGTCGAACGAGCGGGTGGCGCCCGCCTCGCCCGCGCGGCGCAGCAGCGCGGTCGTCGTCTCCGCGGCGGCCGGCGACAGCGCCGGCGTGATCCCCGTCGTGTGGAACCACTCCGCGCCGTCGAGCGGCGCCGCGGGGAGCTCGTCGGGCTCGACGGTCGTGATCGCGGCGTCGGCGCGGTCGTAGATCACGTTCGTCCCGCGCGGGGCGCCGCCGTGTTCGAGGTAGTACGTCCCGACCCGACTCTCGTCCGGGTCCGCCCACGCGACTTCCGGGCTGACCCCGTGACTTCGGAGCTCGCTCGTCACCCGCCGGCCGAGCGGCGAGTCCGGGAGCTTCGACAGCCACGCGGCGTCGACGCCGAGCCGCGCCGCGCCGACCGCGACGTTGCTCTCCGCGCCGCCGGCCTGGACGGCCAGCTCGCGCGTCGTCTCGAGCCGGTCGCCGCGCGGCGGCGACAGCCGGAGCATCGTCTCGCCGAAGGTCACGAGGTCAGTCATCGGCGCCACCCCACACAGCAGGTCTCGAACGTGTTCATACCCGGTGCTACGCTCGACCAATTATAAGAACGGGTGATCGGCGGCGGTCGTCACTCGCGGTCGAGCGCGAACGTCACGCGCTCCCCGTCGACCGCCGCCGTGAGGGCCCCGTCTCGAACGGTCGCCCCCGACGCGCGGTCCGACCCCCCCGTGAGCGTCGCGGCGTCGCCGAGCAGGTCGCCGTCCTCGGCCGAGACGACGGCGAACACGGCCGCGCCGTGCGGCGGCAGCTCGCGCTCGACGACCGGACCGGCAACAACCGAGCCGGAGAGCCCGTCCCAGACGACCCGGTCCGATTCTGGTCCCCCCCTCCACCCGTGCTCGCGCGCGTCGAACCTGACGGTCGACGGCTCGTCCGCCCAATTAAACAGGGCGACGGTCGTGGCCCCGTCGCCCGGCCGGTCGCAGACGACTCGCGACGGGAACCGCTCCTCGTCGAGTCGCCCGACCTCGCCGCCGGTCGCGGGCGGGATCGTCCGTTCGAGAAGCCGGCGGCCGGCCGCACCGATCTCCGCGAGCCGGTCAGAGAACACGTTCACGCCGCCGGTCGCGGCGACGAGCGCCGCGAACGACTCACGCTCGGCCGCGGTGAGGTCGCTCGTGTCTCGGACGAGCTGGCAGTCGGGGTCGTTGAGCCACCACCGCCGGTGGAGAAAGTTTCGGGTGAGTGTGTTGCGGACGGCGTTTTTCAGCCCCGGCTGACTCCCCGACTCCCCCGGCGTCTCCCATGTCGGGTCAGTGTCCGGGCCGACTCGCATGGCGTCGAAGAGCCCGACGCTCGGGGCCATCGGCGCGCCGCAGCCGAGGAGGAACGCGTCGTCGCCGGCCGCCTCGGCGATCGCTTCCACGCCCCGCCGATACGCCTCGATCCGGGTGGCCTCGGGGTCGTGCCGCTCGCCGGGGAGTGCCGCCGCGAAGAGGAAGTCGAGCTTCAGGTAGGTGAATCCCCACTCGTCGACAACCGTCGAGACGGTCTCGCGGAGCCAGTCGAGGACCTCTGGGTGCGTCGTGTCGAGCCCGTACAGCTCGGACCCGGCGCGGAAGCCGCCGTCGACCGGCGTTCCCGGACCGTCGCCAGCGCCGTCCGTCGGCTCCGTGACGAACCAGTCCGGGTGGTCGGCATACAGGTCAGCGCCGGCCTCCACGTAGAACGGCGCGAGCCACAATCCCGGGCGGTACCCCGCGGTCGCGATGTCACCCGCAACGGTGCTCATATCCTCGAACCCGTCGGCGATCGACCGCCAGTCACCGAACGCCTCCATGTAGCCGTCGTCGACTTGGACCACGTCGACCGGGATCTCCCACCCTCTGAGTTCCGCGAGGTTCTCCCGCACGTCCGCCTCGGTGACATCGGTGAAGTAGTGGTACCACGAACACCACCCGGTCGGCGCGCGCTCGGGTACGCAGGCGTCCATCCGCTCGCCGACGCGGTCGGCCAGCGCGGCCAGTCCCTCCCGCAGGTCGCGGTCGGCGTCAACCCACAACGGCGGTAGCTCGGTCCGCTCGCCGGGCGCCAAGCGCGTCCCCTCCAGCGGACACACCGCGCGCAGCGTCGCGACCCCGTCGGCGTCGTCGGCCACCTCGAACCGCGTGCAGAACCGGTCGTGTTCGAGGAACCCCGCCGTGACGCCGCGATCCCCCTCGACGAGCCCGGTCAGGTAGCTGCTGACCCGGTCGTCTGTCGACGCCGCGAGGTCGTTCATCATCGGGGCGTTGTCGGGGTCCTCGATCGGGAACCGCTCTCCGACGGAGAGCGTCCCCGTCGGCGTCCACGACTGGTACCCGTGCCGGTACACACGCGCGTCAGCGCCGAACGCGGTGTCGAACGCGCACGTCACGTCGCCGACTCGGACCGGTTCCTCGCCGGCGTTCTCGACGGTCACGGTCGCGGTCACGCCGCCGCCCTCCGTCGACAGCGACACCGCTGCGACCCGCACCCGCCCGTCTTCCCCGTCGGTCGCCGCCGCGTGGAGGCTCCCGACGAGGAGGTCGCCGGCGTCGTCCGCGACCGTGACCTCGCGGTCGGTCGGGTCGTACGTGACTGCGGTGGTGTGCGCCCTGCCCTCGTTCATATCACACCCTCTCCGTGCCCCCACAAATACCCTGCCACGCGAGCGCCCCGTCGGGCGGAGGCCGACCGCCGTCGACTCCGCCTATCCGAACGCTTAGGTGACACGGTCGACACGGTGAGCCATGCGAACCGGAGTCTGTTACTTCCCGGAACACTGGCCGAGCGAAGAGTGGGAACGCGACATCGCCGCGATGGCCGACGCCGGCCTCGAATACGTGCGGATGGCGGAGTTCTCGTGGGGAGTTCTTGAGCCCGAGCGCGGGGAGTTCGACTTCGGGTGGCTCGACGAGGCGATCGAGCTCGTTGGCGACCACGGGATGGAGGCGGTGTTATGTACGCCGACGGCGACGCCGCCGAAGTGGCTAGTCGACGAGCGGCCGTCGATCCGGCAGGAAGAGCCCGACGGCACCGTCCGTCAACACGGCAGCCGCCGCCACTACTGTTTCAACTCCACCGCCTACCGCGAGGAGACGGCACGGATCGTCGAGCGGGTCACCGAACGGTACGCCGACTCGCCGCACGTCGCCGGCTGGCAGACGGACAACGAGTTCGGCTGTCATCGGACCGTCCGCTGTTACTGCGACGACTGCGCCGAGGCGTTCCGGACGTGGCTCGCGGACCGCTACGGCGACGTCGACCGGCTCAACGAGGCGTGGGGGAACGCGTTCTGGAGCCAGCAGTACGGCTCGTTCGAGGAGGTCGACCCGCCGGGGCCGACCCCCGCGGAGCACCACCCCTCACGGCTGCTGGCGTACGCGCGCTTCGCCAGCGACTCGGTCGTCGAGTACAACCGCCTCCAGGCCGACCTGATACGCGAGGCCGACCCAAACTGGTTCGTTACTCACAACTTCATGGGACGGTTCCCAACGCTGAACGCCTACGACGTGAGCGCGGACCTCGACCGCGTCGCCTGGGACTCCTACCCGACGGGATTCGTTCAGGACCGCTACGACGGGGAGGCGTCGCCGGACCAGCTGCGGGCCGGCGACCCCGACCAGGTGGGGATGGACCACGACCTCTACCGGAGCGCGCTCGACAGGCCGTTCTGGGTGATGGAACAGCAGCCGGGCGACGTCAACTGGCCGCCGCACTGCCCCCAGCCGGGCGAGGGCGCGATGCGGCTGTGGGCCCACCACGCCGCCGCTCACGGGGCCGACGCGGTGCTCTACTTCAGGTGGCGGCGCTGTCTCGAGGGGCAAGAGCAGTACCACGCCGGCCTCCGGAAGGCGGACGGCTCGCCCGACCGCGGGTACGCTGACGCCGCGCGCGCTAGCGAAGAGTTCGCGGCGCTCGACAGCGCCGACCACGTGGACGCGCCGGTGGCGGTCGTCTTCGACTACGACTCCCTGTGGGCACTCGACGCGCAGCCCCACGCCCCGGAGTTCGACTACTGGGCGCTCCAAGAGGCGTTCTACGGCGCCGTCCGCGGTCGCGGCGTCCAGGTGGACGTGGTCCCGCCGAGCGCCGACCTCTCCGGATACGCCGCCGTCGTCGCGCCCGCGCTCCACCTCGTCACCGAGGACCTCGCCGACCGGCTGACCGACTACGTCGCCGGTGGCGGGGAGGTCCTCTTCGGACCCCGAACCGGCGTGAAGGACGCGGAGAACAAGCTCCGACCGATGTCGCAGCCCGGCCCGCTGACCGACCTCGTCGGCGCGGCCGTCGACCAGCACGAGTCGCTGCCGCGGCGCCTCGAAACGGCGGTCCGGCGGGCGGACGGTCCCACGGACGACGGGAGCGATGCCGACGACGGCGCGGCGCCGTCCGCCTCGTTCCGGACTTGGGCCGAGTGGCTCGACCCGGACGCCGCTGAGGTCCGGTACACGTACGAGGTCGACGGGCCGGCGGACGGTCGACCGGCGGTCGTCGCCAACGCGGTCGGCGACGGACGCGTCACCTACTGCGGGGTCTGGCCCGACCCGGACCTGGCGGACGCGCTCGCGTCGGCCCTGCTCGACCGCGCGGGTATTCGTTACGCCGATCGGCTTCCGGACGGCGTCCGCGTCGGCTACCGCGGCGGCCACACGTGGGTGACCAACTTCACGGGCGACCGGCTCCGACTGCCCGGGATCGACCCCGACTCGCTCGCGGTCGACGACGCCGACCGGGACGCCGTCGACGCGGCGGGTGACGGCGGCGAGGACTCGCGCGCTGACACCGCCGTTGTGGGGTCGTACGGAGTCGTCGTCATCGAGGGCGACCGCGTGGACGGTCTGCGGGTCGCTCAGCCGTAGTCGGACACGTCAGTCGAAACATACGGCTCCGCTGAATCCCATTCTTAAACCTTTTCGCCTGAAACAGCCGGTCGTTGAAGAGTGCTACCTGATCGATAGCGGGAGTGAGTGTTGCAGATCGGTGGTGCGAATAAGATATTTAAATAGGCGTGCGCCACGGCGTCGATCGGTTATAAATGGACGAAGCGGTCGGCGCGGGCCCGGGAGCGGGCCGGAGGCCCGCGAGCGGCGCCGCGCGAGGGAGTCGGTGGCGGGCGGAGCGAAGCGACGGCCGCCAGCGACGAGGATGGGGAGGTTGAGGCTGCGGTGCTGTTCCGGGGCGGGAATCGAAGGGGCAGCCGCGAAACCGCCACAGGCGACGCAAGCACCGCAGGGAGGGAGTGGCAACGACCGACTGAGGACCGCAGCGAGCGCATCGAGTCCTCGCGACTGGGGCTTTAGAGGTGTTCACCGCGTCGTCGAGCGCCTATAAACAGCTACCAGCAACACCACTCGATCAGTTATAAACGACCGCACTCGCGACCTGCGATACGCACTCCCGCCCTCACCCGTTGCCGTCCCCGTATTGATCACGACGATTCACAGTGTGTGATCGTCGGAGCAGTTCAACAGCCACCAATTCGGAATCTTCCTCGACCGGCTACTCCGAGCGCTCTCGCGCCCGGTAGTCCGGGAGGGTGTCGTCCTGCATCACCGCGCCGCGGCCGCCGTCGACGAGGAGGGCGGCGCCCGTGACGAAGGCGGCGTCCTCGCTCGCGAGGAAGGAAACGGCCCCGGCGACGTCGGCCGGCGTGCCGATCCGGCCGGTCGGGTGGATCGACTCGACCTCCTCGAACCGCCCCTCGGGGAGCTCGTCGCGCGTCCGCTCGATCTCGACCCAGCCCGGCACGACCGTGTTCACCCGGACCCGGGGGCCGAAGTCGACGGCGAGCGATCGCGTCATGCCGTTGATCCCCGCCTTCACCGCGTTGTATGGGAAGTGCGCGGGCATCGTCGCGTACGCGTGGTTTGACGAGACGTTCACGATCGCCCCCCGGTCCATGTGGTCGAGCGCCTCCCGCGCCGCGAGCCAGTACGCACGGAAGTCCGTCTCGACGACGAACGCCCAGTCGTCGAGCGTCGCCTCGTCAGCCGCGGTCTCGGTCTGGACGCCGGCGTTGTTTACGAGTACGTCGAGCGAGCCGTACTCTTCGACGGCCGCCTCGGCGAGCGCCGCCACGTCGTCCGGGTCGCGCATGTCGGCGCGGACGAACGTCACGTCGCCGGCGGGCGCGCGGTCGGCCGACTCATCCGGGGACAGGTCCGCGATCCGGTCGACGACGGCCTCACCGGCCTCGACGGTGCGGCCGCTGACGACGACGTTCGCGCCCTCGGCGGCCAGCCGCTCCGCGATTCCGGCACCGATGCCGCGCGTCGACCCCGTGACGATAGCGGTCTTCCCGGCGAAGCGTCGGGGCACCGCGTGGTCGGTCGGTGATTCGTGTCGGCGGGTCATCGCTCTCTCCCGCGTCGCCGCGTTTGTGTCAGCATCCGGATCACCACTCCGCCACGGAGCCGTCGTCGTGCCGCCAGACGGGGTTGTGCCAGTCAACGTTGCCGTGCTGTTCCCGGACGTGCTCCTCGTCGATCTCGATCCCGAGCCCGTCGCCGCCGGGGATGTCGACGAAGCCGTCGCGGTACTCGAACACCGCCGGGTCGGCGAGGTAGTCCAGCACGTCGCTCGTCTCGTTGTAGTGGATGTCGAGCGACTGCTCCTGGATCAGCGCATTCGGCGTGCAGGCGTCGACCTGAATGCAGGACGCGAGCGCGATGGGCCCGAGGGGGCAGTGCGGCGCAATCGACACGTCGTACGCCTCGGCCATGGACGCGATCTTCTTCATCTCGGTGATCCCCCCCGCGTGCGAGACGTCGGGTTGGATCAGGTCCACGGCGTCCGCCTCGAGCACCTCCTTGAAGTCCCACCGCGAGTACATCCGCTCGCCGGTCGCGATTGGGATCGTCGTCGACTGCCGGATCCCCGAGAGCGAGTCGTTGTGCTCGGGCAACACCGGCTCCTCGATGAACATCGGGTCGTAGGGCTCCAACGCGGCCGCGAGCCGCCGAACCATCGGCTTCGACACGCGTCCGTGGAAGTCGACCCCAATGTCGACATCGTCGCCGACGGACTCCCGGACGGCCGCGATCCGGTCGACCGCGTCGTTCACGGTGGCCGGGGTGTCGATCGGCCGCAGCTCCGCGGTCGCGTTCATCTTCAGCGCCGAGAACCCCGCGTCGACCTTCTCGCTGGCGGCCTCGCCGACGTCTGCCGGCCGGTCCCCGCCGATCCACTGGTAGACGCGGATACGGTTGCGCGCGCGGCCGCCGAGCAGCTCGTGGACTGGCGCGCCGAACTGCTTCCCCTTGAGGTCCCACAGCGCCTGGTCGACGCCGGCGATGGCGCTCATCAGCACGGGGCCCCCGCGGTAGAACCCCCCGCGATACATCGCCTGCCAGTGGTCCTCGATCCGCGTCGGGTCCTCGCCGAGCAGGTAGTTGTCGAGCAGCTCCTCAACGGCCGCGACGACCGTGTGCGAGCGCCCTTCCACGATCGGCTCTCCCCAGCCGACGGTACCGTCGCTCGTTGTGAGCTTCAAGAATAGCCAGCGAGGCGGTACTTCGAACAGCTCGTAGTCGGTGATGTACATGATCGCTTAGTTCTGTGTCGTTCCGACGACAGCGCTGTCGACGGAGTCCGTTTTGGTTTTCAGCGCGTCGCCGGTCTCGACGTCGAACAGGTACAGCGCCGCCTCGTCGAAGTCGAACGCGACCTGTGACCCCTCCGCCGGCCGGACCGTTGGGCTGACGCGGGCGGTGAGCTCGTGGCCGCCAATCTCCATGTAGAGGAAGTTCTCGTTCCCCATCGGCTCCACGACCGTCACGTCGGCCGCGTTCCGACCCGATTCGACGACCTCGATGTCCTCCGGCCTGACACCGACACTGACCCGTTCGTGTCCGTCGACCGGCTCCGAGTCGTCGAGCTCGTACGCGAACCCCCCGGGACCCGCAAGGGTACCGTCTTCCACGTCGGCCGTAAGGAGGTTGATGCTCGGCGATCCGATGAAGTCGGCGACAAACCGGTTCACAGGCGAGCGGTACACCTCCTCCGGCGACCCGACCTGCTGGAGTACACCGCCGTCCATCACGGCAATCCGATCGCCCATCGCCATCGCCTCCGTCTGGTCGTGGGTGACGTACACCGTCGTCACGTCAAGGTCGGCCTGTAGCTCCTGTAGCTCGGTCCGCATCTCTGAGCGGAGCTTGGCGTCGAGGTTGCTGAGCGGCTCGTCCATCAGGAACACAGACGGCTCTCGAACGATCGCCCGTCCAAGGGCCACGCGCTGCTGTTGCCCCCCGGAGAGTGCCTTCGGTTTCTCGTCGAGCAACTCGCGTATCCCGAGCATTTCGGCGACGTCCTCAACTTTCGCTTCGATCTCGTCGCCGGTCAGCTTCGTCGAGAGCTTCAGCCCGAAGCCGATGTTACCCCGGACGGTCATGTGCGGGTACAGCGCGTAGTTCTGGAACACCATGGCCACGTCCCGTTCGCTGGCCCGGTACTCCGTGACATCCTCGCCGTCGAACCGTATCGTCCCCGCCGTCGCGTCCTCAAGACCGGCGAGACAGCGGAGCGTCGTCGACTTCCCGCAGCCGGACGGCCCGACCAATACGAGGAACTCGCCGTGGTCGATATCGACGGAGAGGCTCTCCACGGCGACCACGTTCTCGGTTCCGGAGTCGTACACCTTGTCTAATTCCGTGATGTTGATTCCTGACATTGGTTACTCTTTGAGCGACCCCGCGAGGATGCCACTGACGAACTGTTTCTGTAGCACTAAGAACAACACGACCATCGGAACGATGGCAAGCGTCGCCGCCACCATGATCTGGTCGTAGTAAATCCGCTGGAACCCGGTCAGCTGCGCCAGTCCGATGGGGATGGTGTACATGTCTGCCGACTCGAGGATCACGAGCGGGTACAAGAACAGGTCCCACTGGAACAGGAACAGGATGATCGCCAGCGCGGCCAGCGACGACCGCATTGTCGGTAAGGCGATCCGATAGAATATCTGGAACTCCGTCGCGCCGTCCATCCGGGCGGATTCGAGCAGCGCGTCCGGGATCGATTTCATGTTCTGCCGCATGAGGAAGATTCCGATGGGGTTGGCCGCCCACGGGAGGATGATCGCCCGGAAGGTGTTTGTCCAGTCCAGCTGTGCCATCAGCAGGAACAGCGGGATGACGAGCAGCTGGATCGGCAACACGAGCGTCGCCAAGATCGTATAGAAGATCGGTTCCTTGTACTTGAACTCGTACTTGGCGAACGCGAAGCCACCCATCGAACACAACACGAGCGAGAGCAGCGTGTAGACGACGGCGATGAAGACGCTGTTCCGGATCGTACGGACGAAGTCGAGCCGCTCCTGTAGTGCCGCGAAGTTGTCGAGGAATGCGGTGCCGGGAATCAACCGCGGCGGGAACTGGAGGAACTGCTCCTGTGGGAGCGTCGCCGCCACCAGCATCCAGTACAGCGGTACCATCATCACCACAACCATCGTGATGACGAAGGCGTAGGTGAGGAACCGCCAGACCGCGTCCTTCCGGCGTTGATCGCGCATCAGTCCTCACCCCCGAGCTTGATCTGGATGATTGAGAAGATGCTAACGACCACCACGAACACGACCGTAAGCGCACTCGCATAGCCGAGGTTGAAGTTGACGAACGCCTGCCGGTAGATGTACTGGACGATCGTGATTGTCGCGTTCGTCGGGCCGCCGCCAGTGATGACGTACGGCTCGGCGAACAGCTTGAACGTCCCAATCGTCGACAACACGACGACGAATAGCAGCACCGGTTTAAGCTGCGGGAGCGTGACGTAGCGGAACTTCTCCCACCGGTTCGCTCCGTCGATCTCAGCCGCCTCGTACAGCTGCTGTGGGATCGTCTGGAGACCAGCGAGGAGGATAATCATATTGTACCCCGTCCACCGCCACGTCACCGCGGCGATGATCGTGTTCCGAGCCCAAAACTCACTGGTCAACCACGGTATCGGACCGAGCCCGACACCGGAGAGGACGTAGTTCAGGAATCCCAGCTGCTCGTTGAAAAGCAGCAGGAACACCGTCGAGTACGCGACGAGGTTCGCCGAGACCGGCAGCGCGATCGCGGTGCGGAACACTCCCTTGAGACGCATGAACGAGGCGTTCAGCGCGAGTGCGAGCGCAAGTGCAAGCCCAATCATAAGCGGGACCTGAACCGCGAGGATGTACGAGGTGTTGAACATCGACTGCCAGAACAGATCGTTGCCGAGCAGGCGGGCGTAGTTCCCGAGCCCGACGAAATTCAGCTGCGCGATCTGTGGAATCTCGACGTACAGCGGGCCGAGGTCGATCCAGAACAGCGATCCTTCGCCGACGCCCTGATACTCGAAGAACGACAGATACAGCGTGTAAAACACCGGGAAGGCGAGAAACAGCCCGAACAGTACGAAGAACGGTGCGATGAACAGGTACGCGACGCGCGGCAGCGCCGGCATCGCCGCCGTCAGATCCTGCCTGGCGAACCGCACTCTGTCCCATCCCGGTCGCGCCGCTCGTCTGAGCCGTCTCCCGACGCTCTGTATCCTCGCCCGGGCGCGTCGGCGGTACGTCTGCTCGACGCGGTCGTTTGTCTCGTCAGAAGTGGCCATTCGATCGGTCCCTCCGAGTTACGCGAGGTCCCGATCGGTGTTCTCGGCGACAGTCTCCGCGGCCGCCTGGACGGCTTCTTCGGGCGACTGCTCGCCGTTGATCATCCGCTGCAACTCGGTCTCGATGGCCTGTGACACCTCTGGCGTGTCCGCGGTAAACCGGTATCCGGGCGCGTCCTGTGCGACCTCAGCGAAGAGCGCTCGTGCGGGCTGACCGTCGTAGAAGTCCAGTTCCTCGTCGAAAACCGGGTCGTCGTAGGTGGTCTCCAGCGCCGGGAAGAGACCGTACTCGTCATACATCGCCAGCTGCATCTCCTTGGTCGCCAGCGAGAACTCCATGTAGTCCCACCCACGCGCATGGGCCTCGTCGGACACCTGGTCGGCGATCATAAGGTTGGACCCGCCCCAGTTCGACGCGCGCGGCCCGCCCGACTCCAGCGCGGGGATCTTGAACACTCCCCAGTCGCCCGCGGTGTCGGGAAGCTCGGCCCGCAGAGTCCCTTCCATCCACGCCGCCGAGGGGAGCGAGGCGATCGTCGCGTCGCCGTAGGCGCTGAACCAGGCGGACGTCCATCCTTCAATGTTGGCCGCGATATCGGCGTCATAGATCTCCTTTATATTGCGGGCCACACGGAGCGACTTCTCGTTGTGGATGTTCACCTCGCCGCTCTCGAGGAAGGGCTCGCCGGACAGCTGGCGGAACTGATACCGCCAGACGCCGGAGAGGTCCCCCTCAGGGAGGTTGAGCATATACTGGTCATCCGGGAGCTTCTGGCCCTCCTCGATGAACTCCTCCCACGTCTCGATGCTGTCCGGGTCGATATCGTGTTCGTCGTACACCGACCGGCGGTAATACACCGCCGTGGGACCGGTGTCCCACGGGAGCGCGTAGATGTCGCCGTCGACGGTGAGGGCCTCCCACTTCCCGGAGACGAAGTCGTCCTGAACGCCCGCTTCCTCGATCTCGTCGGTGAGCGGCGCGACGGAGCCCGTGTCGATGAACGACGGGCCGTCGACGGACTCCAACATGGAGACCGCCGGCGCGCCGGAGCCCGAGAGCAGGTTCGTCTGGAGTCGGTCCTTCATCGCGGACCGACCGAACTCCTCGACGGAAACCGTCGCGTCGTTCTCGGACTCGTACTCCTCAGAGGTTATCATCAGCGCTCGCGCGGCAACATCCCACCCCCACACGTTGATCTCCGACGCCATGCCGTTGCCGCCGTCGCTCTCGTCGCTGCCGTCGCTCCCGTCACTGCCGTCGCTCCCGTCGCCGCCGTCTCCCCCACTTCCTGGGTCGCCGGTTCCGATACACCCTGCGAGTCCCGCGAGCCCCGCGAGTCCCGCGCCTTTCATGAGTCTACGTCGCCCGTATTGGGCGTAGTTTGGTTTGTTAGTCATGATCGAACCTGACTATCAGTCTCTTGCGTTACAGCTATATAAAATTACTGGGCATTTGTCCTAAAAACGGCTCAGAACCGCTTCATTTGTGTTTTCACGAGGTGAACAGAGGCGATATATATGCGTTTTTTCGAATTTGTTCCGTCCGAACCCAATAGTGTGAGCATAATGTAATTAATTTATAGACTACAACCATAATATAATACTCTTATCGGTGACTGTGTTCTCCTATACTAAACAAGTGTTATACCGCTGTCTCTCATACCACTCTCAGAAACGATGGGAGATACGGACACCATCACTGTTCAGGCGACGGAGACGTCCATGCAGATCGTCGAGGAACTATACGACCGTGACGGCGCCGGAGTCACCGAGTTAGCCGACGCGATGGACGTCTCGAAAAGCGCGGTTCACAACCACCTCTCGACGCTCCGTACGCTCGGTTACGTGAAGAACACCAACGGGACCTACGAGCTCACCCATCGATTCCTGCGGATCGGGTTCGGGACGAGAGAACGCAATCCCGTCTATCAGGCGGCGCAAAGCGAGATACGAAAACTGGCGCGGAACACAAACGCGGTCGCGAACCTCGTGGTTCCGGAGAACGCGGACGCCGTCTATCTACATCGAATCGGCGCCCGAGACCACCCGATCTCGATCGGTGGGAGCGTCAAGCTCCATGCCGCCGCGGCCGGCAAGGCGATCCTCGCGTTCCGGTCGGCGGACGCGGTCGACGAGTACGTCGGCCGTCACGGCCTCGACCCGAAAACCGACCGGACAGTGACCGACCGGGCGACGCTCCGCTCCGAACTTCGGTCTATCAGGGACCGGAACATCGCGTTCGACCGCGGCGAACTCGACCCGGACTGGCAGTGCGCCGCCTCCCCCGTCGTCGTCGACGGCGACCCTGTGGGCGCGGTCAGCGTCTCCGGCCCGTCAGACGAGATGCAGGGGAAGCGGTTGGAGGAAGACACAGCCGGACTCGTCTCCAGCGCCGCGAAGACTATTGAACTCGAACTGTTGTGACGCGGCGCGACCGCGCTCAACACGGTTTAATTTAATACCCCTCCCCGAAAGATACTCGCCATGCGAACCGACCGACTCGACCGGATCACGGACAGCGGCGTGATCGCCATCCTCCGCGGCGTCGGCGTCGAAGAGGCCCCGGCGGTCGCCGACGCCGTCACCGACGGCGGCGTGACGGCCCTGGAGGTGACGGCGGACACGCCGGACGTGACGGCCGCGATCGAGGCGGTCGCCGAGCGCGTCGACGACGCCGCGGTCGGGGTCGGCACCGTCCTCGACGCGGAGACCGCCCGCGCGGCGCAGCTCGCCGGCGCCGAGTTCGTCGTGACGCCGACGGTGAACCGAGAGGTGATCCGGACCGCGAACCGGTACGGGACGCCGATCGCGGCCGGCGCGTACACGCCGACAGAGGCGATCGAGGCGTTCGAGGCCGGCGCGGACTTCGTGAAGGTGTTCCCGGCGAAGACCGGCGGTCCCGCCCACGTCGCGGCGCTCGGCGGGCCCCTCTCGCAGGTCCCGCTCGTCCCGACCGGCGGCGTGACGGCGGACGACGCCGGCGCGTACGTCGAGGCTGGCGCGGCGGCGGTCGGGGTCGGCGGCGCCATCGTCGATCACGACGCGATCGAGGCGGGGGCGTACGACCGGATCGCCGCGGACGCGCGGGCGGTGGTCGAGGCCGTGTCGGCCGCGCGGGAGTGAACCGGGTGGCTCCGACTCGACGAGGGGGGGGTTCCGACCCGACACGCACATATGCCGCCGCGAACGTCGTTCGGGTATGCGTAAGTCCGGACGGGTGTTCCTCGCCGGTGTCGCAGCGGCGGGCGTCGCGGTCGGACTGTTGCTGTTGGTCGGGGCGCCGACCTCGCTGGTCCCGACCGGCGCGCTCGGCGCGGCGATTCCCGTGGCGCTGACGTACGCCGTGATGACGGCGGCCGACGACGACGCTCAGTAGTCGCCGAGCACGCCGAGCCGCCGCGCTCGGCGCGTCGCCAGCTGGAAGACGAGGTATCCTCCGGCGAGGTAGCCCCCGGCGACCGCGACGAGCAGCGCCAGGTCGGCGGGCGGGAACTCCCACAGTCGGGTCCCGTCGACCATCGCGCGCTGGAGCATCGCGCTGCCGTGCGCCAAGGGGAGGACGCGCGTCCACGGGAGATCGAAGACGGGCGCCGAGATCAGCCCGACGAACCCGAACTGGAGGAGGTTGAGCCAGTTGCCGATCCGCTTGTACAGCACCGTCACGCCGCCCGCGGCGAAGCCGAGCCCGAGGACCGAGACGATCGACAGCCCGGCGACGGCGACCACCGTCACCGGCGCGAGGCTGAGCCGCGTCCCGGTCGCGAGGAGCATCACGGCGAGGATCACCGCGCTCGTGAGGAAGGTGCGCACCACCTTCGCGACCCCCTTCAGCAGGGCGACGGGCGCGAAGCCGAACGGCGTGGTGATGTGGCGTTCGAGGGTCCCCCACTGCACTTCGCTGCCGATGTCGTTCGACACCGAGGAGTACGCGCCCACCGACAGCGTCCACAGGAAGTAGCCGACGACGATCCCCTCGATCGAGTCCGCCAGCGCCTGTCCGGCGAGCAGCTGCCCGCCGAGGAACAGCGCGGCGAAGAAGAACAGCGACACCACGATCCCGCCGATCGCGTTGGCCGGGTACCGCACGAAGATCAGGAACTCCCGATAGAGGACCGCCCGCGCCAAGTGGTAGTAGGTGGCCGGCCGGGGCTCGTCGTCCGGCCGCACTCCGTCGCCGGGTTCGGCCGCGGCCGCGCCACCCAGATCCTCCGGCGGGCTCGTGTCCGCGCTCATCGCCGGTCACCCCCGGACGGGGCACCGAGGTCGCTCCCCGTGCGTTCGAGGAACACCTCTTCGAGGTCGGGCTGGACCGTGCGGATGTCCGAGACGGTGACGCCGGCCGCCCGCAGCGCGTCGGTCAGGTCGTACAGCCGGTCGCCGCCGGCCGCGACCGTCACCGCGGGCGGGCGCGCCTCGCGGTCAACGTCGAGGACCTCGAACGCCTCGCGGAGGCCCGCGACCGCCTCGGCGTCGAGGTCCGGGCTGGCCACGCGCACCGCGTCGCTCGCGGCCGCGCCGAGCAGCGCCTCCACGCTGTCGTCCGCCACGATCCGCCCGTTCGACAGCATGACGACGCGGTCGCACACCGCCTCGATCGTCGTCATGTCGTGGCTGCTGACGACGATGGTGAGCCCCTCCTCGACCGCCAGCCGGCGTAACTCGGCCCGGAGCGTCCGCGCGCTCTCCACGTCGAGCCCGAGCGTCGGCTCGTCGAGGAAGACCAGCTCCGCGCCGCCCGCCAGCACGCTCGCCAGCGACACCTTCTGTTTCATGCCGCGCGAGAGGTCCCGAACGGGCGTGTCCGCCTTGTCGGCCAGGTCGAGCCGGTCGAGCAGGCGGTCGTGACGCGCCGCCACGGAGTCGGGGTCGACTCCGCTGATCGTCGCGAAGTACCGGAGGTTCTCCCGGACCGTGAGCCGCCAGTAGTCGTTGCGCGCGCCCTCCAACATCGCGTCCACGTCGGCGTAGGCCGCGCGGCGGCCGTCGCCCACGTCGTTGCCGAACACCCGGATCGACCCCGCGTCGGGGACGACGATGCCCAGCGCGCACTTGATCAGCGTCGTCTTACCCGCGCCGTTCGGTCCGAGCAGCCCGACGACGGAGCCGCGCTCGACCGCGAGACTCACGTCGTCGACCGCCGTCACCGCGTCGTCGCCGTCGCCGAACCGCTTCGTGAGCCGCTCGACCGAGAGGGCGGGCGGGCCGGTCAGCCCGTCCGTCGACGCGTCGTCGTCCGCGCTCCGGGTCTCGTCGCGCTTGCGGGGACCATCGCTCGCGCTCGCCGCGCTCCGTGCCATTGATCCGGGGTACGAGCCGAGCGGGGATATATCCGCGCTCGCGCCCCAACGCGGACATGGACCTCGACCAGTTCGCGGCGGACGCCCCCGACGACGACGCGCCCGGCGACGCCCGCGTCTGCGTCGTCGCGACCCAGCCGGACACCTTCGAGCGCTGTCGCGCCGGCTTCTACCCCGCGCCGCGCTCGTACGACCGCACCCGCGCCGACTTCGCGTACATGGCCTTCTACCGGACCGAACCGGTGTCGGCGGTCACGCACTACGCCCGCGTCACGGCCCGCACCGAGCAGACCCGCGGTGAGCCCGGCCCGATGGACGAGGCCGACTGGAAGGCGCTCATCGACCCGTTTTCGGAGGAGCGCGTGGTCGTCGTCTTCGAGTTCGACGACCTCGTGCCGCTGGAGCGCCCGGTCGAGAACGACCTGAACGGCGTGCGCGGCGCGTGGTACTGCGCGGTCGACGACCTCCGCGAGGCCGGGACGCTGTCGGCGCTGCGCGAGCGGGCGGAGACCTGACCAGCCGGTCGTGATCACCGGCTCTACTGAGATACGCCGCGACGGCCGGGCGGACCCGCGAGACGGCACCTGAGCAGACCGAATTTTATTATCGACGAGACTCAGGGCGTTCACGATGCGGTACGGTGCCCTCCTCGCCCTCTGCGTGGTACTCGCGGGATGCGGCGGGTCGCTCGGACTCGGGTCGGCGCCGGCAGACGACGTCTGCCGCGGGGCCACGGGGGCCGAGACTCCCGAGTCGGTAGCCAGCACTGCGCCTCCCGACGCCTCCCGGGTCGAGGTCCGAGGTGACGGAGACAGGCTCCCGGTGAACGCCACCGTGGTCTGGCTGCGCGTGCTCGACCTCCACGGACTGTCGCCCGCGGAGGTTCCCGCCCCTGTTGTCAGGGTCGCTCCGGCCAGCGAGCAGACCTTCTCGCAGACCGATCTGGACGGGAACATGGACCGCTTCGGCAACCTAATCGGGTTAAACGAGAACCAGAGTCGAGACGTGACGCTGACCAGCCCCGACGGCTACGTCGCTCCCCCGGATTTCACCGACGGTAATTACTCGAGAGTGAACGTGGGGATCGGCGGGGACGACCCCGTCGCTGACGTCGAGGCCACGCTCGCCCACGAGTACGTACACGTCGTCCAGATCGAGACCGATTTCTGTTTGACCGACGAGGAACTGACACAGGTTCAGGCGAACGTCTCACCGGGGATGTTCGCCGCCGTCCGCGAGGGGGCCGCAGAGTACGTCGCCGATGTCTACGCCGAGCGCTACCTGGAGGGGATCGATCTCAGGGCCGAGCGCCGGGCGGCCTACGAGCGGGCCAGACCGAACGCCTGGAAGCTGTCCAGGGCCGGCTACTATTACGGCTATCGCCACGTCGCGGCCCGCGCCGAGTCGCCGCGACAGCTGCCGGCCGTGTACGAGACGCCCCCGGAGACGACGGAGCAGCTCGTTCACGGGCTGCGACCCGACGAAGCGCCGCCGGTTCCCCTGTCAGTCCGAGCCGGAGGGAAGTGGCAATCCCGCGGGACCGTCGGCGAGCTCCGCCTCCAGGTCGCGCTGACGGAGGGGGTGGCAGAATCGCGCGCTGCCGAGGCCGCGGCGGGGTGGGGCAACGACACGCTCCTGCGACGCGGTGACGACTACGTCTGGATCGTGCGGATGGACGACGCCGCGAACGCCTCCGATCTCGAAACGGCGCTGGAGTCCCACGTCGACGGGCTCGCGGCCGCCACCGATCCGATCGGCCGACCGTCGGACATCGCATACCGGGTCGTGCGGGTGGACGAGGAGACGCTGGGGCTCGTCGTCGGTGAGTCAACGACCGTCGAGAGCCTCCGTATTTCGGCTGAGGGCGAGGCGGTAAACGTCTCCACCGAGGCCGCGTAGCCGCCGGCCTCGGCGGCGGTTCGGTTTCGAGCGCGCTCCTCGACCGTGCGTCGCCTCAGTTCGTATCGAGGGTCGGGTCGAAGAGCGTCTCGACCCGACAGTCGAAGTGTGCGGCGAGTTTGAACGCCAGTTCGAGCGAGGGGTCGTACCGCTCGCGCTCGATCGCGTTGATCGTCTGGCGGGACACGTCGACGGCGTCCGCGAGGTCGGCCTGGCTGAGACCGCGTTCCTCTCGGCGCTCCCTGACGCTGTTTTTCATCTGTATCGTAACCAGCCGTAGGTGAGCGCGAACAGTCCCGACTGGACCGCGATCGCCAGTAGCGCCCCGTCGAACGCCGGCGGCGGCGTGTACACGTCGATCTCCGAGAGGACCACCATCGTCGGCCAGAGCAGGATCATCCCCAAGGTGAAGACGGTCGCAGCGAGGGCTATCGCCCGGCGTTCGAGCGCGCGGTCGCGCTCGTCGAACAGGGGGACTGAGGTCCCCTGCCAGACCGACAGAAAGCCAGCGAACCCCGCCCAGTACAGCGCGACTCCCACGACGGGGTACCCGACAGACTCGGCGGAAATAAACCCGAGGGTCCCGGCGAGGACGCTACCGCCCATCAGCCGGCGGTACCGGCGGATCCGGGCCTGTCTGGACGAGCCGCTCACGGCAGGAACCTCCGGACGCTCCAGTACAGGCCCTGTGCGGCGTCTCGGAGGGCCCCGGTCGGCGACAGCCCCGCGTCGGGGTCCGCGGCGGGCTCGAACTCGGTCCGGAGAGCGGACGCCGTGACGCGGCACACCGCTCCCGTGTGGACCCGACGACCATCGGCGTCGCCGACCCGGAGGAGCGTCGCGCCGTCGGTGGCCCCGACGACGCGATAGACGCCGGGGTCGTGATCGCCGTCAGTGGGGCGGTAGTGTGCGCCGACGTCCACGGTCAGCACCCCTGTGACGCCACGGTCCCGTCGTGATCGACCAGCTGTGAGAGGAGGGCCGGCAGCGCGATCCAGCACGCGGCCGAGACGGCGAACGCGACCACGAGGCCGTCGATCGGCCCGACGGCGAGCCGGTCTTCGAAGTGGACGAGAGGGGTGATGGCGACGCCGCCCACGAGCAGCTGGAGGTACCAGGGCAGCGCCTCCAGCGTCGCGTGGTCGCCGAGCCGCCGTTCGATGGCGAATCCGGCCGCGAGTACAGCCACGAACACGGCGATACTCGCGAGGAGTGCGGTGGCCATCAGCGCTCACCCCCGTCAACGGCGGTGGTTCCCTGTCGATGCGTTCGAGAGCGGAGAGCGTCGTTCATTGGTGGTTTCCGGTAAATCGGCGGCGTCGTAAAGCGCGCTTTACAGTAAAGCGTACTTTACACCTCAGTATTAAATGTGTTGGTCAGTCGGAACGAGCCGGAGAAAGAGGTCCTAAGCAGTCGATGGTCTCGACGAAACCGCCGTTCGGAGGGGCGGCACGCGCTCGCCGTTCCGCTCCGCTGACGACACCGCTCCGTGCTCAGCGAGCGGTCCCCGTCTGTCTCTGAGAACGGTGGCGGGGCGAGAACGCCGGACCGCAGTCGCCGTTATCCGCCGTCGGCGCGCACCGAAGGCGTCGCGGCCGCGTCGACGCGCGCGATCCGGTCGTGCGCAGCGGGCGGCGTCGCGGCGTGCTCGGGGTGGAGACACGCGAACAGCGCCTCCAGCGAGTCGACGAGCCGGTGGCTCGGGCGGTTGAACAGCCCGTTGCCGTCGACAGCGTAAGCGCGGTCGCGGCGGACCGCTGCGAGGTCGTCGAAGCCGGGCCGCGCCGCGAGGTCGCCGACCGCGTCGACGGCCCGGTCGCGGTCGAAGCCGCAGGGCGCGACGACGAGGGCCTCGGGGTCGACCTCGCGCACGTCGTCCCACGCCACCGGTTCCGAGGGGCCGTCCGGCTGGAACGCGGGGTCGCCGCCCGCGAGTTCGACCATATCGCGAACCCAGTGGCCCGCGCGGATCGGCGGCTCGGTCCAGTCGAGGACGGCGACTCGGGGGCGGCCCTCGTCGGCGACCGCGCGCTCGGCGCGCTCGCGGACCGCGTCGACGCGATCGCGGAGGTCGCCCCGGAGCGCGCTCGCGGCGTCGGTCGCGTCGACCGCCTCGCCGATCCGCACCACGTCGTCGAGCGCGTCGGCGAAGGAGTGCGGGTCGCACGCGAGCACGTCGGGCGCGGGGTCGAGCCGCTCGGCGGCCGCGCGGACCTCGCTCGCGTCGACCGCGCAGACGTCGCAGGTCGCCTGCGTGACCAGCAGGTCGGGGTCGAGGGCCGCGAGCCGCTCCTCGTCGAGGTCGTAGACCGCGCCGTCGACCGCGCGCATCTGTTCGTCGATGTCGGCGGCCGAGCGGTCCGCGTGGTCGACGACCGTGCTCGTCAGCGTCGGTAACTCGCGGGCGGCGGGCGGGTGGTCACAGCTGTGAGAGACGCCGACCGGCTCGACACCGAGCGCGAACAGCGTCTCCGTGGCGGAAGGCAGCAGTGAGGCGACGCGCATGCCCGAAAGAACGCGCTCGACGGGCAAAAGCGAGGGGGCCGGCCCGCGCTACTGGGCGGGGAGCCACGCGAGGAGGGGCCGCGAGACGACGTAGCCGGCGTACAGCAGCGTCGCGACCGCCAGGGCGGCTGACGCCGTTGGAACCACCGCGCCGTCGGGGCGTCGAGCGTGTTTAGCAGCGTACGGCGAGCAGGGTACTCAGGAGGACGAACCGCGCGTCGCGCCGGTCCGTGCCCGGCCGTGGAACGGAGCTGGTGAAATGGTCGGTGGTTTCGCGGCCGACGCGACGCCTACTCCGTGACGGCCTCAGCGGTCGCCGTCGCGTACGCGGCCGCGAGATCGCCGTTCGGCAGGGCGTCGAGCGCGGCCCCGCAGCCCCACCGGACGCGGTCGCGACGCTCGCCGGCCGGGAGCTTGTTCGTCGCTACCGTCTCGGCCGTGTCGAGGGCGGCCCGCGCAGTCGGCTCGTCGCCCTCGGCCGCCGCGGTCGACGCCGCGACGAGCAGCTGTTCGAGGCTCGCTCGCACGTCGTGAGGGACCTCGTCGGCGTCGGTCACGAGTTTGCTTCCCTGTCGGGTGTCTCGCCGAGCGTCGCGAGCGCGAACTCGGTACTGCTGCCGAGCGGGTCGGTCGCGGTCGGCGTCTCGACCTCGGTGAACCCCGCGGCGCGGAGCTGGTCGAGCGTGCGCTCGCGGCCAGGTGCGGAGAAGAACATCTCGCCGCCCATCCAGCCGCGCCGGACCGTCTCGAAGCGGCCGCCCGGCAGCGTCGTGAGGAGTCGCCCGCCGGGACGGAGGACGCGGGCGAACTCCGCGTACACCTCGGGGTGGCGCTCCCGCTCGACGTGAAACACCGCGTGGTACGCCGTGACCGCGTCGAAGCGGTCGGCCGCGAACGGGAGCGCCGACATCTCGCCGTGGACGAGCCGGGCCTCGGGGACGGTCTCTCGGGCGAGGTCGAGCCCCCGGCGAGAGATGTCGATCCCGACGCTGCCCGGCGGGAGGTTCGCGAGCGTGCGCGCGCCGTCGCCGCAGCCGACGTCGAGGACGAGCGGGTCGCCGTCGCCGACCGCGGGGTCACTTGCCAGCGCGTCGAGCAGGTCGTCGATCAGCGCCGCGTCCGAGCCGTCGGGGTCGCGGCGGGCGGCGTACGTCTCGGCGACCTCGTCCCACGCGCGGCGCACCGCGTTGCGGTCCATACCGACGTGACGGGCGCGAGCGGCTTGATTTCGTCGGCGGTCGGGGCACGCTGGCGTCGGCGGTCGGGGCACGCTGGCGTCGGCGGTCGGGGCACGCCGGCGCCGCCGCTCGGCGTTCCGGGCGCGCGAAAAGATTGTCGGGGTTCGAGGCGGGGTCGTGCCCGACCGCGTCAGTCGTCGGCCGGGGCGCGCGGCTCCGCCGGGGGCTCGGGCTCCTCCGTCTCACCCGCCGGCTCGTCGACCGCGTCGGCGTCGGGGATCGCGTCGGGTTCCTCGTCCGCCTCCTCGGATCGGTGGCGTGCCCGGACCTCCTCCCAGGTCATCGCCTCGTCGTAATGGTGGCACATGGCAACTATTGACAAGGCCTGTTCGCTCATAAGCGTTACGTCGGTTAAGCGGGGTGAGAGCCCGCAAAGCGCGGTGTCGACGGGACGGACAGATCGGCCCGGGCGCCGAACTGACGGTCGCGGACGCCGGGCCGATCGGTGGGGGCGTCGACCGTAACGCCGGCTCAGTCGTCGGCCGAGGACGGAGTCGTCGCGTCGGCGCCCGCGTCGGGCGCGGGCCCGGCGACCGCCTCGGCGACCTTCTCGATGGGGTGCGGCGGGGCCGCGGCCGCGGCGTCGCGGTCGCCGAGCTGTGACCGGCAGGAGGCCCCGGGGGCGGTCACCGTCTCGCCGTCGCTCTCGTCGACCTGATCGAAGAGGATCCGACCGATCGCCGCCGAGAGGTCGTAGTGTTCGGACTCGTAACCGAACGACCCCGCCATCCCGCAACAGGAGGAGTCGAGCGGGTACACGTCGTAGCCGGCGCGCCGCAGCACGCCGACCGCGTGGTGGTCCTTGTTCGTCGCCTTCTGGTTACAGTGGCCGTGGTAGGTTAGCGACTCCGCGGGCGCGTCGAACGCCAGCCGCTCGTCCACGCGGCCGGCGTCGAGGTACTCCAGGACGCCGCACGCGGCGGCCGACACCGCTCTGACCTCGTCGCCGTCGAGCAGGTCGAGGTACTCGTCCTGGAACATCACCGCGTCCGAGGGCTCGACGAAGACGACCGACTGCCCGTCGCGGACGCGGGGCGCGAGCGCCGCGACGTTGGCCTCGGCGCGCTCGCAGGCCGCGTCGAGGAATCCCGTCGAGAACGCCGCGCGGCCCGAGGGCGCGAGGTTGTCCGGCACCTCGACGCGGACGCCGGCCGCCTCCAGCACCGAAACGGCGGCCTTGCCGGCGGCCGGGTAGCTGTAGTTGGTGT
Organism: Halorubrum sp. CGM5_25_10-8B; assembly: GCF_005435095.1. NCBI lineage: Archaea > Methanobacteriati > Methanobacteriota > Halobacteria > Halobacteriales > Haloferacaceae > Halorubrum > Halorubrum sp. CGM5_25_10-8B. The sequence continues at coordinate 271,426 of NZ_SGTY01000002.1, read as the reverse complement.
AGGTGTCGGGGAACAGCGCGACCGTGTCGGTCGCGTCGGCGGGGTCGACCGTCGAGCCCCCGCGCGCGTCGAACCACTCCTCGAAGCTCTCGGCGCGGAACGTCGGGAGCTCGCGGTCCGGGGCGATCCCCGCGACCGCGTCCATCACCTTGCGGGCGCCCGGGAGCTTCGTGGCCGCGTTCGAGAGCGGGGCGAGCGCGCTGCCGAGCGCGGAGAGTCGGTCGATGTCGCGGAAGATGCGCTCGCGGAGGCCCGCCCCCTCCCGCTCGTGGTGGTCGTGTTTCACCTCGGCCTTGAGCTTCGCGAGGTCGACCCCCGTGGGGCAGTCGCTCTTACACCCCTTACAGCCGACGCAGAGCCCGAGCACCTCCTCTTGGAACCGGTCGGAGTGGATCTCGTCGTCGTCGAGCTCCCCGCTGATCGCGGCCCGCAGCATGTTCGCCCGGCCGCGGGTCGACTGGACCTCCTCCTCGGAGGCGCGGTAGGTCGGACACATCACGCCGGAGTCGGTCTCTCGGCAGGTGCCGCAGCCGTTACACAGCTCGACGAGGTGCGAGAGCCCGCCCTCGTCGGAGAAGTCCAGTTCGGTCTGCGGCTCGATCGACTCGTAGGCGGGGCCGTACCGGAGGTTCTCGCGCATGTCCGTCTCGGCGGCGGTGTCGGGATAGTCCCGCTCGGCCGCGGTGTCGCCGTCGACGTAGACGACCTTCCCGGGATTCATCCGCCACTCGGGGTCGAACGTCGACTTGAGTTCCTGGAACGCCGCCCACAGCGCTTCGCCGTACATCTTCGGGTTGAACTCCGTGCGCGCGAGCCCGTCGCCGTGTTCGCCCGAGAAGGCGCCGTGGTGTTCCAAGACGAGGTCGGTGACGTCCTCGGAGATGGAGTGCATCTTCTCGACGCCTTCCTCCTCCTTCAGCGAGAGGATGGGCCGGATGTGGAGCGTCCCGCTCCCGGCGTGGGCGAAGTACGCCGCCGAGGTGTCATGATCCGCGAGGACCGACTCGAACTGCCCGACGTACTCCGCGAGCTCTTCGGGCGGGACCGTGGCGTCCTCGATGAACGGGTACGGCTTCGGGTCGCCCCGCATGCTCATCAGGAGCGGGATGGCGGCCTTCCGGAGCTTCCAGAGGTCTTCTTGGGCCTCGGGGGCGTACGCCTCCAGTACGTCGAACGCGTCGCCCTCGGCGACGAAGTGCGCCGTCGTGTCGGCGATCCCGTCCGCGAAGTCGTCGACCAGCTCCGAGTCCCACTCCAGCATGAGCGCCGCGGCCGCGCGCTCCGGGATCGGCTCCGCGTACTGCGCGAACTCCTGTGACCCGGCCGCCAGCGAGAACACCTCGTCGTCCATCAGCTCGACCGCGCTCACGGGGAACTCCAGCGCCTCCGGGACCGCCTTCATCGCGTCGACCAGCGAGTCGAAGGCGTACAGCGCGAGCGCCGTCTCCTCGGGTCGCGTGACGAGCGACACCTCCGCCTCGACGATGGTCCCGAGCGTCCCCTCCGCGCCGACGAACAGCTTCGAGAGGTTGATCACCCGCTCGCCGTCGTCGTTCTCGTAGATCACCTTGTGGAGGTTGTACCCGGAGACGGAGCGCTTGAGGTTCGGGTACTTCTCGTCGATCGCGGCCTCGTTCGCCTCGACGAGCGCGCGGGTCGTCTCGTACAGCGCCGCCTCCCGGTCGTCCCGTTCGACGATCGCCTCGTACTCCGGCGAGTCGAGGACGACCTCGCGGGTCTCGATCAGCGACCCGTCGGCGAGCACGACTGTCAGCTCCTCCGTGTACGCGTCGGTGATCCCGTACCGGACCGAGTGCGCGCCGGTGGAGTTGTTGCCGATGCCGCCGACGACCGTCGCCCGCGCCGAGGAGGCCGGATCCGGCGCGAACTTCAGCCCGTCCTCCGCCAGCCGGTCGTCGAGTCGGTCCTGAACGACCCCGGGCTGGACCACCGCCCTCCGGTCGTCCGGGCGCACCTCGACGATCCCGTCCATGTGCGTCGAGAAGTCGAGGACGACACAGCCCGGACCGACGCTCTGCCCGGCCAGCGAGGAGCCGGCCCCCCGCGGGATGACGGGGACGCCGTGGTCGGCCGCGACCGCCATCGCCGCCCGCACGTCGTCGATCGAGCGGGGGACGACGACGCCGGCGGGCCGGGCCTGATAGACGCTCCCGTCCGTGGCGTACAGCACCTGCGCGTACTCGTCGAACTGGACCTCGCCCGTCACGCGCTCGCGGAGGTCCGCCGCGAGCGCCCGATACGCGGGCACGTCCGGCCGATCGTGGCCGAGCGCGGCCGCCGACGTGTCCGGGGCAGGTGTGTCACCGCCCCTCGTGGGCTCGCTTGCCATGATAACGACCGGGGGAGAACAGAGAATAAAACCTTTGTTCATGATGGTTTTGGCGGGGAGCGGGGTCCGACGTCGGCCCCGTGTCGTCGCTCCGGGGCGCAGTCGCTCTCGTCGCGTGTTGCCTCGCTGCGTCCGTCCGAGGCGTCCCTTCGCTGTGTCTACCCGAGGCGTCCTCCGGCTTGCCGTCGGGATTTATGCCGTCGCCGCGACAGCACGACGCATGGAGATTCTCCACACGTGTCTCAACGTGGCGGACGCCGACCGCGCCGCGGACTGGTACGTCGAGCAGCTCGGGTTCGAACGCGCTTGGGAGTTCACGACCGCCGACGGCGACACGCGCAACGTGTACGTCGCCGGCGACGGCGGCGTCGAGTTCCAGTTGTCTGACACGGACGGCGCGGCGCCGAGCGCGGACGGCGACCGCTACGACCACGTCGCCGTCGGCGTCGACGACGTGGACGCCGCGTTCGAGACGATCGACCACCACGGCGTCGTGAAAGAGCCGGGCGACCAGCCGGAAGCGGGGGCCCGGACCGCCTTCGTGAAGGACCCGGACGGCCACGTCGTCGAGCTGATCGAGCCTCTGTGAGCGGTCGGGCACCGAAGGCGGCGGTGCGTCCGGACCGGACGACGCGCGTACTTCGGCGGTCACCACCCGTCGTCGTCCTCGCCGGGCCACACGTCCACGTCGACGTCGTCGAAGAACGCGGACGGTCCTCGACGACCGCCCAGACCAGCACCGTGATCAGCGCGAGAACGAAGAGGCGGCCGAACCGCCCCGCGTCCTCCGTTCCGAGGGCGTGGCCGAACGGCACCGCGTAGCCCACCCACACCAGCAGCCAGCCCCATCGCCCGTTCGCCTCCGTCCCGTGGCGCGGAGCGCCACGTACTCGAGCCCGGCGACCGTCACGGGGAGTCCCGGGAGCGAGGAGAGCCGAAAGAGCCAGAACGCCGCGACGAACGTCGGCACCGCGACGACGTGGTGAACGAGCGCTCCCCACCTGCCGTCACCCATACCATTAGCGTGGCTCCGAATCGCAAAAAAAGCGGACGCCAGAACAGGGAGTGCGGCGCGCGACTCCTTACAGGATCCCGGCGGCCTCGGCCGTCTCGACGATGTCTTGGGCCATCTTGTTGGTCGCCTCGTCGACCATCTGGCCGTCGACGCTCACGGCGCCTTTGCCCTCCTCCATCGCCTCGGCGTAGGCGTCGACGATGCGCTTGGCGCGCTCTGCGGTCTCCGGATCGGGCGCGAACACGTCGTTGCCGATCTCGATCTGCGATGGGTGGATCGCCCACTTGCCGTCGCAGCCGATCATGTTGGCGCGCTCGGCGGACTGCCGGAACCCGTCGGCGTCCTCGATGTCGGCGTACGGGCCGTCGAGACACGGCAGGCCGGCCGACTTCGCCGCCGAGTTACACTCGGAGAGCGCGTGGTGCCAGTAGTGGCCGGGGTACTCTGGGAACTGGCCGATGTCGAGCCCGGGCGTGCCCATCGCCGCGGAGTAGTCTCCCGGCCCAAAGATGATCGAGGAGAGCCGGTCGGAGGCGTGCGCGATATCGTGGACGTTGTGGATCCCCTCGCCGTCCTCGATCTGGGGCTCGAGGCCGATGGCGCCGACCTCCAGCCCGTTGTTCACCTCGACCTGCCGGAGCAGGTTCTCGACGGTGTGAATGTCGCTGGCGGACTTCACCTTGGGGATGATGATGTCGTCGATGGACTCGCCCGCGGCGCCGACGACGGTGATCACGTCGTCGTACCACCACTCCGTGTCGATCCCGTTCATCCGGAAGCTGAGGACCTTGTCGCTCCAGTCCTCCTCGCGGGCCGCCTCGATGAGGGGCTCGCGGGCGTCCGGCTTGGCGTTGGGGGCCACGGAGTCCTCGAGGTCGAGGAACACCTCGTCGGCGTCGCTGTCGGCGGCTGAGTGCATCATCTTCTCGTCGCTCGCCGGGGTCGCGAGCTGCGTCCGGCGAAGGGTAACGTCCGTCATCTGTGTCGAATCTATCACGCTCGTCCATGAAAATAAAGCTACCTTACGCGGGGTATTTTCGCCGGGTCGAAAACGAGTTAACGGCCGCCGAGCCGCGGCCGCTACGGCTTGACCAGCACCTTGATCGCCTCGCGCTCGTCCATCAGCCGGTACCCCTCGGCGACGCCGTCGAGGTCGACCGTCTCGGTGAAGATCGGCGCGGGGTCGAGCGTTCCCTGTAGCACGTCGGCCATCAGCTCCTCGGCGTATGCGCGGACCGGGGCGACTCCGCCCGCGAGCGTGACGTTCTGTCCGAACATCCCGAACACGTCGAGCCCCTCCTCCTCGACGCCGTAGGGGACGCCGACGTACCCGATCGTGCCGCCGGGACGGACGGCGTCGATCGCGGTGTTCATCGCGCTCGCGGCGCCGACGCACTCCATCACGTGGTTCGGCCCGCCGTAGGTGAGCTCTCGGATCCGCTCGACCGCGGCCTCACCGCGCTCGGAGACGGTCTCGGTAGCGCCGAACTCCTCGGCGAGTTCGAGCCGGTCCTCGTGGTGGCCGACGGCGACGATGCGCTCCGCGCCGAGCCGACGCGCCGCGAGGACGCCGCAGAGCCCGACCGCGCCGTCGCCGATGACGGCCACGGTCGACCCCGCCTCAACGCCCGCGCTGACCGCAGCGTGGTGGCCGGTGCCCATCACGTCGGTGAGCGGGAGCAGCGAGCGGAGCGTGTCCTCGTCGTCGGCGTAGCGGTCGGGCACGCGCACGAGCGTCCCGTCGGCGTGGGTCGACCGGACGTACTCGCCCTGTCCGCCGCCGTTGTCGCCGCCCCAGGAGTCGCCGTTCTCGCAGGAGGTGTGGAGCCCCTTCCGGCAGAACTCGCACTCGCCGCAGGAGATCGCGAACGGCGCGAGCACCCGGTCGCCGGGCTCGACCGAGGTGACGGCCTCTCCGACCGCCTCGACGATCCCCATCGGCTCGTGGCCGACCGGGGAGCCGGGGTCGCGCTCGCTGTCGCCGCGGTAGAACCAGAGGTCGGAGCCGCAGACCGCGGTGTGGGTCACGCGGACGATCGCGTCCGTCGGCGCCTCGATCTCGGGCCGGGGTCGCTCTTCCACGCCGATGTCGCCGGGACCGTTGAAGACGGCTGCTCGCATACAGTTCGCTTCCGGCGCGGGCGGCAAAAATGAGAGGGTGACGGAAGTCGCTCGGGCGCGGACCGACCGACCGATCAGCCAGCGGTGCCGTTCGTCGGCGGCTGGCCGGGCCCCGGCTGCGTCGGGCCCGTGGATCCGCCGTCGCCGGGCGGCGTCCGGTCGTTCGTCACGAGGAAGTCCGCGAGGTTACCGATCAGCGCGTCGTTGTCGGCGCGCCTGGCGTTGTCCGGCGACAGGAAGTCGCTGTCGCCGATCATGACGACCTCGTCGTTGCGGACTAACAGCGGCGCGTCCGTGGGCGCGCGCGTCGTCGAGAGCTCGCTGCCCTCGATCGGGCGCAGCACGTCGGCGCCGCCGGCCGGCGTCCCGACGGGCGTCGCCGACGGGAACACCGCGCGGTCGACGCCCTCGGTCAGCGACGCGTCGCCGGTCGCCTCGGCGTACACGCGCTGGTAGTTCAGGTCGTTCTCTTCCATGTTGTACACGTACCCACCCTCGGTCGTGACGTCGAGCGTCGCGTCGAGAGACGCCGCGCCCGGCTGCGAGTACGCCGCGTCGGGCTCGGTGGCGAGCACGACGTGACCGCCGGACTCGACGAACGACTCGATCGCGTCGAGCTCGTCCGGCTCGTAGTCGGTCCGGAACGTCACGAACGCGTCGGCCTCGGCGAGCCGCTCGCCGAGCTGGGTCGTCTCCTCGGCGCCGGGCCGCGCGGGCCGTCGCTGCTGGTCCGGATCGGGGACGTACACGCCCACCTCGTGACCGTTCTCGATGAGCGCATTCGCGAGCGGCCGGATGTCCCGGTCGGCGACGCCGCCGCCGCCGAGCCCGATGAGGCTGAAGGGGAGCACCGGACGGGCGGTGGCCGGTTCGACGCCGGGGTCGACGAGGACGGTCTGGGAGTCGGCCGAGGCGTCCATCTCGACCGTCGCCTGCCCGGGCGTGTCGTTCGCGATTAGGTCTGGGTTCTGGTAGTGGTCGTTCTGGATCGCCGGTGCGGGCGCGGCGCCGTCGGCGGTCACGTAGCCGGCGACCGCGGCGCCGCCGGTGACCGCCGCGAGGGTCACGACGAACGCGGCCGCGAGGGGGGCGACGCGGGTCACGCGCCGACACCTCCGCTGAGCCGCGCCGTCTCGTTCCCCGGCGTCCCGCGCTCGGTCGAGACCGCGCCGCCGGTCCGCACGTCGGTCTCGGAGAACCGCTCGATCGTGTCGACGTGCGGGACGGCGGGCGTGTACACGTACGTCGAGGGCATCGGCTTCACGTCGGCGTACCCGGGGTCGTTCGCGTGGATCGCGACGATCCCGGTGTCGGTCCGGACGAGGAAGGGGATGCCGAACTCCTGTCCGGTCTCGCGGGTGTCGACCGTGTACTCGCCGAGTTCCTCCTCGGTCGCAGCCGCGTGAATCGCCTCGTTGAGCGAGCCGATCTCATCGGCGAAGCCGTTCTGAACGGCCTCGGTACCGAGGTAGGTGTCGGCCTTCGCGACCTCCTCGCGGGGCATCTCGAACTCGTCGCTACGCTCGGCCATCATCGCGTTGATGAACGTGTCCGCGAGCGTCTGTTGTTCGGCCCACGCCTGCGTCGGGTTGCTTCCGGCCTTGTCGGGGCCGCTCGGCCCGAGCGCGGTCGACGACGCTCGGGGCGCGGGAGCGTTCAGGCCGATGCTGCCGACCGTCGAGGTCGGGAGCACGTAGATCTCGTCCGCGGGCGCCATCGCGTAGTAGCCGCCCGAGGCGCTGATCGACTGGACGCTCGCGATGACGGTCATGTCATCGCTCGTCCGCTGGACCGCCTTGTACATCCGCTCGGAGGCGACGGGCGCGCCGCCGGGCGTGTCCAGCTTGAGGACGACCGCGCCGACGGACTCGTTGGCGCGGATGTCCGCTAGTTCGCTCTCAACGTCGTCGGCGAGGGCCGTGTTGACGGGCCCCTCTATCTCGACGACGGCGACGGTATCACTCGGTTCGTTTGTCGCCGCGTACACGCTCGGAGCGAGCACGGCGCCGACCAGAGCCGCGGCCAGCACGACGACAGCCACCTGCTGTCGCGACGTGAGGGCCGTGGAGGGCTTGTCTGCTGACATCGCCGTCTTATACGATCGGCAACTGTATGATAAAAACAACGACTCCGGGACGACGACGCCGCGAGCGACGGGGGCGAGACGGGTGGGCGAACCCGACGCGAGGCCGGGAAGCGATCGCGCCCGTCGCCTACGGCTCCAAGACGACTCGGAACCGCGCCTCGTTGTCGGCCATCCGGTCGTACGCCGCGGCGACATCGTCGAGCGCGAACGTCTCGATCTCCGGCGCGATGTCGCGCAGGGCGCTGAACTCCAGCGTGTCCTGCGAGTCGCGGGCGTGCCCCGAGCCCCACCCCTCGACGGCGCCCCGCGTCCCGACCAGCTGCTGGGCGTCGACCGACACCGGCTCGCCGGGGATCCCGGCGACGATCACCGAACCGTCGATCCCGAGCCCACCCACGACCGACTCGATGGCGTCGCTCGCGGGGGCAGTCGTGAGGACGACGCTCGCGCCGCCCAGCTCCGAGAGCCGCGCGGCCGGGTCCGACTCCGCGGCGTTCACGAAGTGGTCGGCCCCGAGGTCCCTCGCGAGCGGCTCCTTCTCGGGGGTACGCGAGATCGCGACCGTCTCGTAGCCGGCGGCGTGCGCGTACTGGACCGCGAGGTGACCGAGCCCGCCGACGCCGACAACGGCGACGAGGTCGCCGGCGCGGGCGTCGGAGTTACGCAGGGCGTTGTAGGTGGTGATCCCGGCGCAAAGCAGCGGGGCGGCGTCGACAGCGTCGAGGCCGTCCGGGATCGCCGCCAGCGCCTCGGCGGGGACGGTGGCGTACTCGGCGTAGCCGCCGTCGAACGTGAGCCCGGTGATCTCGGCATTCTCGCACTGAAGGAACTGCCCGCGGCGACACGGCTCGCAGGTGAAACAGTGGCCGCCGTGCCACCCCGCGCCGACGCGCTCGCCCGGCTCCCACGCGTCGACATCGGCGCCGACCGCGTCGACGCGCCCAGCGATCTCGTGGCCGGGGACGCGCGGGTAGTCCACGCCGGGATAGCCGCCCTCGACGACGAACTCGTCGCTGCGGCAGATCCCGCACGCCTCGACGGCGACCCGGACCTCGTCGGGGTCCGGTTCCGGCACGTCGCGCTCCACGAGTTCGAACTCGGCTCCGGGCTCCGGCACGACCGCGGCACGCATGGTGTCCGTCATCGGAACACGCTCCGGTCGAGACGATCAAGAAGCTGACGCCGGCGGCGATACGACCGCTCGGCGGCGGGGGGCGTCAGCCCTCAGATCCCGCCGGCGGCCATCGCGAACAGCGCGGCTGCGATGACCGCGAACAGGCCGCCCACGCCCGCCTTGATCGTCCCGGTGTCCAGCGCGGTCGAGACGTACGGGGCGATCTGCCCGCCGAGCGTCGTCGCCGGGACCGTCCAGACGACCATGTTCCACGGCGTCGTCGCCAGGTCCATCGTGTGGCCGCCGACCAGTCCGCCGCCGAACACGTGGACGACGGACGCCAAGACGGCAGTCGTCGCGACGACGATGTGGTTGGTGCCGATCGCCACGCGGACCGGGACCTGCGTCCGGAGCATCGAGATGATCCCGAGCTCGCCGATCCCGAAGCCGGCGAGCCCCTGGAACACCCCGCCGACGCTGTAGTTGAGGAACCGTTCGAGGTAGCCGCCGCGGGAGTAGGTGTAGTCGTCGCCGTCGCGGTCGACCCGGGTGACGGTGCCGGACTCGTCGGTGTCGACGCCTGCCGGCCCGAGCTTGTTGTCGTCGTCGGGGAGATCCGGTGACGAGCCGCCGTCGGTCGCGACCTCCTCGTCACCCCCGCTCTCGGTGGGGTCGCCGTGGGCCAAGTTGGCCTTGAACAGCAGGTACGAGGCCGCCAGAAGCGCGACCCCCAACAGCGCGTGGAACACCGGTTCGGGGATCACGAACGAGAGGAGCGCCCCGCCGACGACGAACGGGACGCCGCCCAACACGAGCGAGAGCGAGAGCCGGCGGTCGACGAGCCCGTACTGGATGAACGCGAGCGACGAACTCGACAGCCCGAACGACTCGCTGATGAGGCCGATCTTCACCAGCGTCGTCGGCTCCAGCGGGTAGGCGACCAGCGGGAAGGCGAAGATGAGGAACGGCACGAACAGCGCCGACCCGCTGATCCCGACGGTGTTGACGATCGTGGCGCCGGCGGTGAAGACCGCGAACAGCCACCAGTACTCGGTCCAGTAGCCGACGCCGGCGTCGGCGGGCGTCGGCGCGAAGGCGTACACGCCCCCGACGAACGCGAGGGGGGCGAGGAAGACGAAGACGTGCTGATAGCGCAGAAAGGCGCGCTGAACGTCGCTCGACAGTGACGTGCTCATTGAGGCGTGGAACGCGGGTTACGGGGAGACGAATAAATGCGTTTTCACACGTCACGATAGTGATGATCGATCGTCACCGTCGCGGAGCGCGTCGGAGCGGGTACCGCACCTTCGATATCCGACCGGACGAGCGCACGTTTTCGCGGCGTGAAATGAATGGACAGTGACAGAAAAGAAACGGTTAAACGGACCCGTAGATCACCCGCGGATCGAACGATGACACGGGATCTCGGGACCGCGGCGCACGGCGTCTCGGGGAGGGCGACGCGCCCGCCGCGCGCGATAGACGCGATAAGCGGAGAGACGACGACTGCGGACCGGCGGAGCCGGAGGACGGGGCGGTGAGCGACGGAGCGACCCTCCGGATCGTCGACGAGCCCGACGAGGGGTCGAGCGGTGCGGTCCCCGCGCCGGTGCCGCCGGACGACCCCGAGGCGTGGTACGCCCCGGACGTCCGGGCGCAGTACGAGGCCGCCCCCGGCGTGGTGGCGACCGTCCGCGAGCGCGACGGCGGGCGGTTCGGCTACGACGCCCGCGAACCGCCGCTGTCGGTCGGGGACGAGCGCGCGCTCGACCGCGTCCGGGACCGCTTCTCCGCGGTGCGGCACCGTCGCCCGCTCACCCGGGTCGGGGTCGTCGAGCGCGCCGAGGCCGGGTTCGAGCCGAAGTACGCGGAGGCGATCGACCGGTTGGTGGACGCGAGCGCCGCCGCGCGTCGACGGATCGACTACCACGCGCTGCGGGAGTTCCGGCTGCTCGGCGCGCTCACGCCGATCGCCTTGGACGACCGGATCGAGGTGGCCGACGTGGGCGACGACCGCGAGCTTGTCGTCCACACCGAGACGTTCGCGCCGCTGGAGACGGGGATCGACGCCGACGCCGACTACGTCGAACGCGTGGCGGCCGAGCGGCTCGCGCAGTACACCGTCGAGTTCGCCGGGCTCGCGGTCGAGGTGGTCCTCTACCGCGAGCGGCTGCTCGGCTCGGACGCGTTCGAGACGAAGTACGCCGTGCTAGAGCCGGACCTTCTGCCCGGCGACGAGGAGCTCATCGAGGAGTGTAAGTCGCGGATCTGGGAGACGACCGTCAGCGACGTGATCGAGGATCGGGAGTCGTTCGTCGCCGCCCGCGCCCGCCGCTTCCTCTCGCGGCGGCTGACCGCGCGCAACACCCGGGCGTGGCTCGACGCCGCCGCGTACCGGGCGAGGTCGGCGCTCGCGGACCGGGGGCTCGTCGCGCCGCCCGTCGACTCGCGGTTCGCCCGCGACCGGCTCGACGACCTCGCGTACTACGTGCTGCGCGACTTCGTCGGCGAGGGGATCCTCACGGTCCCGATCCGCGACCCGCACCTCGAAGACGTGGAGGCGAACCGGGTCGGAGAGCGCGTGAAGGTCGTCCCGCGCGCGTCCGTCCTCTCCGGCGCGGCGGACGAGACGGGCCGTTCCGCCGCCGCGAGCCGGGGTGACGGCGAGGCCCCGGCGGTCGGCTCTCGGATCCCGACGAACCTCGCGTTCGAGGACGAGACGACGTTCGTCGACGTCGTCACGGGGATCGCCGCCCGCGACGGGACGGAGCTCAACGCCTCGACGCCCTCAGCGAAGGTGAACCTCGAACTCGACGGCGTGCCGCAGACGATCCGGTGTGCGGTGGCGCTCCCGGTCATCTCTGAGGGCGGTCCGCACGTCTCGATCCGGAAGCAGCGCGCAGACGCGCTCACCCCGGTCGACCTGATCGAGCGCGGGACCCTGTCGGTCGACCTCGTGACGCTGCTGTGGCTGCTGTACGAACACCGCGGGGTCGTCCTCTTCGCCGGACCGACGGGGGTCGGCAAGACGACGCTGCTCAACGCTCACGCGCCGTTCATCCCGTTCGACGCCCGACCGGTCTCCGTCGACGAGGGCTCCCGCGAGGTCCGGCTCCCCCACGAGACGGGCGTCTCGCTCACCACGCGCGACCACGAGGACGCCTACAAGTCGGTGGGAATGGCCGAGCTGATGACCGAGGCCAACTACCTCAACCCGGACGTCGAGATCATCGCCGAGATCAACACCCCGGAGAGCTTCGAGACCTTCGCGGAGAGCCTGAACACCGGCCACGGCGTGATCGGGACGACGCACGCGGAGGACGTCGAGGCGCTGGCGAACCGCCTGCGAGAGCGCGACCTGCCCGCGCGCCTGCTGCGCGAGGTCGACCTCGTCGTCTTCCCGCGGCGGGTCGACGGCGAGCGGTACGTCTCGCGGGCGATCGAGCCGCTCTCCGAGGCCGCGTACGACGGCCTCGGCCCGGAGGCGACGCGGAGCCCGACCGGCGACCCGAAGCGCGGCGGTGCGGGCGTCGTCGAGGCGGGCGGGGAGTCCGTCCGGTACAACACGGTCGCGTGGCGCGACGGCGACGGGACGTTCCGGTTCCCCGGCGCGCCGGGCGGCGACGCGGACGGGGCGGCGTCGAGCGCGACCGCGGCGGGCGAAGCTCCGGGCGGCGGTCGGGACAGCGACCCGCTGTTCCGCGCCTTCGACCGGATCGCAAGCCGGACCGACCGTGACCGCGAGGCAGTCGCCGCCGAGTTCGCGTCGAAGCGTCGGTACGTGGAGTTCCTCGTGCGAGACGGCGTCGACGACCCGGACGAACTGTTCGAGTTCCTCGCCGACCTGCGTACCGACGAGGCCGCGACCGTCGAGCGCGCCGCGCGGATGATGGACCGCGACGACGGGGGCGAGAGCCGAGACGAGTCAGCGGCACGGAGGCGGCCGTGAGCCGGCGTCGCGCGACCGAAACGGTCGGCTCCGAGGCGAACAGCGCGAGCGCGGCCGGGACGTGCGCGGGCCAGTCGGACGCGGCGCACGCGCACAGAGCGGACGCGGCGCACGCGGACCGAGCGGACGCGGCGAGTGTAGACGCGACAGGCGAGACGGGCGCGGACGACCCCGTCGCGGCGGGCGGGCGGTTCGCGGTCGTCGGCCGGGTCTGCTACGCGCTGTTCGCGCGCCACGCGAGCGACCGGCGGCACGACGCCGACCGGAAGCGGTACCGCGGCACCGCGCTCGACACCGGGTTCGAGACGTACCTCTCGGGGGCGTACGGGCTCTCGTGGATCGTCGCGGCCGCGGTCGAGGCGCGGTTCGGCGCGGCGTTGCTCGCAGCAGGGTCGACGGCGACGCCGGCCCCGACGCCGGACTCGGTCGGCCCGCTCCGCACGGACCGGGCCGCGCTGCTCGTCGCTACCGGTGTCGCGCTCCTCGCCAAGCGCGCGACGGTCGCGGTGGCCGGACTCCACCTGCGGTGGGTGGTCGCGACGCGGCGGACGGACATCGAGCGCACCCTCCCGGGGGCGGTGCGCTACCTCGAACTGCTCTCCTCGGGGAGCGACGAGCCGCGGGCCATGCTCCGGAAGGCGGCCGACGGCGACGCGTACGGCGGCACCGCGACCTCGTTCCGGAAGGCGCTCAACGCCGCCCGGCTCGCGGGGAGCCTCGACGAGGGGCTCCGGCGCGTGGCGCGGGACACCCCGTCGCGGGAGCTGCTCGCGCCGTTCCTCCTCAAGTTCCGGAAACACGCTGCCACCGGCGACGAGGCGCTCTCCGAGTTCCTCGCGACCGAGCGCCGGATGCTCTCGCACCGGCAGGACCGCGCCCGGAAGCGAGCCCGGCGGTTCCTCGAACTGCTCACGGAGCTGTTCGTCGCCGTGTTGGTGTTGCCGGCGCTTCTCGTCATCGGCGCGACCGCGCTGTCGGTCGTGATCCCCGAGCTGCTCCCGCCGGTCTCGACGCCGGTCGGCGTGGTCCCGACCCGGGCGGTCGTCCTCTACGGCGCGGTCGCGTTCCTCGTCGCGTTCGGCCTCGCGGCGGCGGTCGCGGTGGGCACGCTCCGCCCGCCGAGCCAGCGGGCGAGCTACGAGGCGCCGGCGAGCCCACGGGCGGTCCTCGCGACCGCCGGGCGCAACCCCGCGAGCACGGCCGTCGTCGCCGCGGGGCCGGCGGTCGCCCTCGCGCTCTGGCTCGCGGTCGCGGGCTACACGCTGGTCAACGTCGCCCTCGTCGGCTACGCCGCCTTCGCGGTGCCCGTCGGGCTCGTCGCGGCGCGCCGCACGCGGATCGACGACGCGAAGGACCGCGAACTCGCCGACTTCGTCCACGCCGTCTCGGGCCACGTCGCGCAGGGGCGCCCCCTCGAGGCCGCGGTGGCGGCGGTCGCGCGCGACGCCGACCTCGGCGTCCTCGACGACGACGTGGCCGACCTCGCGTTCGCGCTGCGGTCGACGACCGCGCCCGCAGACTCGGCCCGTTCGGAGCCCGGAGCCGGCTCACCGGAGGAGCCGACCGCGGTCGACCTCCGCGGGGCCGCCATCGAGCGGTTCGTCGACCGCGTCGACACGCCGCTCGCCGCGCGGACGCTCGGGCTCGTCACGGGGGCGTTGAACGCCGGCAGCGACGCCGACGCCGTCTTCGAGACGCTCCGCATCGAGGTCGGGCGGCTGTACAGCGAGCAGCGCGCGCTCCGCTCGTCGATGCAGCCGTACATCGCCGTCGGCTGGGCCGCGGCGGTCCTCGTCGCCGGCGTCGTCGCGGTCGTCAACACGCAGGTCGTCGACGCCGCGCGGCTCGCGGAGTTCGCGGCCGCGTCCGAGGCCGTGACGGAGCCGGAGGGGGTATACCCCGAGTTGGAGCGGTTCCGACTGTACGTCGTCACGCAGGCGACCGTGCTGGCGTCCGGGTGGTTCGCCGGGACCGCCGCGCGAGGGCGGTACGCCGCGCTGCTCCACTCGGGCGCGCTGGTGGCGTGCTGTTACGTGGTGTTCACCGTGGGTGGGTTGGTGTGAGGCCGGAGCGATACCGGTGTGGACGCCGCGCCGACACGAGGCTTTTCAGCCGTGCCCGCGTAGGACCGCTCCCATGGACGAGAAGACCGCCGAACTCCGCGACCTGTTCGTCGACGCCACCGGCTCGGAGACGGTCACCGAACGCCAGGAGGCGGAGCGGGGGACCCTCGTCAATCGCGACGACGCCAGCGAGGGGGTCCGCGACCTCGTCGCCGCGATGCGGGAGCGGTACGGCTTCTCGACGCCGCTCGACGACGCCGCCTACGCGCTGGTCGCCCGCGGCCGGTTCGCAGACGAGAGCGACGCGGCGGTCGCGGCGGCGATCCGCGACGAACTCGGCGATCGCGAGGACGGCGACGCCGAGGTCGATCCGGACGATATCGACGCCGAGACCGTCCGGAAGGCGCGTCTCGACCTCCACCTCGTCCGCGAGTCGGACCGTAAGGTCGGGACCGACGACGGCGCCGACCCGCCGTTCGCGTACGCCGACCTGAAGCGGCTCACCGCCGCCGGGAACTCGATCGTCGAGTGCGCCGAGGAACTGGACGCCGCGCCGGACACGGTCGCCCGGTACGCCGCCGTCGCGCGCACCGACATCGCCTCCACGCGGGCGAACGACCGCTTCCGCGACGCGTTCCGCGACCTCCTTACCGACGCCGATATCGAGGGATCGCTCGCGAGCGACGCCCGCGAGGACGGCCTCCGCGAGGCGACCGAAGACATCGAGACGGACGTATCCTTATAAATAGTCGACGACTGAGCGGCGGCGAACACCTCCAAAGCCCCAGCCGCTCGCTTATAAATGGATGCTGACGGATCCGTAACGAACACCTCCAAAGCCCCAGCCGCGAGGGCTCGCGCGGCTCGCTGCGGTCCTCAGTCAGTCGCTGACGCTCCTTCCTTGCGGTCCTTGCGTCGCCGTGCTTCGTCCTCGCGGCTGCCCCTTTGAGTCCCGCCCCGCACAGCACCGCAGCCTCACACCTCCCCAGCCTCGTCGCTGGCACCCTTCGCTTCGCTCCGGGGCCAGCGACTCCCTCGCGCGTGCTCCTCGCGCCCGGTGGGCGCTCGGAGGCACGCGCCGTCGTTCATTTATAAGCGAAGCCGCGGCCAGCGGCTCGCGTGACCCTCGTCCCGTTCAGCGACTTGGCCCGCGCGGCGTACTGTCCCCGCCAACTCTACTACGTTCGGCGCGACGACGAGCGGAGCGTCCCCCCGAAGGCGCGCGAGCGCATCGGACTGGCGTTTCGGTACGACGAACTCGTCGACGCGCCCGATCGGGCGCTCCGGCAGCTTCCGCTTCACCGATCGCCCGCGGCCTACCGCCGGAATCTGGACCGCCTGCGCGAGCGCGAGGAGTACGGCTCCCTCGTCGACCCCGCGAGCGAGCGCGGGTTCCTCTCGGGCAAGGACTGCCACGGCACCGTTCACAAGGTGCTGGAACCGAGCGGAGAGGCGGAGGACCCGGACGAGACGGAACAGTCTCCCCCGCCGATTCCGACGCTGGTCTCGTCGGGCGAGCCGCCGGAGAACGGCGTGTGGGAGCCGCAGGCGGTCCGTGCGGTCGGGATCGCGAAGGCGCTGGCGTGGGAGCGAGAGCGCGAGCTACCGCGCGCGCTGGTCGAGTACCCGGCCGTCGGGGTCGTCCGCGAGGTCCGGCTCACGCTCCGGAAGAAGGCGGCGTACCGCGAGGCGCTCCGCGCGGCGCGGTCGATCGACGGGCCCCCGCCGCGCGTCGACGACGGCCGCTGTTCGACCTGCGACTACGCCGCCGAGTGCGGCACGCGGCGGCGGTCGCTCCGGTCGCTGCTGGGCTGAGGCGGCGCGGGCGGTGGTCACCGAGCGCCGCAAACGATCCTCACGGCGAAAACGACGTGCCGCACTCGGTACAGGTGAACCGGAACCGGCCCTCGTCGGTGAGTTCGGTGTCGTGGACCCGTTCTTCGCCGCAGTCACGGCACTCGACGATCGACTCGACCTGGTCCCAGTCGTGGCGCGCGCCCGGCGCGCCGATCGCCCACGCGATCACCTCCTCGTCGGCGTCCTCGGGGACGAATCCGGACTGGAACTCGCCGGGCGCGAAGCGGATCGCCTCGTCGGGGCCGACCTCGACGCGCTCGCGCTCGCGCCCGACCTCGAACGTGGCGGTGCCCGAGCGCACGTAGAATATCTCCTCCTGGTCGCCGTGAGTGTGGAGGCCGCCGGAAAAGGCGTCGCCGGGCGCGAGCTCGAAGTAGTTCATCGCGACGTGGTCGGCGCCGAGCGCGCGCGAGACCGGCTTTCGGATGTCGTGAACGCCCATCGGGTTCGTGACGACGTCGACGTCGTCGATCGCGGCTCGCTCCATGGGCGTCGCTCTCGGGGGCGGGTCGTAATCCTGTCGCCGGCCGCGTGTGAAACCGCCGGCGTGTGACGCTCTCGCTGACCCGCGCCGAGGATCCCTCGGCGATCCCCCGGGTCGCGGCGAGGATCGCTCGGCCAAACCTGACGCGACCCGGCAGTTTATACGTGTGTACATTGTTCGCACGGGTACGAATGACGCGAGACACTCGCGATCGTTCGGAGGATAGAGGAAGTCGCCTCGCGGCGGCTGGCCGCGAAATTCTCCGACGATAACGACTCCGGGGCACGACCGCCCCGCGGCGGCACCGACCCCGAGACCACCGCAGAGCCGACGGACTCCCTTTTGACCCGAACACCACTCACCGACCTCGACGAGGTACAGCTACTCGACACCACCCTGCGCGACGGCGAACAGATGCCGGGCGTCTCGATGACCCCCGGCGAGAAGGTCGACGTGGCCCGCGAGCTCGACGCCGCGGGCGTCCACCTGATCGAGGCCGGCTCGGCGTGTACCTCGGCGGGCGAGCGCGAGGCGATCAGCCGCGTCGCCGACGAGGGAGTCGACGCGACCGTGACGAGCTTCGCCCGCGGGGTACGGGCCGACGTGGACCACGCGCTCGACTGCGGCGTCGACGGGGTGAACCTCGTCGTCCCCGCCTCCGACAAGCACGTCGAGACGAAGGTGGGGTCGACCCGCGACGAGGTCGTCGAGACGACCGTCGAACTCGTCGAGTACGCGACGGATCACGGTCTGTGGGTCGAGGTCCTCGGCGAGGACGGCTCGCGCGCCGACCTCGACTACCTCGAACGCCTGCTCGGCGCCGGGCTCGACGCCGGCGCGGACCGGATCTGCTACTGCGACACGGTCGGCGCGGCCGACCCCGAACGGACCGCCCGCGTCGTCTCGCGGCTCGCCGACCTCGGCCCGACGAGCCTCCACACCCACGACGACCTCGGGTTCGGACTGACGAACGTCCACGCGGGGCTGAAGGCCGGCGCCGACACCGTCCACGGCACCGTCCTCGGGGTCGGCGAGCGCGCCGGCAACGTCGCGCTCGAGGAGGTCGCCATCGCGCTCGGGGAGTCGTACGACGTCGACACGGTCGAGCTATCTCGGCTCTATCGGCTCTGCCGGGCCGTTTCAGAGGCGACCGGCGTCGCGCTCCCCCCGAACAAGGCCGTCTGCGGCGCGAACGCCTTCGCCCACGAGTCGGGGATCCACACGGACGGCACGTTGAAGGACGGGACGATGTACGAGCCGTACCCGCCCGAGACCGTCGGCCGGGAGCGCCGGCTCGTCCTCGGGAAGCACGCCGGGCGCGCGGGGGTGAAGGCGGCGCTCGCCGAGCACGACGTGGCGGTCGACGACGGCGAGCTGCGCGAGGTCGTCGCCCGCGTCAAGGAGCTCGGCGAGCGCGGCAAGCGGGTCACCGACGCCGACCTGCTCGCGATCGCCGACGACGTGCGCGGGCGCGAACGCGAGCGCCACGTGGAGCTCGTCGACCTCTCGGCGACCTCCGGCGGGAACCTCCCGACCGCCTCGGTGCGGCTCCGAGTCGGCGAGGACGAGCGCGTCGCCTCCGGCACCGGCGCGGGTCCCGTCGACGCCGGCCTCGAAGCGGTCCGCGCGGCGCTCGCGGGCGACGACGGCGGGCGCGGCGGGGACGCGGGCGCCGAGGCGGACGTCGCCTTCGAGCTCGACTCCTACCACGTCGACGCGATCACGGGCGGCACCGACGCGGTCGTCACGGTCGAGGTCGACCTCTCACGGGGCGACCGCTCCGTGAGCGTCTCGGCGTCGGACGCGGACATCACCCGCGCGAGCGTCGTCGGGATGGTCGACGGGCTCGACCGGCTGCTCGCGGCGGAGGCGGACGCGGCGGGCGCCGACCCGAGCGCCGTCGCCGACGACTGAGCGCGCCGGCGTCTGACGAGGCTTTTATTCGAGGGCGGTCGATCGTCGGGTGTGAGCGTCGTCGTCGCGATCAAACCCTCGGCCCGCAAGCGGAACGCGAAGGTGGGACGGCTCGTCTTCGAGGACGGTCCCAGCCACACCTTCGAGAGCCGCGCGGCCGCCGAGCGCTGGGCGGACGACCTGTCGGCCGGCGACGGACACGTCTGGGTCGCGAGCGCGCACCCCCGCGACGACGGCGACGCCGACTGTTACCTCGTCTCGCGGGCGACGAACGCGAAACTGGAGGCCGCCTACGACAAGCGCCGCCGCCGGCTCAGGGGCGACGCGGGGTCGGAGCAGGAGTCGCTCGGCGGCGAGCCGTAAGAGCGGGTTTGGAGGCGACCGCGGCGGCTACGACGATTTTTCGCTCGGCGTGGGGTCCGATTCGGCGCCCGATTGCGGGTCGGGGTCGGCGTCCGGACCGGACCCGCGCGCGTCCATCATGTCCGCGGCGCGGGTCGCCCAACCCGAGTAGCGGAAGCCGGCGACGACGACGAGCGCCATCCACGCGTAGGCCGCGGACACGCCGACGTACGCGCCCGTGGGGCCGAGCCCGACGGTGCGTCCGAGCAGCCACGAGAGCCCGAGGAAGAGCCCGAACATCGCCGAGACGCGCGCGACGAGCGGGATCCGGGTCTCGCTCGCGCCCTGGAGCGACCCGGAGAGCGCGGAGAAGCAGGCGAGGGCCGCGCCGGCGAGCCCGTACACCCGCGCGAAGTCGACCGCGGACGCGACCGTCGCCGCGTCGTCGGTGAAGATCGGCACGATCCGCGGCGCGCCGATCACGAGCCCGAGCCCGATCGTTCCGACCGTGAGCACGCCGAGCCCGGCGACGGCCCAGCCGTCGAACCGCGCGCCCGCCGGGTCGCCCTCGCCGAGCGCCTGGCCGACGAGGACCGACGCCGCGACGTTGTAGCCGCGCGAGAGCGGGCCGGTCACCTGCTGGTAGACCCGGCGACCGATCTGGAAGCCGGCGTTGACCGACTCGCCGAAGCCGAGGAGGAGCGCGTTGAACGGGAACTCGGCGATCTCCGAGCCGAACCCCTCCAGCACGCGCGGGGCGCTCACCACGAGGAGCTGCTTCGCGATGGTGAGGTCGCGCGGCCACGCGAAGTCGGCGTCGGTCCACGACCCCCAGATGGCGAAACAGAGCAGTCCGGCGGTGAGTACGTTCGCGGTCGCGGTCGCGAGACCGACGCCGAACACCTCCAGCCGCGGGAAGCCGAACAGGCCGAGACCGAGGACGACGGAACCGGCGATGTTGACGGAGTTGGCGGCGATGTTGACGTACATCGGCGTGCGGGTGTCGCCGGTGCCCTGGAGCGCGCGGGCGCCGACGAGGGCGACGTGGCGCGCGGGGGCGGTCGCGAACACGATCGCGAGGTACGTCGACCCGAGGTCGACGACCGCGGGCGAGGTCCCCTCGCCGACCAGACGGCCGAACACGTCGATCGCGAGCTCGCCGAAGAGGACCCCGAAGAGGACGAACGGAATCCCGGCGAGCGCGCCGAGTACGATCGCCTGCGTCACCGCCTCGTCGCGGTTCTCAGCGGCGCCCGCGCCGGTGTCCTGCGAGGAGAGCGCGATGGCGCCGCCGCCGAGGCCGAGCCCGATCCGCAGCGGGAACCGGGCGTACAGGTCGGCGAGGCCGATCGCGACGACGGCGGCCGGGGAGAACAGCGCGGTGACCAGGATGTCGGTCGTCCGCATCGCGGTGCGGAACGTCTGCTCGGCCATCACGGGCCACGCGAGCGAGAACACGCGCTTCCAGACGCGCCGCAGCCGCGGGAGGTCCATGCGTCGGTCCCGACGAGCGCCCGCGGTTTCTACGTATCGGAGCCGGCCGAGTCGGCCGGTGCGTGCGGGAGCGTCACCGTGAACCGCGCTCCCCCGAGCGACGACTCGCCGGTGTCGAGGGACCCGTCGTACGCCTCCGCGAGCGTCGCGACCAGCCGCAGGCCGCTGACGCCGCCGTCGCTCGCCCCGCCGACCGCCTCGTCGGTCAGGAACGACCCGTCCCGTACCTCCGGGGGAAGCCCCGGACCGTCGTCCTCGACGACCAGCGCGACCCCGTCGTCGCCCCCGAGGCGCGCCGCCTCGTCGCCGTCGGCGCGGACGGCGACGCGGACGGTGACGCCCGGACCGCCGTGTTCGACCGCGTTCTCGACGAGGTTATGGACGATCGACCGCACGCCGTCGTTGGCGGCGACGGGGGCCGCGTCCGGGAGGTCGGTCTCGATCGCCGCCGATTCCCCGTCGGCGACCCCCGCCAGCACGTCTCGGGTCGTGTCCGCGAGATCGACGCGGCTGGAGTCCGCGTCGCCGAGGATCGCGTCCGCGACCGCGCTCGTCGCCTCGATGCGTTCGAGCCCCTCGCTCGCCTTCGCCGCAACGGTCTCGGCGTGACCGGAGCCGTCGGGGTCGTCGAGCAGGTCGGCGTAGCCGCGGATCGTCGAGAGGTCGTTTCGGAGGTCGTGCCGCAGGAGGTGGTTGACGAAGGAGACGGCGCGGACCGCGTCCCGCGCCCGGCGCGCCTCCGCCGACTGCCGGACCGCGTAGTACCCCGCGATCGCGCCGCCGAGGCTCCCGACGCCGGCGGCGACGAGCATCGGGAAGGCCGGCTCGACGAGCGGACGGCCCTCGAAGGCGCGCACGGCGAGCGTCGCGGCGAAGGCGGCGACGGCGAGGACGGTTCCGGTGGCGGTCCACCGCGCGACGCGCTGCTCCTCGGCGGGCGAGAGGTCCCGGCGAGCGATCCGGCGGCCGGCGACGAGGACCGCGACCGCGATCCCGCCGTCGAGCGCGAACGCCAGCAGCGGCCCGGCGGAGCTCCCGATGGCGCCGATCTCGGCGCCGTGGTGGACCGCGGCGGCGACGAGGAGGCCGGCTCCGATCAGGGAGACGGCGCGGTGGCCGCGCAGCGTAGACATTACGAATCCGACCGCGGAAGCGAGTAAAACGGTTGTGGATTCGTCGGGAGGCCGGCCGCAGCGCGGCGAGAGAGACGCCGCGGGGAGCCGTCCGAACGTTGAAAGCCGCGAGCGACCCACGGCACCCATGGACGTCTTCGTGTACGGGACGCTGACCGAACCGGAGCGGGTCGCCGAGGTCGTCGACTCGTTCGTCTTCGTCGGCTCCGCGACGCTCGACGGCCTCCGGCTCGTGGAGGGGCGGTACCCGACGCTCGCGCCGGGCGGCGAGACGGGGGGCCGACTCCTCCGGACGGAGGCCGTCGACGCGCTCGACGCCTACGAGGACGTCGGGGGCGGACTGTACGTCCGCGAGACCGTCCCGCTCGACGCGCCGGCCGACTACCCCGACGCCGCCGCGGTGTACGTCGGCGACCCCGAGCGCCTCGACGCGGACGCGACGTGGCCCGGATCCGGGCCGTTCCCCAACCGAGTGCGCTCCGTCCTCGACGCCCGCGACGTGCGGGTGCGACTGACCCCCCGAGATACCGTCTGACGGGCGGATGACGGCGCCGCTGTCGTGCGGTTTCACTTTCGCTCTGGTAGCCCCACCTTTTTGTATTTCCGTCGCATCGTTTCACTCGCACGTCACACGCGTGCATTCCCCCTTTCACCGACCGCGAGCCGTCGGCTCGGCGTGCCGGGCCGCCCGGCGGCAGGCAGTCGGCACACGGCGACCGCGGCGGGTGCCGTCGACCGTCCCGTGGACGGTCGCCCCCGACCGGAACCGATTAGCGGGCGGCGCGGCGACGGGGTGGCATGCTCAGTCTTGCCGACATCCGCGAGGCGCGCGAGCGGGTCTCGGGCGTCGCCCGCCACACGCCGCTTGAGCGGTCGCGCTCGTTCTCCGAGATGAGCGGCGCGGACCTCCACCTGAAACTGGAGAACTTCCAGCGGACCGGCGCGTTCAAGATTCGCGGCGCGATGAACCGGATACAGACGCTCTCGGAGGCGGAGCGCGAGGCCGGCGTCGTCACCGCGAGCGCCGGGAACCACGCGCAGGGCGTCGCGCTGGCGGCGAGCCGCGCTGGCGTCGACGCCACCGTCGTGATGCCGAAGTTCGCGCCCGTCTCGAAGGTGAAGGCCACCCGCGGGTACGGCGCGAGCGTTCGCCTGGAGGGCGTCGACTACGACGAAGCGCAGGCGTACGCGCACCGGCTGGAGCGCGAGGAGGACCGGACCTACGTCCACGCGTTCGACGACCCCGTGGTGATGGCCGGACAGGGGACCCTCGGCTTGGAGATCGTCGACGACTGCCCCGACCTCGACACCGTCGTCGTCCCGATCGGCGGCGGCGGCCTGATCTCGGGCGTCGCGGTGGCGATCAAAGAGCAGCTGCCGGACGTGCGCGTCGTGGGGGTCCAGGCGGAGGGTGCGGCGTCGGCCGCGAAGTCGCTCGAGGCGGGCGAGGTCACGGAGATCGACAGCGTCGACACGATCGCCGACGGGATCGCGACGCGGTCGGTCGGCGAGGAGACCCTCGAGGTCATGGCGGAGTACGTCGACGAGGTCGTCACCGTCGACGACCGCGAGATCGCCTTGGCCCTCACGCTGCTCTTGGAGCGCGCGAAGACGCTCGTGGAGGGCGCGGGCGCGGTCGCGCTCGCCGCCGTCCTCTCGGAGGCGTTCGAGTACGACGACGGCGAGACGGTCGTCGCCGCGCTCTGCGGCGGTAACATCGACCTCAACCGCCTCGGCACCGTGGTCCGGCGCGGGCTCGTCCAGATGGGCCGGTACCTCAAGATCACGATCGACCTGAAGGACCGACCCGGCGAACTGGAGCGCGTCTCCAGCATCGTCGCGCGCACCGGCGCGAACGTGTACGCGGTCCACCACGACCGAACCTCGCGGGACGTGGCCGTCAACGCCGCCGAACTCGAACTCGAATTAGAGACCGACGACGCCGAACACGCCGCCGACATCGTCGACGCACTCGAAGCGGAGGGGTACGACGTGGAGATTCTGTCCTGAATCGGTCGGCGATGGCGACCATTTACAAATAGAACTACGGTGGCGCGTGCCTCCGAGCGCCCGGAGGGCGCGAGGAGCGCGCGCGAGGGAGTCAGTCGCCCGGAGCAACGCGGAGGGCGACTGACGAGGCTGGGGAGGTGTGAGGTGCGGTTGCTGTGCGGGGTGGGATTCAACTGGGCAGCCGAGAGACGGGCACAGGCCACGCAAGCACCGAAAGGAGCGAGCAGCGCGAGCGACTGAGGAACACAGCGAGCGTGCGCCCGCCTCTCGGCTGGGGCTTTGGATGCGGCCACCGCCGGTCGATTGCCAGTTGTTCATAAGCGAGCAACTGGGAGTTCGGCTACGATAGCTCGCCCGATTCACTCCGACGAGTCCGTCGAGTTGCTCCCAGAATCGGGAGCCGAAACGCTGCCGCTCACGCTCGTCGACCCGCCGAGGAGCGAGGAGTCCGAGTCGCCGCGCAGCGTCGTGACCGTCTCGCCGTCCTGTTTCACGATCAGGGTCCACGGGTCGTCGCCCGCGGGAATCCGCACCGTGCCGTTGTAGCGGACGACGCCGGAACACGACCGCGGCGCCGCGTCCGTCTCCTCGGTCGGAACGTCGAGCACGTAGGCGGACTCGTTCACCCGCTCGAACGTCGGGCCGCCGATCGCGTGCGAGGGTCCCGGCAGCGAGACGTTTCTGGAGTACGTGATCTCCGTGTTCTCGGCGCCGGCGACCACCGACGTCGAGCTGTTCGCCGAGAAGTCGTCGGGACAGCGGACCTCGTCGGTATCGAAGTGGAGCAGCGCCGGCGGATCGCTCGCCCCGCCGAGGAGGCCGCCGGGCCCTCCCGACACGGGGCCGGCGAGGGCGACGGCGCTACCGGTCACGAACAACGCGAGCGCAGCGGCGACGACGACCAGACCGCGTCTGTTCATCACATGTCCAACGACGGGAGAGGCGGAAATAGTACCGCGTATAACTCAAAGAGGGGTTTGCGTCACCGATCGCGTCACGGGTGTGGACGGAGCCGTCGAGACGGCGAATCGAACGCGTCGGAACCGACGGACCGCGCTTCAGTCGTCCGCGGCCGCGGCGTCGAGCTCGCCTTCGTATAGCTCGCCGGCGCGCTCGCGCTCGGAGAGGTACTCGTCGGCGTCGAGCGCGGCCTTCACGCCCATCCCGCCGGCGGTGGCCGCCTGCTGGTAGTGGAAGTCGACCACGTCGCCCGCGCCGAAGAGCCCCTCGACGCCGGTCCGGGTCTGGCCGCCGCCGCGGCCGCCCTCGGTGAGCAGGTAGCCGTCGTCGTCGGTCTCGATACCGGTGCCTTCGAGGAAGTCGGTGTTCGGCGTGTGACCGATGGCGTAGAAGACGGCCCCCACGTCGAAGTCGTACTCGTCGACCGCGTCGGCGGTCGCGGGGTCGTCGAGCTTCTCCTTCGGGTGGCCGTCGGGGTGTTCGACGAGGGTCACGCGGTCGATGCCGTCCTCGGGGGTGCCGTGGATCTCGGTGAGCTCGGTGTTGAGGAGGAGCTCGATCTCGCCGTCTTCGACGGCGTCCATCGTGCGCTCGATCCACACGTCCTCGGCGCGGAACTCCTCGCGGCGGTGCGCGATGTACACCGTGTCCGCGAACTTCGTCAGGAAGTTCGCCTCCTCCATCGCGGCGTCGCCGCCGCCGACGACGAGCATGTCCTCGTCGCGGAAGAACGCGCCGTCGCAGGTCGCGCAGGTGGAGAGGCCGTAACCCATCAGCTCCTCCTCGCCGGGGACGCCGAGCGTCCGCGCGCTGGCGCCCGACGCCGCAATGACGGCGTCGGCGGTGTACACGTCGCCGTCGGTGAGCGCGACGTGGAAGTGGCCCGCCGGCTCCTTCGAGACGTCCTCGATGACGCCGTTTCGGGTCTCGGCGCCGAACTTCTGCGCCTGCTCTTTCATGTCGTTGATCAGCCCCGGCCCGGAGATCCCCTCGGGGAAGCCGGGGTAGTTCTCCACGTCGGTCGTCAGCGTGAGCTGGCCGCCCGGCTCGTCGCCCTCGACGAGCAGCGGGTCGTTGTTCGAGCGCGCGGCGTATATGGCCGCGGAGAGACCCGAGATACCGGTGCCGGCGATGATGAGTCGGCGGTGTTCGACGATGTCGTCGGTCATTACCTACAGTTGGCCGCCGCGTCCTATGTACGTTGCGACCGTTGCGCGATTCCCGCACGACCGCCCCGCCGATGCTGCCGCGGACTTGCCCGCCGGACCGCCACCGACCTGCCCGCCGGACCGCCACCGACCCGCTCGGCGAACTGCTGCGGACCCGCTCGACGAACTGCCGCGGACCCGCTCACCGCACCGCGACGAACACGCTCCGGTCGTCGCCGGGGCCGTACCCCGAGGACACGTCAACGTCGTCGAACCCGGCATCTGCGAGCGCGTCGCCGATCCGCTCGTCGGCGAACGGCGTCATCCGGCGCCGGTCGGTGAACGGGTCGCCGTCGGGGGTGAACGTCACCGCGCGCCAGTCGAGCCGGCCGTCGTCGGTCGCGACGTGGTGCGCGACGCGGACGTACCGGAGTTCCCCATTTGCGTCGTGGCCAACGTCGAGACCCGGGGAGTTCCCGTCGGACGGCAGCGGGGAATTATCGAAGACGAGGACGCCGCCGGGCCGGAGTCGGTCCCGGAGCGCGGCGAGCGCGGGGTCGAGGTCGCCGGGCCCGAGGTGGTTCACGACGCCGCGGATGGCGACGGCGGCGTCGAACGGTTCGGTGTCGTACAGGTCCGGCTCCGGGAGCCCGGTCCGGTAGATCGAGACGGCGTCGGCGGGGCACTTCTCCCGCGCGACCGCGAGCATCCCCTCGTGGACGTCGATCGCGGTCACGTCGACTCCGCGGGCCGCGAACCGGCGCGTGTGCTCGCCGGTTCCGCAGCCGACCTCCAGCAGACGCTCGGGGTCGACGCCGCGGTCGGCGAGCGCGTCGAACACGAAGCCGGCGTCGCGGTCGTAGTCCCACTCCGACTGGATCGCGTCGTACAGCCGCGGGCGCTCGTCGTAGAGGCCGTCGGACATGGCGGGAACAGGCGCTATCTCGGCGCCCGGTGATGAGTGTCTTACGCCGCCTCGGGACCGGTTCGCACGACGGCGCCTCAGTCCGTCGGGAACTCCGGCGGAAGCCCGGTCGGCTGCGCCGGCGCGTCGTCGAGGGCCTCGAAGAAGCGCCCGGCGACGAACTCCTCGACGACCTCGGGCAGCGACTCCGACTCGTCGACCGCGGAGAGGATGCCGAGCGGGACCTGCGCGCCAGCCATCGAGGCGTGGCCCCCGGCCGACCCCGCGGGATCGAGCGCGTCGCGCAGCAACTCGCCGGCGTCGACCTCGGCGCCGCGGGCGCGGGCAGAGCCGTAGATCACGCCGTCGGTGTAGCCGTAGACGAACGTCACTGTCACGTCCTCCAGGTCGAGAAGCCGATCGGCCGCCTGCGCGAGCGCGTCGCGGTCGGTTATCTCGCCGACGCAGGAGGCCGCGACCGACCCGCGCACGTCGCGGTTCTCGATGGCGGCCGCGAGGACGCGGAGCGTCTCCGGGCTCACGCTCGGGCTCTCGACGCGTTCGAGCGTCGACTCGTCGGCGTGCGCGAGCAGCGCGGCGGCCGCCTCGAAGTCGTCGGTCGCGGTCGCGCGGGTGAAGTCTTTCGTGTCGATCCGGATGCCGTACAGCAGCGACGTGGCGAGTTCCCGGTCCGGCGCGATCCCGTACCGCGAGAGGTACTCGGCGATGAGCGTGCTCGTCGCACCGACGTCGGGCCGGATGTCGACGAACGATCCCGCGACCGGCCCCCGCGGCGGGTGGTGGTCGACGACCACGTCGACCGGGTGGCCCTCGGGGAGGCTGTCGTTGATCCCGGCGCGGGAGTGGTCGACCAGGGCGACGCCGCCGTACTCGTCGAGGTCCACCCCGTCGAACGACCGGAGCCCGATGTCGAGGAGGTTCACCAGCGCGCGGTTCTCCTGATGGGAGATGTCGCCGCCGTAGCAGGCGTCGGCGTCGACGCCGATCGACTCCGCGATCCGCGCCAGCCCGAGCGCACTGGCGATGGCGTCCGGGTCGGGGTTGTCGTGCGCGACGACCAACAGGGGCCCCGAGAACCCCCGGAGCGTCGCGAGCAGCCGGGCCGGCTTCTCGCCGTCGTCGGCATTGGCGCGCGAGAGGGCCGCCCCGGGGGAGGCGCCGCGACCGTCGTCGAGTCCGATCGCCTCGGAGACCCGATCGACGACCGCCTCGACGGGGTCGACCACGCGGTCGGCGACCGCCTCGACCGCCGCCCGCTGCTCCTCGGTCGGCGCCGTACCGAGGTGCGCGACGATCATCGCGTCCGGGTACCTGTCCCGAGCGGCGCGCGCGGCGGCGACGTTGCGCTCGGGGTCGTCGCTCGCGACCAGCACGACCGCCGCCGAGTCCGGATACGTCGCGGGGTCGGAGGGGTCGGCCTCGACGGTGGCGACGTTGCGGTCGCGCAGCGTCGACACCCAGCCGGTGTCGTCCGTGATCGCCACCAGGTCGTCGCGGTCGCCGCGCTCCTCGCGGGCGCGCTCGACGAGCGCGTTCCCGACCGCGCTACAGCCGAGCAGCAGGCGCCGGGTCATACCGGCGCGAGGGGATCGCGAGGCAAAACGCTGCCGTCGGCGCGGCGCGGGGCCGCTCCCGGGCCGAGCGGGCGCCGATGCCGAGTCACTCCGGGTCCTCCCCGTCGCGGAGCGCGCCGTTCGCCGCCGCGGCGACGTCGACCGCCGCGCGGTTCTCGGCCACGTCGTGGACCCGGACGATGTCGGCGCCGCGGTCGGCCGCGAGCGCGGTGCCGGCGACCGTCGCGTGCTCGCGGTCGTCGGCGTCGCGCCCGACCGCGCCGTACAGCGACTTGTGGGAGTGGCCGACGAGGACCGGGCAGCCGAGCGCCGCGAACTCGCCGCAGCGCGCGAGCAGCTCGAAGTCCTCCGCGGGCGACTTCCCGAAGCCGATCCCGGGGTCGACGATGACGCGATCGCGGTCGATGCCCGCCGTGTCGGCCAGCGCGAGGCGCTCGCGCAGCGCGTCGACGACCTCGCCGACCACGTCGTCGTACTCGGGGTCGGCGTCCGGGTCGACCGGCGCGTCGAGGCTGTGCATCACGATCACCGGGCAGTCGGCGTCGGCGACGACCGACCGCATCGCCGGGTCCTCCAGCCCCGTCACGTCGTTGATGATGTCCGCGCCCGCGTCCAGCGCCGCCCGGGCGACCGCCGGCTTGCGCGTGTCGACCGAGACGAGCACGTCCCCGGACCCGACCGCAGGCACCGACTGGATCGCCTCGATCGTCGGGACGACGCGCTCGATCTCCTCGTCGGCCGGGACCGGGTCGGCGCCCGGACGGGTCGACTCGCCGCCGACGTCGACGATGTCGACCCCGGCGTCGACCATCCGCTCGACGCCCGCGACCGCGTCGTCGAGGTCGGCGTGGCGCCCCCCGTCGTGGAAGGAGTCCGGCGTGACGTTGAGCACGCCCATCACGGCGGTCCGGTCGCTCCACGGGAACTCCGGGGCGGACTCGTCGTCCGCGGACGCCGACCTACCGTCCGGCGCGTCGATCCCGACCGACGCGGCGATGTCGGTCGCCACGCCGCCGAGCCCGCCGCCGTCGCTCGCGGCGAGCCGGTCGACGAGCGCGCGGAGCTCGGCGACCGTTCCCGCGACGGTGACGGGGACGTGCTCGCCGCCGGCCCCGCGGTCCTCGTTCGCGCCGAGCCCCCCGAGCGCCGCGTCGCCGCCGACGATCCGCGCCGCGGCCGCGACGCGCTCGGCCCGATCGCCTCGTAGCCGGAGCGTGAGGGTGCGGTGGTCGACGCCGTCCCGGTGCGCCGCGATCCCGTCTGGTTGAACGCCGGCAGTGTCGAGCGCGTGGGCCGCGCCGTCGACGCCGCGGACCGTCCGCTCGCGGACCGTTCGCATCCGCGCCGCCCGGGCCTCGGCGACGGCGAACAGCGAGCCGACGAGCAGCACGCAGTCGCCCGCCTCGGCGCGGTCGACCGCCGCCGCGAGCGCGTCCGCCACGTCGTCGCCGGCGGTCACGCGGTCGACGCCGGCGGAGCGCAGCGCCGCCGCGAGGACCGCGGGGTCCTCGGCGCGGTCGATGGCGGGCCGGCAGGTGACCGCCGTCGCCGCGTCCGGGAGCGCCGCAGCCGTCTCGGCGTGGTCCTTGTCGTGCATCGCCGCGTACACGAGGTGGAGGTCGTCGTAGTCGTACTCGGCGAGCGTCGCGGCGAGCGTGCGGGCGGCCGCGGGGTTGTGCGCGCCGTCGAGGACGGTCAGCGGCGCGGTGTCGACCACCTCGAACCGGCCGGGCCACGTCGCCCGCGCGAGGCCGTCGCGCACGTCGCGGTCGTCGAGGTCGGTTCGCAACGCTGCCGCGGTCCGGTCCGCGAGCGCGACGGCGACGGCCGCGTTCGTCGCCTGATGGCGCCCGACGAGCGGGATTCGGTAGGTGCCCTCGCGCTCGCCGGCGAGCGCGACCTCGGCGTCGGTGGCGCTGACGCGACCCTCGTAGCTCGCCGCGAACGCCGGCGGGTCGTCGGGTTCGGCATCGCTATCGGTGGGGTCGGCGCCCTCGTCGCGCTCGTTGGGTTCAGCGCCCTCGTCGCGCTCGTTGGGTTCAGCGTCCTCGTCGCTATCGTCGGCTTCGGCGTCCTCGTCGCTATCATCGGGATCGGCCGCCTCCGACGCGCCGTCTCCGACCACTCGCGTCACCGGCGCGCCCGCCTCGCCGGCGACCTCGCGGACCACGTCGAGCGCCTCGCCCTCACAGGCGGTGACGAGCGGCGCGTCGGGGTGGGCGATCCGGGCCTTCGTCCGGGCGATCTCGGCGATCGTGTCGCCCAGCACGTCGGTGTGTTCGAGCGAGACGTTCGTCACGGCGGTCGCGACGGGGTCGACCGCGCTGGTCGCGTCGTACTCGCCGCCGAGGCCGACCTCCAGGACGGCCACGTCCACGTCGCGCCGCGCGAACTCGCGGACGGCCATCGCCGTGACGACCTCGAAGAAGGTGAGCGGCTCGCCGGCGGCCGCCCGGTCGATCAGCCACGGGCGCACCGCCTCGACGAAGTCGGCGATCGCCGACTCGGTCATCTGCCGGCCGTCGACGCGGACCCGCTCGGCGAGCGCGGAGAGGTGCGGCGAGGTGTACAGCCCCACCGACAGCCCCGCCTCCCGGAGGACCGACTCGGTCAGCCGCGCCGCGCTGCCCTTCCCGTTCGAGCCGGCGATCTGGACGAACGGAACGTCCGCCTGCGGGTCCCCGAGGTGCGCGAGCAGCGCCTCCACCCGATCCGTGCCGGGCTTGACCGAGAAGCGGCGGAGGTCGAAGAGGAACGCCGCCGCCTCGTGGTAGTGCATGTCCCGTGAGTCGGCGGCGCGTCGCTTAGACGTAACGGACCTGACCGGGAGGGCGGGCGCGGTGGCCACGACCGCGCCGGAGGGGCCGACACCCCTGCGTCGACCGAAAAGTAACCCTTACGCGCGCGGCGGCCGCAGTCGATCGCATGGATGAGACAGCGACCGCCGACGCCGCCGCGGGAACGGCCGCCGACGGGACCGCGGCCGACCCCGTCGTCGCCGGCGAGGGGGTCCGGAAGGAGTACGGCGAGGTCGTCGCGCTCGACGGGGTCGACCTCGACGTCGCGGCCGGCGAGGTGTTCGGGCTCATCGGACCGAACGGCGCCGGGAAGACGACGCTGGTACGCGCGCTCACGGGGACCACCGAGGCCGAGGGCGACCTGCGCGTCTTCGGCGAGGCGCCGGCGGCGGTCGACCCGGCCCGGATCGGGCTGCTGCCGCAGTCGTTCGACCCGCCCGCGCGGCTCACGGCCCGGGAGCTGGTCGACTACTACGGCGGGCTGTACGACGCGGCCCGCGACACCGAGTCCGTCCTCGACGACGTGGGGATGGCGGACGACGCCGACGCCTGGTACGAGACGCTCTCCGGGGGCCAGCAGCGGCGCACCTGCGTCGCGACCGCCGTCGTCAACGACCCCGACCTCCTCTTCCTCGACGAGCCGACGACGGGGATCGACCCGGCCGGCCGCCGGGCGATCCACCGCCTGATCGAGCGGCTCGCGGCCGGCGGGACGACCGTCTTCCTCACGAGCCACGCGATGGACGAGGTCGAGCGGCTCGCCGACCGGGTCGCGCTGCTCCGCGACGGGCGGGTCGTCGCGAGCGGAGCCCCCGACCGACTGGTCGCCGAGCACGGCGGCGCGCCCCGCCTCGACGCCGACACCGCGACGGCGACGGGCGAGGAGACCGTCGAGGGCGTCGCGGCCGGCGTCCGCGAGCGCCTCGGGGACGACCCGACCGTCGAGGCGACCGACGGCGGGCTCCGGGTGCGCGGCGTCCGCCCGGAGGCGATCGGGGACGCGGTCGACGCGCTCGACGCGGCCGGCGTCGCGTTCAACTCGCTCTCGTGGTCCGAGCCGTCGCTGGAGGACGTGTACCTGCGGCTCACCGGCGAGGAGTACGCGCGGCGGGGCGGCGCGGCGGAGGCGACCGAGGCCGTCACCGACGGAGGGGAGCGATGAGCCGCCTCGGGCGGGTCCGGACGGAGGCGGTCGCGGCGGCGCGCTCGTTCACGCGCCGCCGGACGGCGGTGTTCTTCACCTTCTTCTTCCCGGTCATCCTCGTCGTCATCTTCGGCGCGCTGGTGCGGACCCAGCCGACCGGCGGCGGCCTCTTCGCCGAGCCCGCGGGCTACTACATCCCCGGCTACCTCGCGGTCGTCGTCCTGTTCACGCCGCTGTCGCGCGTCGGGTCCGAGATCGCGCGCCACCGCGACGGCGGGCGGTTCGAGAAGCTCGCGACGACGCCCCTCTCCCGCGCCGAGTGGCTGCTCGCGCACACGCTCGTCAACGTCGGGATCATCGGCGCCGCGAGCCTGCTCATCCTCGGGCTCGTGCTGGCGGTGACCGACGCGACGCTCATCCTCTCGCCCGCGCTGGCCGTCCTGCCGGTCTTCGTCGCGGTCGCGGTCGCGCTGTTCTGCGGGCTCGGAGCCGTCCTCGGCGCGCTCGCCGACTCGCAGGACGGCGTGATCGCCGCGAGCAACACGGTCGCGCTCCCGCTCCTCTTCCTCTCCGAGACGTTCGTCACCCCGTCGCTGCTGCCGGCGTGGTTCCGGCCCGCGGTCGCGGCCTCGCCGCTGACGTACTTCGCGCGGGGGACCCGGGCGATCACCTTCGAGGGCGGCGCGTGGACCGGCGACCTGCTGGTGTTGACCGCGCTCGCGGCCGTCTTCCTCGCGGTCGGCGCGTACGCGGTCCCGCGCACCGAGTGAGGGCTCGCCTCCGAAGCGGCGTCGGCGCCGCGGTTCGGAACCGTTCATTTATGGTCACAGCCCGCGCATCCGTGAACCGAGAGGAAGGCCGTTGACCACCGTTCACTTCACCTGTCCGGACTGCGACCAGACTATCGAGGTCAACGACGCGATGCGAAAGACGATCCTCGACACCGGCTGCCCGGTGTGTACCGCGGCCGCGGCCGAGGAGCACTTCGCCGTGACCTGTGAGTAGCCGCCGCTGGGACCCTGCGATCGACACTCGTTGACACATCGCGTCCGCTTGCTGTGCCTTTTTGCGTCGACCGCGACAACCGTTCGGCGATGACGCCCGAACTCGACGAGATCGACCTGGGAACCGTGCCGCTCGGCCGAACCGGCCTGCGGACGAGCGAGCTCCAGTTCGGCACGTGGCGGTTCGGCCGCGTGACCGAGGCGGGGAATGTGGAGATCGACGAGGAGCGCGCCCACGAGCTGCTCGACGCCTACGAGGCGGCCGGCGGGCGGTACATCGACACCGCCGACGTGTACGGCGGCGGCGACTGCGAGCGCTGGATCGGCGACTGGCTCGCCGAGCGGGACCGGGAGCGCTACACGATCGCGTCGAAGGTGTACTGGCAGATCCGCGACGGCGACCCGAACAGCCGCGGGACGAACCGCAAGAACGTCCGCCACCGCGTCGACGCCCTCCTCGACCGGCTCGACACCGACTACATCGATGTCCTCTACATCCACCGCTGGGACGACGAGACGCCGGCCCGCGAGCTGATGAAGACGCTCAACGGGCTCGTCGAGTCCGGCAAGGTCCACTACCTCGGCGCCTCCACGCTCCGCCCGAACGCCTGGAAGGTCGCCCGCGCCAACGCGATCGCCCGCAGCGAGGGGTGGGAGCCGTTCACGGTGCTCCAGCCGCGGTACAACCTCGTCGACCGCGAGATCGAGGGGGACTACCTCGAGTTCGCGCGCCAGCAGAATCTCGCCGTCTCCCCGTGGAGCCCGCTCGGGCAGGGCTTCCTGACGGGGAAGTACGACCGCGACGCGGACCTCCCCGACGACTCGAAGGCCGCCGAGTCGAGCCGCTTCCAGGAGGCGTACCTCACCGAGGAGAACTTCGACGTCCACGACGAGCTGGACGCGGTCGCCGACGAGGTCGGCGCGTCGCCCGCGCAGACCGCGCTCGCGTGGCTCGCGCACCGCGACGGCGTCACCGCGCCCATCGTCGGCGCCCGGACGGTCGACCAGCTGCGCGAGAACCTCGCGGCGGCGACGATCGACCTGTCGGACGAGCAGGTCGACCGGCTGACCGCGGCCAAGCCGGGGCCGTACGACGCGCTGTAGAAGGGAACGGGGGCTACCGCTCCGCGCAGTAGTCGACGAAGTTCCGCAGGATCGTCAGCCCCGTCTCGCCGCTCTTCTCGGGGTGGAACTGCGTGCCGAACACGTTGCCGGCCTCGTTGGCGACGACCGCCGGGAAGTCGACCCCGTAGTCGGCGGTGGCGACGACCGCGTCGGCGTCGTCCGGCTCGGCGTAGTAGGAGTGGACGAAGTAGGCGTACTCGCCGTCGACTCCCTCGACCAGCGGATGCTCCCGCTCGACTTCCAGCTCGTTCCAGCCCATGTGCGGCACCTTCCGGTCCACCTCGAAGCGCACGTTGGTACCGGAGATCAGGTCGAGTCCGGTCACCTCGCCCTCGCCCTCGTGGTCGGCCTCCTCGCTCGTCGTCAGGAGCATCTGCATCCCGAGACAGATCCCGAAGAGGGGGCGACCGGCCTCGGCGTGGTCGGTCAACGCCTCGCGCAGCGGGCCGGCGTTCTCCATCCCCTCGCGGAACGCGCCGACGCCCGGGAGAACGACGCCGTCGGCCGCGGCGAACGCCTCGGGATCGTCGGTGATCTCGACGGTCGCGCCCGCGCGCTCCAACCCCCGAGTCGCCGACCGGAGGTTCCCGAGCCCGTAGTCCACGAGCGCGACGGACACGTCGCGGTCCGGTGGAGATTCGTCCATGGTTCCGGTTCGCGACCGCGGTGGAAGTCAGTTTCCATCCGTGAGGCGTTGCATAGCGGTACGTAGCCGTACGTATATTTGAACAGCAACACTTTTGATAGAACAGTAAAACCCACACACGTACTCCTCATGGAGCGACGACGCCAATTCCTCAAGATCGCGGGTGCGGCAAGCATCGTTGGACTGGCCGGCTGTAGCGGCGGCGGCGACGGGTCGGACGGCTCCGACGGCATGAACGGCTCTGACGGGTCGGACGGCTCCGACGGGTCGGACAGCGAACCGGAGATGACGTTCGGCGGCGACGGCACGATCGACTTCGGCATCTCGCCGTCCGTCCCGCAGGAGGACCTCAACGTACAGTACTCCCCGCTCGAAGAGCACATCGGGAGCTACCTCCGGGAGAACTACGATGTCCCCAGCGACCTCAGCGTTGAGGGGACCATCGGAAGCAACTACAGCGCCATCATCCAGTCTCTCGGCCAGGGGACGCTGGACATCGCCGAGACCGGGCCGTTCGCGGCCGCCCTCGGCGTGAAGACCGGCAACGCGGAGGTCATCCTCCAGCGGTACGGCTACGGCGGCTGGACGTACAAGAGCATCATCGCGACGCCGAACGACAGCGACATCACCGAGCTGTCCGACCTCTCCGGGAAGACGGTCGCGTTCTCCGACCGGCTCTCCACCAGCGGCGCGCTGTACCCGCTGTACAGCATGTCGAGCCAGGGGGACCTCGACGTCGGCGAGCTCCCCGAGGGCAACGGCTCGCAGGCCGAGTTCGACGCCCGCTTCGCCGGCGGCCACGTCGGCTCGTACACCCTCCTCGAACAGGGCCAGGTCGACGCGGCCGCGATGGGCGGCTTCGTCCGCGACACGAAGACCGGCCCCACGCCGGACGAGTGGCAGGAGGTCGCGACTACCCTCCACGAGGACGAGGGGCTCCCGCGCGCACCGATCGTGGTCTCGCCCGAGCTCGACGACGACGTGAAAAGCGCCATCCAGGAGGCGTTCCTGGAGGGCCCGGACAGCATCTACTACGGCGCGGACGGCGAGGACGGCACCGGAGACGACCTCTGGTTCAGCCGCGTCCGCGGGGCGACCCAGGACGACTACCAGTCCGTCATCGACGTCGCCGACGAGCTCGGCGTCGGAACCGACATCTTCAACCAGTAGATCCCACACGGTCCCCCAACTTCGGATCGTTTTTCACACGATCGGTCTGTTTTTGGACAAACTCACACCTCATGCCAACGATCGAATTCGAAAACGTCAGTAAAATATACGACGAGGACACCGTCGCCCTCGACGACGTGTCGTTCACCATCGACGAGGGGGAGTTCGTCATTCTGCTCGGTCCCTCCGGTGCCGGCAAGTCGACGATGTTGCGGGTGTTGAACGGGCTCACGGAACCCACCGAGGGGTCCGTTCGCATCGGCGGCGAAGAGCTTCAAGGGAACCGCAGCGGGGTCGGGATGGTGTTCCAGGAACACTACCTCATCGAGAGCAAGACCGCGTTCGGCAACGCGCTATCCGGGGCGCTCTCGCGGAACGGGCTCCTCCGGAGCGCCCTCGGGATGCACGACGACGCGGACAAGCGGACCGCTCTGGAGGCACTCCAGACCGTCGGCCTCCTCGACGAGGCCGGGCAGCGCGCCGAGTCGATGAGCGGGGGACAGAAACAGCGCGTCGGGATCGCCCGCGCACTCGTCCAGAACCCCGAGATCGTCCTCGCCGACGAGCCGGTCGCCAGCCTCGACCCGAAGGCGGCCCGCGACGTGATGCGCTACCTCAAGAAGGCGGCGACCGAGCAGGACCTCACCACGATCACCAGCCTCCACCAGGTGAACATCGCGCGCGAGTTCGGGGACCGGTTCCTCGGGATCCGCGGCGGCGAGGTGATCTTCGACGGCGACGCCGACGACCTCACCATGGACGAGATGGACCGGATCTACTACGGCGAAGCCCAAGGCGGCAAGACGGTTCCGACCGGAACGAGCGGCGACGAACTCGGCGGGAGCGACGCCGACGTCGACGCCGCCGCCGACGGGGGTGAGCGGGCGTGAGCTCGCCAGACTCGGCGATCGACGACCAGTTCCGCGCGCTCGAACGGCTCCGCCGACTCAAATACCTCCTGTGGGCCGGGCTGCTCGCGGCCGTTCTCGGCGTCACCTACTGGGGTCTCGGCTTCATCGGGTTCCAGCCCAACGTCGTCGCCGGGCGGCTCCCGGGGATGTACGAGTTCATCTCGACCGGCTTCTTCCCGCCGGACTTCCAGAACTTCACGATCTACACCAAAGACCAGGGGATCAGCGGGCTACAAGCGATCCCCGCGAGCTTCGGCGACGGCGGCGCCCACATCATCGAGAGCTTCCAGTCGTCGCGGCAGTCGCTGGTGAAGGCGAGCCTCGTGACGCTCCTGCTCGGCATCATGGGCACCGTGTTCGCCTTCCCGTTCGCGCTCGTCCTCGGGGTCCTCGGGAGCGAGCGCGTCACGCCGTTCCCGTTCAACTTCATCTTCCGGGGCACCCTCAGCGGGATCCGCGCCATCCCCGCCATCGTCTGGATTTTCCTGTACATCCCCATCGGCCCACCGGGACAGGTGACGGCGGTGCTCGCGATCGCGACCGACAGCATCGGGAACCTCGGCCGCCTGTTCACCGACGACCTCGAAGAGATCGAGGAGGGGCCGATCGAGGCGATCCGGTCGACCGGTGCGTCGGGCACCCAGACCGTGAGCTTCGGGATGTTGAGTCAGGTCTCCCGCTCCTTCATCGCGTGGACGCTGTACATCTTAGAGATCAACACCCGGATCGCGATCTCGCTCGGCGTCGTCGGCGCTGGCGGGCTCGGACTGATGATCCGGAACAGTCAGGACCTCTTCGAGTTCCAGCAGACCGCCGCGGGGCTGGTGATGGTGTTCATCGTCGTCCTCGGCATCGAACTCATCTCCTCGCGCATCCGCGCCCGGCTCCGGCCGGGCGAGCACGAGGGGAAGGGGCTCATCGAAGCGATCCGCGGCCTGTTCGACCCGAAGAAGTGGCTCGGCGTCGGCGACCGCCGCGACTGAGCCGACTCAGAACTCGCCGAGCCGCGACTGGCCGTCGCCGCCGTTTTCTCCCCGGTCGCTGACGCCGCTCAGTTCGGCCGCCCGGGCGATCGTCTCGAAGAAGCCGTCGCGCTGACTCCGGTCGTACAGCGTCGCTGCGGGGTGGACGGATAACAGTACGCGCCGCGACACGCCGGCGAGCCGCGCGTCGACCACGTCGCCGGACTCGCCGGTGATCGCGACCGAGCGGTCGAGGAGGTGTTCGCTCGGCACCTTCC
Source organism: Halorubrum sp. CGM5_25_10-8B (assembly GCF_005435095.1). Taxonomy (NCBI): domain Archaea; kingdom Methanobacteriati; phylum Methanobacteriota; class Halobacteria; order Halobacteriales; family Haloferacaceae; genus Halorubrum; species Halorubrum sp. CGM5_25_10-8B. The sequence goes on along the minus strand of NZ_SGTY01000002.1, from coordinate 232,849 downwards.
CGAGCGTCACGATCAGCTCCGGGTCGAGTCGGTCGATCTCGCCTTCGAGGTACCCGCGGCAGTTCGCCAGCTCCTCGGTCGTCGGGTCGCGGTTGTCCGGCGGTCGGCAGCGCACGCAGTTCGTGATCCGCACGTCGGCGCGGGCGAGCCCCGCGTCGCGCAGCGCCTCGTCGAGCACGTCGCCGGACCGCCCCACGAACGGCTCGCCCTCCTCGTCCTCGGTCGCGCCCGGCCCCTCGCCGACGAACAGCAGGTCCGCGTTCGTCGGGCCGACGCCGTCGACGATCCGGCTCCGCGACTCCACCAGCGCCGGGCACCGCTCGCAGGATGGCACTCGGAGGTCCTCGTCGAGCGCGGAGCCGTCGCCGCCGTGTTCGCTCATGCCCACGGCTCCGGGCGCGGTCGTCTAAGTAGCGTCGGTCGAACGGGCCGCACGCCGAGCCCCGCCTACTCGGCCGTCGCCGCCTCACGGTGCGCGCTCGCGGCGAGCGCCGCGATCCGGAGGGGCTCACAGCGCCGGAAGCCGTCGCGAGTGAGCCCCCGGATCGCCGCGGCGGCGCGCTCCGGTTCGATACCGACCGCGCGGACGAATCGGGGCCGATCCGAGTCCGGGTCGCCGACCGGAACGCGGGGCGGAAGCGACCGGTACGCGGCGAGCCGGTCGGCGAGGGCCTCGCCGTCGAACGCGTCCCGGAGCGCCGGTTCGAGCCCGGGGCTCGCCTCGTAGCTCACGGCGTAGACCGGGCGGTCGAGCGTCTCGGCGAGTTCGTCGAGGTCGAGGAGGTTGAACCACGCGGGCGCGACCCCCGCACAGACCACGTGGCGGACGTCCTCGCGGGCGAGCGTGCGCCAGCAGTCGATCACCGCGTCGGTCGCGTCGGTGCCGCCGACGGTACACCGCGCGAACGCGAAGCCGTCGGGGGTCCCGTCGGCGCGAACGACGACGCCGGCCGCGTGGCTCGCGTCGCGGGCGTCAGAGAAAGCGACGCCGAGCGCGCGGCTCGGCGTGGTCACTCACGCGTCCTCGGACTTTATCTCCTGGAGCCGGTCGAGAAGCTCGTCGTTCGAGGCGCCGGGTTCGTAGTCCACGGACCCTTGGTGGGTCTCCTGGGCAGCCCGGACGCCGTCGTCGTCGTCGAAGTCCGCGTCCAGGTCCTGATTCTCCTGTTCGGACTCGTCGTAGCTGCCGAAGCCCATTTGTGTGTGACACTAACAGGGGGTGAGTGATAAATCCACGGCCGTCAGCGGACCCGAGGGGCTCGCTGGGGTGCGACTGTACGCTTTTGTCGCTCCGCGAGCGAGTGGAGGCATGGAGCCGATCACCGTCACCGCGGACGCGGAGGAGTTCACCTGTAACGCGTACCTCGTCGTCGGGGACGAGACGACGCTCGTCGACGCGGGAACGATGCCCGGCGTCGAGGACGCCGTCGCCGACGCTCTCGCCGACGCCGGCGTCGACGGCCTCGACCGCGTCGTGATCACGCACCAGCACCGCGACCACGTGGGCGAGCTCGGCGCGGTGGTCGAGCGCTTCGACGCGGAAGTGCTCGCGTACGCCGATCACCCGCTCCGGGACGCCGCGCTCGGGGACGGCGACGAGGTGGTGGTCGGCGACGAGTCCTGCGAGGTCGTCTACACCCCCGGACACGCCGACGACCACGTCTCGCTCGTCGGCGCAGAGCGGCTCTACTCGGGCGACGTGGTGGTGTACAACGACGGCGCCTTCGACGACGGCTCGTTCGGCCGGACCGACATGGCCGGCCAGTCGCGCGAGCGCCTGATCGAGAGTCTCCGCGAGATCCTCGACCGGCTGCCCGACTCCACGGGGGCGATATTCCCCGGCCACGGCGACGTCTACCGCGCCGTCGACGGCCCGGAGACCCTCCGCGAGGTGATCGAGCGCGCGACGGAGCGCGCCGAGCGCCGCGAGCCGAAATACCCCGACGGGTGAGCGGGAGCCGGGTTTAAAACCGAGTGACTGCGAGACCGACCACCGACTTCGGCGGCCGCGAGGAGCGCGTGCGAGGGACGTGAGAGAGGGGTGACCGAAGGGAGCCCCGAGCGAACCGCGAGGCTGGGGCGGAGCGAGGCACACGCGCACCTGGTCGTCAGAAGGAGAGTCCGTGAGAAGGGCCGTGAACGACCCGGAAACGGCCGGGTTACGCCGCGCGGCGCTCGGTCGCCTTCGGGCGGAGCTTGGTGTAGCCGCACTTGCGGCAGCGCTCGGCCTCGGAGGCGTTGCGGGCGTTACAGCGCATACAGATCTGTCGGTCGAGCATGCGACGTTCGGCGGCGTCGAAACTGGCCATACGGCTACTGTGCGGGCGGTGCTGTAAAAGGTTGCGAGACGCCGCGACGGTCGCGGGAGGAGAGGCTAGTCGGCGAAAGTCCTGGTCAGGCGCCCGCTTCCGAGAGGGCGGCCTCGATGTCCTCGCGCTGCGTGACGCCGACGAAGCGGTCGACGACGCCGTCGTCGTTCTCGACGATGAGCGTCGGGAGCGAGCGGACCTGGTACTGGTTCGCGACGTCCTGCTCCTCGTCGACGTCGACCTTCTGGAGCTCGAACGCGTCGCCGAGGTCTTCCTGGATCTCCTCCAGGATGGGGTCTTGGGTCTTACACGGGCCGCACCACTCGGCGTGGAAATCCAGCAGTCGAACGGTCATAGTCGCGGTCAACTACCGCCGGGCCGCGCATAAGGGTTTCCCACTTGTGCGTGCGCGCGCTCGGCGGCGGCTCGACCGGGCGACGGCGCGACGGTGGCGCGAACACGGTCCGAACGACGAACGAAACGTTTAGGACGCGTCGCCGTCCAGAAGCGGGCATGAGTGGTTCCAACTCCGGCGGGCTGATGTCCAGTGCGGGACTGGTCCGCTACTTCGAGAACGAGGACCGGAACGCCATCGCGATCGACCCCAAGACGGTCCTCGCGTTCTGCGTCCTCTTCGGCGTGTTCGTCCAGATCCTCTCGCTGACGGTCGCGTAACGGCCTCGCCGTTCCCGTTCTGCCGACGCACCGATCCCGAGTCGACCGGTCGCGTAGCGCGCCCTTTTTCCACGCGCCCGCCCCACCGATACGTATGAAAGCAGGCGTCATCGCCGTCCAGGGCGACGTGGCCGAACACGCCGCCGCCGTCCGCAACGCCGCGGCCGCCCACGACGAGTCCGCGGAGGTCGTCGAGATCCGAGAGTCGGGGGTCGTGCCCGACTGCGACGTCCTCCTGATGCCGGGCGGGGAGTCGACGACCATCTCGCGGCTGATCCACCGCGAGGGGATCGCCGCGGAGATACGGGACCACGTCGCGGCCGGGAAGCCGATCCTCGCCACCTGCGCCGGACTGATCGTCTGCTCGACCGACGCGAAGGACGACCGGGTCGAGCCGCTGGGGCTGGTCGACGTCTCGGTCGACCGCAACGCGTTCGGCCGGCAGAAGGACTCCTTCGAGGCGAAGGTCCCGGTGACCGGCCTCGACGACCCCTTCCACGCCGTGTTCATCCGCGCGCCGGCCATCGACGACGTGGGCGACGGCGTCGAGACGCTCGCGACCGTCGACGGGCGCCCGGTCGCGGTGCGCGACGGGCCGGTCGTGGCCACCGCGTTCCACCCGGAGCTCACCGACGACCCGCGGATCCACGACCTCGCCTTCTTCCCCGAGCGGGAGGTGGTCGCGTGAGCGATCCGGCCGAGGGCGAATCGAGCGCGGACGAGCCGCCCGAGGCCGTCCTCGACGAGCTGTTCGCCACCATCGAGTCGCGCAAGGAGGAGCTCCCGGAGGGGTCGTACACCGCGTCCCTGTTCACCCACGAGAAGGGAGAGAACGCGGTCTTAGAGAAGGTCGGCGAGGAGACGACGGAGGCCATCCTCGCGGCGAAGGACGACGACCGCGAGGAGCTCACCGCGGAGAGCGCCGACCTCGTCTACCACCTGCTCGTGTTGTTCGCGATGAAGGACCTCGACATCGAGGACTTACGCGCTGAGCTCCGCGAGCGGTTCTGAGTCCCCGCGGCGGTCGACGCCTACCGCTCCCGTTCGAGTTCGCGGTCGATCTCGTCGACCTCCTCGGTCTCCAACTCCTCGCCGATGCGCCGCTCGAACTCCGCCTCGCTGATCTGTCCCTCGACGTACTGCTTCCGGAGGCGGTCCTGGCGGCTGCTCCCGGCGTCGACCGAGGTCGACGAGGCGGACTCCGAGCCGATCGAGTCGAGCGACGGCGAGCCGCCCTCGCCGAGCAGCCACGAGCCGGCCTTGTAGGCGACGTAAACGAGCCCCGCCAGCACCGCGAGCGAGACGACCCCGGAGACGATCGTCCAGACGAGGCTCACGAGCGCGGAGACCACGCTGACGACGATACCGACCCCGATCAACACCGCGATCGCGATCGCCGCGTAGTAGAGGGCCTGCTTCCCGTCCATACCCCGGAATCGGGCTGCCGGCCGCAAATACCTTCTCCCGGAGACGGCGTCGCGCGGTTCGGTCCGTGCCCCCGGACTTTTGTCCGTGGCGCCGAACGTCAGACGGTGAGACCGCCGTGTGCGACGCCGCCCCGCCTGGATCCGACGCGCGGACGGAAGCGACCCGCAGAGCGATGCTTCGGCGGAGCGGGGCGCTCGCGGTCGGTGCGGTCGCGGCGACGGGGTCGGCCGCCCTCGCCGGTTGCGCCGGGCGCGGGAGCGGCGATGCCGGCGGAAACGACGGCTACGCCGCGGGGGCCGGCGCGGCCGCCGGTAGGGGGGACCCTCCGCTCGTCGCGCACCGCGGCTTCGCGGCCGAACACCCGGAGAACACGGTCGCGGCTATCGAGGCGGCGACGACCGTCGTCGACCGGGTCGAGCTCGACGTGCGCCGCTGCGGCACGGGCGAGCTCGTCGCCTTCCACGACGCGACGCTGGGGCGGGTGACGGACGCGACCGGTCGCGTCGGCCGGACCCCGGCGGGGCGGCTCGCCGAGCTCTCCGTCGAGGGGTCGGGAGAACCGGTGCCGACGCTCGCCGCGGCGCTCGACGCCGTGCCGTCGGACGCGTGGGTCCTGCTCGACCTGAAGGAGCGCGGCGTGGCGGCCGACGCGGTCGCGGCCGGCGCGGAACGCGACCACGGGCTCGCCGTCGCCGCCGACGACCCCGCGGCCATCGAGGCCGCGAACGCGGCCGACCCGACGGTCCCGACCGTCTACGGGGCCCGGGAGTCGGTCCCGGCGCGGCCGCTTAGGCCGCTGATCCCGGGGAGCCGAGCGGGGGTCGGACTGCCGAGGTGGGCGTATCCGCCGCAGGACGTGGCGGGGATCGTCGAGACGGCGACGGCACTGGGCTGTGCGGCGGTGTCGCCGCGGTACGAGCTGTGCCTCCGGACGGATATCGTCTCGCGGGCCGCGACCGCCGGGCTGCGGGTGCTGCCGTGGACGGTCGCCTCGGCCCGGGAGTACGGCGCGGTGGCGTCGGTCGACGGCGTCGGCGCCGTCGTCTCGGACGTCTCGCTGGGACGCCGGGAGCCGTGACAACCGAGACGAACGAGCGGCTCGCGGGCGGCAGAAGTGTTATTCGTGCGGCTCACGTCGCCCGAGGAAATGGATCGGGACGCCGACGCCGGCGACGGTGCGAGGGGGAGCGGGCCGGACGAAGCGCCCGGCGGGGCGCCCGCGAGCCGCGTCGACCGCCGGACCGTCCTCGGCGCGCTCGCGGGCGCCGGGAGCGCCGCGGTCGCGGGCTGTTCCGGCCCTGAGCCGGACGACGCGTCGACGACCGATCTCGACGCGGACCGGCTCGACGAACTCGCGGCGGGGTTCGCGCCGACGCTGTACTTCGACAGCGCCGAGCCGTGGTACCCGACCGACCCGCGACCGTACGCGAGCGAGGCGGACGGCGAGACGGTCGTCGACGGCTTCGCCGCGTTCGACGGCTACCACGAGCGGTACGACGAGGCGGGCGAGCCGCCGAACCCGACCGTCTTCTACAACGGGATGCGCTACGAGGACTCCCCGCTGGCGGTCGTCCAGTTCTGGCTCTATTCCGCGTTCGACCAGTTCACCGCGAACTTCCACTGGCACGACTGGGAGGTGCTCCACGTCTTCGTCGACCTCGACTCGGGCGACCCGCAGCTGTACGTCGCCAGCTCGCACTCGCGGAGCGTGCCCAACAACGAGTTCCTCGACCCCGACCCCGAGGTCGTCCCGCGGATCCTCCCCGAGCTCGGCTCGCACTCCAGCACGCTCTCGATCAACGAGATCCCGGACGGCTTCCGGCGCGTCGGCGAGGAGGGCCTGCTCGCCGACATCACCAACACGACGATCGACACGGTCGAGGACCTGCTCGGGATTCCGATCGCCTACGGTCTGCCCCGCGACGAGGGGGCCCGACTGCCGTTCGTCGTCCCCGAGTACGAAGGGGAGCCGATCTACGACCACCCTGACCTCCCGTCGGTCTCGGAGTCCTCGCTGGTCGACGGCGCGCTGACGGTCCGGTCGCTCGACGCGCTGCGTTCGCCGCCGACCGACCTGCCGCTCCGGGAGACGGGGGTCGCCTTCCGACACGGCGAGCGCCCCGACGACGGCGACGACGCCGCGCTCGCCGCCGAGGCCGCCGAGTCCGTCGTCGAGTACGAGCTGGTGGAGAGCGCCGAGCTGGAGGACATCGACGCGTTCACCGGCCCGCAGCTCAGCTTCGAGTTCGCCGTGCCCGAGGCCGTCGAGGACGCGGTCGCGAGCCACATCACGACCACCGGGGTCCCGTGGGAGCAGCCGCGCTACGAGAACCCCGCGCTCGACGTCACTGCGGGGAACCACCGGTCCGAGATGGCGGACCGGTACGACGCGATCGCCGACGACCCGTCGTTCGGCGACGAGGCCGCCGGGGGGCTCGACGCCGTCGTCGCGCGCGTCACGCGGGCGACCGAGAGCGACGAGGCGCCCGACGGCGAGGGGTTGACCACGACCGAGTCGAGCGTCGAGTCGTTCGCGCTGATCGAGAGCGACCCGGAAGCGGTGCCGACGTTCGCCGGCGGCGTCGCGGTCGCGAACGGCGTCCCCGAGGGCGATCACCGCTTCACGGTCAACGGCGCCGGGCGGGCGCCCCACAGCGAGCGGCTGACCGTCGCGGCCGACGAGGCCGTGACGACCGCCGGCATCGACGGCGAGATTCCGCTCGTCGCCCGCGAGAACGCGCGGAAGGTCGAGCTGTCGGACGCGGAGAGCGAGGTCGACCTGACCCGGACCGCGATCGAGGACGACTTCGCCGGGCGGATCTACGACTCCGCGATCGAGGGGAGCGACGCCGCCTACGTCCACGCCGGCGGCGCGTACACGACGGAGGTCCGCGACGCCGACGACGAGGTCGGCGCGTACCGCGTCAACCCGGACCGGCCGGGGGCGGGAGACGACGGCGACGAGGGGGACGATCCGGACGCCGGCGACGACGCGATCCGGATCGAGCGCCCGGAGACCGGGGCGGCCCCGCTCGCGGGCTACGTCGCCGACGTGGCCGAGGAGACGCGCGCGGCGGTCGCGGCCGCGGCGGCCGAGAGCGACGGCGGGGACGGAGACGGCGGCGCGGGCGGCGGGAGCGGCGGCGGAAACGACAGCGGCGGGAGCGGCGGCGGTTCGGGGGGCCCGTCGAACGCGGTCAACGGGCTCGAACGCGCCCTCGCGGCCGCGGTCGACGCCGCGGAGCGGGCCGAGGAGCGCGCCCGCGAGGGCGACGCCGAAGGGACGGAGCGTCAACTGGCGAACGTGCTCGACCGGATCGCCCGGATCGAGGAGCGGCTCGCGGCCGCGCGGGAGGGGCTCCCGCCCGGGCTCGCGAACGCGACCGGAAAGCGGGTCGAGCAGGCGACGAAGCGGGTCGAGCAGGCGAGGAACGCCGAGAAGCTGTAGGCCGCCAGCGCGCCGGCGCTCGCGCGGGCGCGCGCAACGGCCGCGTCGCCCCGTGTCACGGCGCACCACTGGATGGAAAGCTATACGACGCAGAACCGACCACGAGTATATAAGCAGATGTCTCAGGAGAGATACGACCACGCGGCGGTCGAAGAACGGTGGCAGGAGGCGTGGGACGACGCCGACGTGTACCACGTCCCGGACGAGGCCTCGGACCCGACGTACGTCCTCGGGATGTACCCGTACCCGTCCGGGAAGCTCCACATGGGTCACGTCCGCAACTACACGATCACGGACGCGTACGCCCGGTACCGGCGGATGCGCGGCGACGACGTGCTCCACCCGATGGGGTGGGACGCGTTCGGACTGCCCGCCGAGAACGCCGCCAAGGAGCGTGACACCAACCCCCGCGACTGGACGTTCGACTGCATCGACACGATGAAGGGGCAGATGAAGTCGATGGGGTTCGGCTACGACTGGGACCGCGAGGTCACCACGTGTACCCCCGACTACTACCGGTGGAACCAGTGGCTGTTCCGCCGCTTCCACGAGGCCGGCCTCGTCGAGCGCCGCGACGCGGAGGTGAACTGGTGTCCCTCCTGCGAGACCGTCCTCGCCGACGAGCAGGTCGAGGGCGACGCGGAGCTGTGCTGGCGCTGCGACACCCCCGTCGAGACCCGCGAGCTCGACCAGTGGTTCCTGAAGATAACCGAGTACGCCGACGAGCTGCTGGACGCCATCGACGACCTAGAGGGGTGGCCGAACTCGGTCCGGCAGATGCAGCGCAACTGGATCGGCCGACAGCACGGCAGCGAGGTCGACTTCTCGATCGACGGGTACGGGGACGTAACGGCGTTCACGACCCGGATCGACACGATATACGGCGCGACCTTCTTCGCGATCGCCCCCGATCACCCGATCGCCGAGGAGCTGGCCGAGGAGGACGACGAGATCCACGAGTTCGTCCACCACGAGGCCGACCCCGACGGCGACGAGCCGAACGGGGTCGAGACCGGACTGACCGCGACCAATCCCGCCACCGGCGAGGAGATCCCGGTGTACGTCGCCGACTTCGTCCTCTCGGACGTGGGGACGGGCGCGCTGATGGCCGTGCCCGCCCACGACGAGCGCGACCACGCGTTCGCGACGGAGAAGGGCGTCGAGATCCGACCCGTGATCGCGCCGGAGTCCGACGACCCCGACGGCGAAGCGGTCCCGGACGCACCGGACGTGGAGGAGGCCGCATTCACGGAGGACGGCGTCCTAATCGGCTCCGGCAAGTACACCGGACTGGACAGCGAGACCGCGCGCGAGCGGATCACGGACGATATCAGGAGCGCCGAGCCGGCCACGCAGTACCAGCTGCGCGACTGGGGCATCTCCCGGCAGCGCTACTGGGGGACGCCGATCCCGATGGTCCACTGCGACGACTGCGGCGCGGTCCCGGTGCCCGACGAGGACCTGCCCGTCGAGCTGCCCGAGTTCATCAACACCACCGGGAACCCGCTCGACGCCGCCGACGAGTGGCAGGAGACGACCTGTCCGGAGTGCGGCGGGCCGGCGACCCGCGAGACCGACACGATGGACACGTTCGTCGACTCCTCGTGGTACTTCCTGCGGTACGTCTCGCCGGACCTGGCGGACGCCCCGTTCGACCTCGGCCGCGCGAACGACTGGATGCCGGTCGACCAGTACGTGGGCGGCATCGAACACGCCGTGATGCACCTGCTGTACTCGCGGTTCTTCACCAAGGTGTTGGCCGACGAGGAGGACCTCGACCACCGCGAGCCGTTCACCAACCTGCTGGCACAGGGGATGGTCCAGCTGGAGGGCGAGAAGATGTCCAAGTCGAAGGGGAACGTCGTCTCGCCGCAGCGGATCGTCGACGAGTACGGCGCCGACACCGCGCGGCTGTTCATGATGGAGGCCGCCCAGCCCGAGCGCGACTTCGACTGGTCCGAGGAGGGCGTCCGGTCCACCCACCGATTCCTGACCCGCCTCAGCGACCTCGTCGAGGCGCACGCCGCGGGCGACGTGGCGACGGCCGACCCCGACGCCGACCGCGATGAAATCGACGACTACGTCGCCGACGAGACCGACGCCGCGGTCGCCATCGCCGGCGCGGAGTACGACGACCTGACGTTCAACGTGGCGCTGCGGGAGGCGCAGGACCTCGTGGGGACGCTCCGGAGCTACCGCGAGCACGCCGACCCGCACCCCGCCGTCTTCGAGCGCGGCGTCGACGTCGCGGTCCGCCTGCTCGCCCCCGTCGCGCCCCACCTCGCCGAGGAGCTGTGGGAGTCGCTCGGCCGCGACGGGTTCGTCGCGGAGGCCGACTGGCCGACCGCGAGCGTCGACCGCGAGACGGTCGAACGCCGGCGCCGGCTGGTCGAGAACACCCGCGAAGACGTGCGCGACATCGTCGAGGTCGCCGGGATCAACGACCCCGAGCGGATCGACGTGGTCGTCGCGCCCGACTGGAAGTACGACGCGCTGGAGATCGCGATCGACAGCGACGCCGACAACCTGATCTCCGAGCTGATGGCCGAGAGCCACATCCGCGAGCGGGGCGACGACGCCGCCTCGTACGGGCAGGACCTCCAGGCGAACCGCGAGGCGCTCCGTGAGACGCTCGACGGCGACGCCGAACACGACGCCCTGCGAGCGGCCGCGTGGCTGATCGAGCGCGAGTTCGACGCCCCGGTCCGCGTCGAGCGCGCCGCGGACGCCGAGGAGGCCGTCGTCAGCAAGGCGGAGCCGGGCCGACCCGCGATCGACATCGTCGAGTAGGTCACCCGACCGTTTCGCGGCCCTCGCCGGACCCCGGAAACGCTTAGTCGCCGGCGCGGCGCCCTCGTGTATGGACGACTCGTACGCCCCCGCGCGCGACGCCCTCGCGGGCGAGGGACTCGGCGCCGACGACGGAGAGGACGCCGACCCCGCGGTGCTCGCCGCGCGACTCGACGAGGACGATCCGCTCGCGTCGTTCGCGGACCGCTACCGGGTCCCTGACGGTGTTCTCTATATGGACGGGAACTCGCTCGGCCCCGCGAGCGACGCCGCCCTCGCGAGCCTCGACCGCGTGGTCGACGAGTGGCGCGAGCTGCTCATCTCCGGGTGGACCGACGCCGACCCGCCGTGGTTCGATGTCGGCGAACGACTCGGCGACGCGCTCGCGCCGCTGGTGGGCGCGGAGCCGAGCGAGGTTGTCGTCGGCAACTCGATCACGGTGAACATCCACACCCTGATCGGCACGTTCCTCGACGAGCTGCTGGCCGGGAACGGGCCCGAACGCGAGGACGTCGCGGCCGCGGACGGAGAGTGGGCGCCGGACGGCGACCCGGACGCCGACCCCGCGGTCCTCGTCAACGAGCTCGACTTCCCCTCCGACCACTACGCGCTCCGGGCGCAGCTCCGGCAGCGGGGGATCGACCCGGACGAGAAGCTCCGGGTCGTTCCGAGCCGCGACGGGCGGACGATCGATCCCCGGGACATCGAGGCGGCGCTGGCGGCGCACGACGACGTGGGGATCGTGTTCATGCCGACCGCGCTGTACCGCTCGGGCCAGCTGTTCGACGTCGAGCGGATCGCGACGGCGGCCCACGAGGCGGGCGCGTACGCCGGCTTCGACGCCGCCCACTCCGCGGGCGCCGTCCCCCACGCGTTCGGCGACGCCGGCGTCGACTTTGCGGTGTGGTGTACGTACAAGTACCTCAACGCCGGACCGGGGTCGATCGGCGCGCTGTTCGTCGCCGAGCGCCACCACGGGCTCGACCCCGCGCTGGCCGGGTGGTGGGGCCACGAGAAGGCGACGCAGTTCGAGATGAACATGACCTTCACCGCGGCCGACTCCGCCGGCGCGTGGCAGATCGGCACGCCGCCGCTGCTTTCGGCCGCGCCGCTTGAAGGGTCGGTCGAACTCCTGCGCGAGGCCGGGATCGACCGCCTGCGGGCGAAGTCGCTCGCGCTCACCGACTTCCTCATCGCCCTCGTCGACGACCGGCTCCCGGGGGTCTCGGTGGGAACGCCCCGCGAACACGCCGCGCGCGGCGGTCACGTCGCCCTCGAACACCCCGAGGCCGAGCGGCTGAGCGAGGCGCTCAACGACCGGGGCGCGGTCGTCGACTTCCGACCGCCGAACGTGGTGCGGGTCTGCCCCGCGGCCCCCTACACCTCCTTTGCCGACGTGCTGGAGGTCGTCGACGAGATCGAGGCGATCCTCGACTCGGGGGCCCACGAGGCGTACGCGACGGGCGAGGGCGGCGTAACGTAGCGGGCGCGGCGCCGTGAGGGGCCGCGAACAGGGTCGACGGGCGGTCTGTTCCCCGCGTTGACATCCGCAGTATTATTACTCTCAGTAACGTAAAGAGAAAAGAGCGAGATCATGGGAAGAGGTTCATCTACGAACGGTGCCGATCGGTTCGGATCTGACGGCGATGAGGTGACGAGCGTTTACGAGGCGATGTTTCAGGAGGCTGACGACGCGATCTTTCTCGTTGACGTGGCGCGGACGGACGGGGAGTACGAGTTCACGTTCAGGCAGAACAACACCGCACACCAGCGACAGACCGGGCTGACCGAGGACGCGATGTTCGGGAAGACGCCGCGGGAACTCCTCGGAGAGCAACAGGGGGCCGCGGTCGAGGCGAACTATCGGCTCTGCGTCGAGCGGGGGACGACGATCGAGTACGAGGAGCGGCTCGAGTTCCCGGGCGGGGCGACCGACTGGCAGACGAAGCTTACCCCGGTCGTCGACGACGGAACGGTGACGCAGATCGTCGGCGTCGCCCGCGACGTCACGCGACAGAAGGAGCGGGAGCGGGAACACCGGCGCACGCACCGGCGGTTCCAGACCGTCTTGGAGACGATGTCCGCGGCGGTGTTCCTGAAGGACACCGAGGGGCGGTACCTGCTGATGAACCAGGCGTGCCGCAACGTGTTCGACGTCGACGAGGACCCCGTCGGGATGACCGACGAGGAACTCTTCCCGGAGGCCGTCGCGGCGCAGACCCGCGCTGACGACCGCCGGGTCGTTGAAGACGGCGAACGGATCGAAGTCGAGGAGACGGTGCCGACGCCCGCCGGAGAGAGCGTTCGGCTGACGCGGAAGTCCCCCGTGTACGACGAGGAGGGGGAGATACGCGGTGTGTGCGGTGTGTCGACCGACATCACCGAACAACGGGAGCGAGAGCGAGCGCTCCAACAGATCAAAGACCGCCTCGAACTCGCGGTCGAGGGCGCACAGATCGGCGTCTGGGACTGGGACATGGCCACCGACGAGGTCGAGTTCAACGACCGGTGGGCCCGGATGTTGGGCCACGCGCCCGACGAGATCGAACCGCACGTTGACGCGTGGGAGCGGCGCGTTCACCCCGACGACCTCGGGCCCGTCGAAGACGCCCTGTCGAGCCACATGGCCGGCGAGACGGAGCTCTACGACACGGAACACCGGATGCGCACCGCGGCGGGAGACTGGAAGTGGATCCGGGACGTCGGGAAGGTCGTCGAGCGCGACGACGACGGGAAGCCGGTCCGCGCGGTCGGGGTCCACCTCGACATCGACGACCAGAAGCGCCGGGAGGCGGAACTGGAACGCACGCGATCGGTCATTGAGCGCACCCAAGAGAGCGCGTCGATCGGCTGGTGGGAGGCCGATCTGGTCGAGGACTCGCTCACGTGGAGCGACGAGGTGTACCGGATCCACGAGGTTCCGCCCGACGACACGATCCGCCTAGAGGACGGGCTCAGCTTCTACCACCCGGACGACCGCGACGCCATCGAGGCGGCGTTCGACCGCCTGACCGAGGCGGGCGAGTCGTACGACCTCGAACTCCGCATCGTGACGGAGTCCGATCGGACCAAGTGGGTGCGGGCGATCGGCGATCCGCAGTACGACGACGCGGGGAACGTCGTCGGGGCGCTGGGGCTGTTCCAGGACGTCACGGAGCGGAAGGAGTACGAGCGGGCCATCGAGGCGACGCGCGAGGAGCTCCGGCGGATCATCGACCTCGTGCCCGACCTGGTGTTCGTGAAGAACCGGGAGGGCGAGTACCTGCTGGCCAACGAGGCGACCGCGGCGGCGTACGGGAAGACGCCGGAGGAGGTAGAGGGCAAGTCCGAGGCGGAGATCATCCCCAGCGCCGAGGACTCCGAGGCGTTCAGACAGGACGACCTCGCCGTGATCGAGTCGGGCGAGCCGAGGACGATAGACGAGGAGACGCTGACCACGGCGGACGGGGAGACGCGCATCCTCCAGACGACGAAGATACCCTACGAGGTTGCCGAGACGGGCGAAGACGCCGTCCTTGGATACGCCCGCGACGTGACCGAGCTCAAGCAGTACGAGCGGACGCTCGAAGAGCAGCGGGACAACCTCACGCTGCTCAACCAGGTCGTCCGCCACGACATCAGAAACCAGCTGATGGTGGTCGAGTCGTACACCGGACTCCTCGAGGACGCGCTCGTCGACGACCAGAGCCGGACCTACGCGCGGACGGTCATCGAGGCGGCGAAGCAGGCGGCGGACATCACGGAGACCGCCAGGGACGTCACCGACGTGCTGCTACAGGCCGGCTCCGACCTGACGCCGATGAACCTCCGAGCCGAGCTCAACGGACAGATCGAACAGGTCCGGTCGGAGCAGGACCGGGCGACGGTCACGGTGAGCGAGTCGATCCCGGACGTGACGGTGGCGGCGGACGACCTGCTGGAGGCGGTGTTCCGGAACCTGCTGACGAACGCGGTCGTCCACAACGACAAGGAGAGGGCCGAGATCACGGTCTCGACGCGCGTCTCGGACGACTCGGTGCGCGTGTCGATCGCGGACAACGGCCCCGGGATCGACGACGACCACAAGGAGGACATCTTCCAGGAGGGCGCGAAGGGGCTCGAGAGCGGCGGGACGGGGATCGGTCTGTACCTCGTCGAGACGCTCGTCGACAAGTACGGCGGCGACGTGTGGGTCGAGGACAACGAGCCGACGGGGAGCGTGTTCGCCGTCGAACTGCCCCTCGCGAACTGATCGGCGCGCGCGAGGCGGGCGCCGTGCGTCGCCGTCCCGCGCGTCTCCATCCAGCGCGTCGCCGTCCCGCGCGTCTCCATTCAGCGCGTCGCCGTCGCCGCGCGTCGCCGCCGCCTCACGTCGACCGTGCGCGTCGCGCGGGGCGACGGGCTTAATCGCCCGAGCGCCCAAGGTCCGACGATCAGACAATGGCGGAATCGTCGGGCATGGACGCGTTCGCGCAGCTCGGGAGCGATATTCGCGAGGCGCTCTCCGACCGGGGCTTTTCCACGCCGACGGAGCCCCAGCGCGAGGCGATCCCGCCGCTCGCCGACGGGCGGAACGCCCTCGTCCTCGCGCCGACGGGGACCGGGAAGACGGAGACGGCGATGCTCCCCGTCTTCGACGCGATCGTCGCGGCCCGCGACGCGCCCGGCGACCCGCCGCGGGAGGGTATCTCCGCGCTGTACATCACCCCGCTGCGCGCGCTCAACCGCGACATGATGGACCGGCTTGAGTGGTGGGGCGACCGCCTCGGCGTCGAGGTCGCGGTGCGCCACGGCGACACCACGCAGTACGAGCGGTCGAAGCAGGCCGACGACCCGCCCGACGTGCTCATCACGACCCCGGAGAGCCTCCAGGCGATCCTCACCGGCTCGAAGATGCGGGTCGCCCTGGAGGACGTGGCGCACGTCGTCATCGACGAGGTCCACGAGCTCGCCGCGGCGAAGCGGGGCGCCCAGCTCACGGTCGGCCTCGAGCGCCTCCGCCGCGTCGCGGGGCCGTTCCAGCGCGTCGGCCTCTCCGCGACGGTCGGTGACCCCGAGGAGGTCGGGCGCTTCCTCGTCGGCACCGGCAAGCGCGACCCCGACCGCCCCGGCGACCGCGCGTTCGAGACGGTCGAGGTCGCGGCCGGGACGCGGACCGACGTGCGCGTCCTCGATCCGGCGATCACGGACCGCGATACCACGCTCGCCGGCGAGCTCGCGGTCGACGAGACGACCGCGAGCCACGTCCGGACGATCCGCGAGATCGTCGCCGAGAACGAGTCGACGCTGATCTTCGTCAACACGCGCCAGACCGCGGAGGCGCTCGGCTCGCGGTTCAAGACGCTCGCCGAGAACGAGCGGGAGGCCGCCGAACGCGACGGGCGGGACGACGCCGCCGACCCCACGGAGATCGAGCTCCACCACGGATCGCTCTCGAAGGAGGTCCGGGTCGACGTGGAAGACCGGTTCAAGTCGGGCGGTCTGGACGGGCTCGTCTGCACCTCCTCGATGGAGCTCGGGATCGACGTGGGGCGCGTCGACCACGTGGTCCAGTACGGGAGCCCCCGCGAGGTGGCCCGGCTGCTCCAGCGCGTCGGCCGCGCGGGCCACCGCCGCGACCTCGTCTCGGAGGGGACTGTCGTGACGCAGGGAGGCGACGACACGCTCGAAGCGATGGCCATCGCGCGGCGCGCCGGCGAGGAGCTCGTCGAGCCCGCGAACATCCACCACGGGAGCCTCGACACGGTCGCCAACCAGATCGTCGGGCTCGTGATGGACGAGGGCGAGGTCCACGCCCGGGAGGCGTACCAGACGATCACGAACGCCTACCCGTTCGCCGACCTCTCGGAGCCCGAGTTCCAGGAGGTCGTCCGCGAGCTCGACGGGAACCGCCTGCTGTGGCTCGACGAGGAGACGGACACTCTCGAAAAGTCGGGCGGCACCTGGCAGTACTTCTACGCGAACCTCTCGATGATCCCCGACGAGTCCACCTACGAGGTGTACGACATGTCCTCGCGGCGGGGTATTGGCACCCTCGACGAGCAGTTCGTCGTCAACTTCGCCGGGCCGGGCGAGACGTTCGTCCAGCGCGGCGAGATGTGGCGGATCACCGAGGTCGACGAGGAGGAGGAGCGCGTGAACGTCACGCCGATCCCCGACCCGACCGGCGAGGTCCCCTCGTGGGTGGGCCAGGAGATCCCCGTCCCGAAGCCAGTCGCCGAGGAGGTCGGCCGGATCCGAGGCGAGGCCGCGGCCGCCCTAGCGGCCGGCTCCACGCCGACGGCGGTCGCCGCCGACCTCGCCGAGCGCTACCCGACCGACGAGGAGACGGTCGCGGCCGCGCTGAA
Source organism: Halorubrum sp. CGM5_25_10-8B (assembly GCF_005435095.1). Classification (NCBI taxonomy): domain Archaea; kingdom Methanobacteriati; phylum Methanobacteriota; class Halobacteria; order Halobacteriales; family Haloferacaceae; genus Halorubrum; species Halorubrum sp. CGM5_25_10-8B. The sequence goes on along the minus strand of NZ_SGTY01000002.1, from coordinate 215,873 downwards.
GGCGGTCGTCGACCACGTCGACGCCGGCCACCCCGTGCCGACCGACGAGCGGATCGTGATCGAGGGGAGCGCCCGCACCGTCGCGGTCAACGCCGCCTTCGGCCACGAGGTCAACGAGACGCTCGCGCGGTTGCTCGCTGCGCTCGTCGGCCAGCGCGCCGGCTCGTCCGTCGGGATGGACGTCGACCCGTACCGGATCGAGTTCGAGGTGCCGAACGGCGTCAGTCCCGGAACCTTCCGCGAGGTGCTGGAGACGACGGACCCCGACCGGCTGGAGGCGTACCTCGAACTCGCCGTGAAGAAGTCGGACGCGCTGAAGTTCACGCTCGCGCAGGTCGCGGCGAAGTTCGGCGCCGTCAAGCGGTACAAGGAGGGGCGCGGCCGATTCGGCGGCGACCGCCTGCTCGCGGCCCTCGAAGACACTCCCGTCTACGACGAGGCGCTCCGTGAGGTGTTCCACGCCGACCTCGCGGTGCCGGAGACCGCGGACCTGCTCGCGGCGCTCCAGCCGGACGACGGGGGACGGGACGGCCCGCTCGACCTCACTATCGCCCGCGAGCGCACCCCGCTCGGCACCGCGGGTCGCTCCGCCGGCACGGAGTTCCTCGTCCCCGACAACGCCGACGCCGACGTGATCGAGACGGTCAAAGAGCGCATCCGGGACGACCGAGTGATCCTCTTTTGTCTCCACTGTACGGACTGGAAGCACACGACGAAGGTCCGGCGCGTCCGCGACCAGCCCGAGTGCCCCGAGTGCGGGTCCACCCGGGTCGCGGCACTCAACCCGTGGGACGACGAGACGGTCGCCGCGGTGCGCGCGGCCGAGAAGGACGACGAGCAGGAGCGCCGCACCGAGCGGGCGCACCGCGCCGCGAGCCTCGTCCAGACGCACGGGAAGCGGGCGGTGATAGCCCTCGCGGCGCGCGGCGTCGGGCCCCACAACGCCGCGCGGATCATCAATAAGCTCCGCGAGGATGAGGACGAGTTCTACCGCGACGTGCTCCGCCAGGAGCGCGAGTACGCGCGCACGCAGTCGTTCTGGGACTGACCAACGGCGGCCCGGACCGCGCCGAACCGCTCCCCCGTCCGGACTCCCGTTTTTAAGTTGCGGACGACCGAACCGACCGTATGGACCTCTCCGCCGCCGTCACGGCAACGACTGCGACCCTCCGTCGACGCCCCGCCGATGTCCTCCCCTTTTACCTCCTCGGCACCGCGGTGCCGGCGATCGCTCGGCTCGGCCCGTTCGCGGCGCTCGCGGCGATCTACCTCCACCTCGAACTGAACGGCCGCCTCGCCGCGGCCCGCGACTCGCTCGCCGGGGTCGAGCCGCCGCCGGAGACGCAGGACCCCGAGGCGCTTCAGGCGTGGGCCGAGGGGTTGGGCCCCGCGTTCGAACCGCTGCTCACGCCGACCGTCGTGGTCCTCTTCGCCGGGGGCGTCCTCCTCGCGGTCGCCCTCTCGGTCCTCGCGTACGCCGTCGTCTCGGCCGGCCAGCTCTCGGCGGTCGCCGCGAGCCTCCGCGACGACCGCGGGCTCGTCGCCGGGATCGCGGGCGCCCGGTCCCGGTGGCTCACGTTCCTCGGGCTGTACGTCGCCGAACTCATCCTGTGGATCGGCGTGGTCGCGCTCGGATTGATCGCGGTCGGCGCGGCGTTCCTCGCGAACCCGTTCCTCGGGGCGGCGGTGGCGATCGGCGCCCTGCTCGCCGGCTTCGTTGCCCTCGCGCTCGTTCGGATCCTCTTCGCGTTCGCGCCCGCGGCCGTCGTCGTCGACGACGCCGGCGTCGTCGGCGGGGTCGAGGGCGCCGGCGGCTTCGTTCGCTCGAACCCCGTCGACGCCGCCGCGTACCTCGTGGTCGCGATCGGCGCGCTGGTCGCCGTCGCGTCGGTCGCCTCCGGGATCGCGTTCGTCGGCGGGGGCCCCGTCGTCGCGCTCGCCAGCGCCGTCGTCGTCGCGCCCGCGCTCGACCTGCTGAAGACGGTCCTCTACGGCGACTACCGCGGGACGGTCGACCCCCTCTCGCCGACGGAGGCCGGCCTCCGGGCCCAGCTCGGCGGCGGCCTCCGACGCGGGTGGCGGGAGCTGCGCGGGTTCGTCCGGTCGACGCCGGGCTCCCACGCGCTCGCGCTCGGAGTGGCCGTCGGGTTCGGCGCGCTCGGGTGGGTCGCCGCCGCGCCGTTCGCGGAGATGGCCCCGACCTCGATCGAGGGTCGGATCGCCGGACAGATCCCGCCCGTAGCGGCGCTGACGTACTTCGGGAACAACTGGGGGGTCGCGATCGCGACCGCCTTCTCGGGCGTCGGGCTTGCCCTCCCCGCGCTCTCGTCGCTCGCGTTCAACGGCCTCGCGCTCGGCGCCACCGCGGCCTTGGAGGAGAACCTCTCCGCGCTCGTCGCGTTCGTGGTCCCGCACGGGATCTTCGAGATCCCCGCGCTCGTCGTCTCCGGCGCGCTCGGCGTCCGCCTCGGCGCGGTCTCGTGGCGGACGTTCCGCGGCCGCGCGAGCCGCGAGCGGTTCGCCGACGCCTTGGAGACAGCGTTCTGGGTGACCGTCGGGATCGGGATTCTGATCACCGTCGCCGCCGTTATCGAGGGGTTCGTCAGTCCGTACTACTGGCGGCCGTTTCTCTAGCTCGCGACCGAGCGGCGACCCGTCTGCGGGCGTCCGGCCGGAGAGGCGCCGGCCCGCCCGCAGCCTTATTACCGCGCGGGCGAAGCGTCGGTATGCGACCGCTCGTCGCCGTCATCCTCGTCGGCGTCCCGCTCATGTGGCTCGTCGGCTTCGCCGCCTACGCGTACGTCGACGCGCCCAAGTACGGAATGGACCCGCGCAAGTGGGCGCTCATCTCGTTCGTCGTCCCGCTGTTCGGCTTCTTCGCGTACGTCTTCGAGCGGGGTGAGCGCGACTACAACCCGGACACCGACCCGTACGCCGGCGGGAGCGACGAGCGGACCGGCGGCTTCGCCGTCCACGAGTCGCGGCAGGGCGAAGAGCGGCTCGGCCCGGCGGGGACGGAGGCGGACGACGGTGACGACGCGGACGACGAGTGGAACGACCCGGACGGCGTCGACCTCTGACGGGACGATCGGGACAGGCCCCGGTCAGTACCGAGACGGCGGTGAGTGAGACGGTACGTAACCACCGATGAGGCTGGGGAGGTGTGCGGTGCCGTACTGGGCGGGGCGGGAGTCAAAAGGGCAGCCGCGGGGCTTTAGCGGGTTTCGCTGCCGATGTACTCGCCACGGTTTAGTTACGGTCGGCGTCACCGTTCGACAGAAGCGAACAATCGTACCAGTACTAAATCGCGTCGCGGAGCGCCGTTCGCCGACGGTCGAGGTCGAACGCGGCGTCAGGTGCGTCGAGCCGGTCGAAGAACGCGAACGCGTCGGCGCCGGCGCGCTCGGCGTGGCCGATCAGCGCCTCGATCGCCGCACGGTTGAGCGCGAACGACTCCAGCTTGCCACAGCAGAGCGCCAGCGCGACGCCCGCCTCGCCGGAGGGGAAGGCAGGATCGATAACCGACAGGTCCGGGTCGACGGGCGCGTCGCCCGCGACCCCCGCCTCCGCGGCCGGGACGACCCGCAGGCACCGAGTACAGATCGCGACCGCGTCGGCCGGCGCGTACTCGCGGATCGGGGGCGGCACGGCGAACCCGACGGCGTCGGCGTCGCAGTGAGGACAGGGCACGACCGGAGATAGGCGGCGCTCGAAACTTAAACGCGGCCGTCTTCGGTGCGGCGAGAGCGGCGAGGGAAAACGGACAGAGCGATCGACAGAAAGAACGGCCGACGCGCGGTGGACGGTCAGTCGGCGGGCTCGGGTTCCTCGGTCTCCGCGGCCGCGGCCTCCGCGGCCGCCTCGGCCTCCTCGGCAGCCTCCTCTTCCTCCTTCTTCGCTTTGATCTTCTTCATGCGGAATATCTCCTCGCGCTCCTGCTCTTCGAGCTTCTGCTCGATGTACTCCTGATTCTCGTAGAGGCTCGGGAGCAGGGTGAACTCCAGGGCGTTCACGCGGCGCTTCGTGGTCTCGATCTCCGTGAGCATCTTCTTCATCGCCGTCTCCACCTCGGCGGCGAGGATGATCGACTCGAGCAGCTCCTCGTAGGCGTCGGCCGCCTCGTCGATCCGCGCCGAGGAGCCGAGCAGGCCGTACCCGCGCTCGTCGAGGCTCTTCTGTACCTTCGAGGACTCGATCTGCGGGACCACGACGCCCATGATGTTCTTCGACTGGGTCGTGATCTCCGGGTGCTCTTTCAGCGCCGCGGCCGCGCCGCGGACCGCCACGTCGCCCTCCATCGCCCGGGCCATGTCGATCTTCCGCTGGGCCGTCTCGTAGTTCTCGGAGACCTCCGACCGGACGTCCTGCGCCTGGTCGAGGATGTCCATGAACTCCATGATGAGCCCGTCGCGCTTCTGTTCGAGCGTGTCGTGACCGCGCTCGGAGAGCTCGATGCGGTCCTCGATCGCCATCAGGTTCTTGCGCGTCGGTTTGACGTCCTTGGCCATCTTGGGGGTAGGTTCCGCTCCGAGGCGGTTAATTCTTTTCAGACGCGCCGGATCGGCCGGGCAGCCGCCGCGGATCGGCCCCCGAGCGCGGTCACCGCGGCGCGGTCGCTGGCGAGGGGTATCGACCGCGGGTAAAAGGTGAGTCGAGGCGGATCAGTCGGCCGCTTCGACGACCTTGCGCTCGGAGTCGTCCTCGCGGTAGTGCTCCTCGATGAACTCCTCGTCGATCCGGTTGAGGGCGTCCTTCGGCAGCATCGAGAGGAGGTCCCAGCCGATCGAGAGCGTCTCGTCGATGTCGCGGTTCGTCTCGAAGCCCTGGTCGATGAACTCGGACTCGAACGCGTCCGCGAAGTCGAGGTACTTGTTGTCGAGCTCCGACAGCGCCTCGCGACCGACGATGTTCACGAGGTCGCGGAGGTCCTCACCTTCCGCGTACGCCGCGAACATCTGGTCTTTCACGTCGGCGTGGTCGGCGCGGGTGAGCCCCTCGCCGATCCCGTCGTCCATCAGCCGCGACAGGCTGGGGAGGACGTTGATCGGCGGCTGGAGGCCCTGGCTGTTGAGGTCGGGGTCGACGTAGATCTGCCCCTCCGTGATGTACCCGGTCAGGTCCGGGATCGGGTGAGTGTCGTCGTCGCCCGGCATCGTGAGGATCGGGATCTGCGTGACCGAGCCCTCGCGGCCCTTGATCCGGCCCGCGCGCTCGTACAGCTGCGCCAGGTCGGTGTACATGTACCCAGGGTACCCGCGGCGGCCGGGCACCTCCTCGCGGGCCGCCCCGATCTCGCGGAGCGCCTCGCAGTAGTTGGTCATGTCCGTCAGGATGACGAGGACGTGGTAGTCCTTCTCGAAGGCGAGGTACTCGGCCGTGGTGAGCACCATGCGCGGGGTGACCGTCCGCTCGACGGCGGGGTCGTCCGCGAGGTTCATGAAGACGACGGAGCGCTCCAGCGCACCGGTGCGCTCGAAGTCCTCCATGAACTCGTTCGCCTCCTCCTGGGTGATCCCCATCGCGCCGAAGATGACGGCGAACTCGGAGCCCTCCTCGTCGTCGCCGCCTTCCTCCTCCTCCGGCACGCTAGCCTGCCGGGCGATCTGCATCGCCAGCTCGCTGTGCGGCTGGCCGGAGCTGGAGAAGATCGGGAGCTTCTGCCCGCGGACGAGCGTGTTCATCCCGTCGATGGCGGAGACGCCCGTCTCGATGAACTCCTCGGGGTACTCCCGGGAGTACGGGTTGATCGCCGCGCCGACGATGTCCTGTCGCTCCTCGGGGACGATCTCCGGGCCGTCGTCGATCGGGCGGCCGGAGCCGTCGAGCACCCGCCCGAGGAGGTCCTCGGTGACGGGCATCTTCATCGTCTCGCCAAGGAAGCGGACGGACGCGTCTCTGTCGATACCGCTCGTCCCCTCGAAGACCTGGATCGCGACCACGTCCTCCGAGGATTCGAGCACCTGTCCGCGCAGCGTCTCGCCCTGTGCCGTCTCGATCTCGACGATCTCGTCGTAGCCGATCGCCTCGTCGACCTCGGCGTACACGAGGGGGCCGCTGATCTCGGTGATGGTTTGATACTCTTTCATGGTCAGTAGAGGCTCCGGAGCTCCTCGGTGATCTCCGACTTGAGATCCTCGACGTACTCCTCGTAGTCCTCTTGGACGCCGATACGGTTAATCCGCGGGGCCGACTCGATGTCGATGATCTCCTCGACCGGGACGCCGGCGTCGAGCGCGTCGAACGCCTCGTCGTTGAACGTCTGGATCGTCGTCAGCATCAGGTACGTCTTCTCCGGCGGACAGAACGTGTCGACCGGGTGGAACGCGTTCTGCTGGAGGTACGCCTCGCGCAGGTAGCGCGCGACCTCCAGCGTCAGCTGCTGGTCGTCGGGCAGGGCGTCCTTCCCGACGAGCTGGACGATCTCCTGGAGCTCCGTCTCTTCGTCGAGCACGTCGACCGCCCACTGGCGGCGCTCCGCCCAGTCGTCGGCGACCTCGTCCTCGAACCAGGGGTCGAGCTGGTCTTTGTACAGCGAGTAGGACTCGTTCCAGTTGATCGACGGGAAGTGGCGCCGCTCCGCCAAGTCCGCGTCGAGCGCCCAGAACGTCTTCACGATCCGCAGCGTGTTCTGGGTGACCGGCTCGGAGAAGTCGCCGCCGGGCGGCGACACCGCGCCGATCGCCGAGACGGAGCCCTCCGTCCCGTTGATGTTCTCGAAGTAGCCGGCGCGCTCGTAGAACTGCGCGAGCCGGGCGGCGAGGTACGCGGGGTACCCCTCCTCGCCGGGCATCTCCTCCAGCCGGGAGGAGATCTCGCGCATCGCCTCCGCCCACCGCGAGGTGGAGTCGGCCATCAGCGCCACGTCGTACCCCATGTCGCGGTAGTACTCGGCGATCGTGATCCCGGTGTAGATACAGGACTCACGCGCCGCGACCGGCATGTTCGAGGTGTTCGCGATGAGCGAGGTGCGGGCCATCAGCGGGTTGCCGTTGGCCGGGTCCTCGAGCTCGGGGAAGTCCTCGATGACCTCGGTCATCTCGTTGCCGCGCTCGCCGCAGCCGACGTAGACGATGATGTCCGCGTCGGCGTACTTCGCGAGCTGGTGCTGCGTGACCGTCTTCCCGGAGCCGAACGGGCCGGGGATCGCGGCCGTCCCGCCCTTCGCGATGGGGAAGAGTCCGTCGAGGATGCGCTGGCCGGACACCAGCGGCGTCCGGGGCGTCTTCTTGTCGTTGGCGGGGCGCGCCTCGCGCACCGGCCACTCCTGGTGCATCGAGACCTCCTCGCCGTTGTCGAGCTCGACGACCGTCTCGGTGACGTCGAAGGATCCGGACTCGGCGGCGACGACCTCGCCGCCCTCGTAGTCCGGCGGCACCATGACCTTGTGGTCGATGGTGACCGTCTCCTCGACGACGCCGACGATGTCGCCGGGCTCGACGACGTCGCCCGCCTCGACCTCGGGCTCGAACTCCCACTCCTCCTCGAGGTCGATGCCGGGCGCGTCGACCCCGCGGTCGAGGTACGGACTGCCCATCTTGCCCTCCAGCACGTCCAGGGGGCGCTGAACGCCGTCGTAGATGGCGTCCAGCATCCCCGGGCCGAGGTCGACCGACAGCGGCTCGCCCGTGTTCTCGACGGGTTCGCCGGGGCCGACGCCGGAGGTCTCCTCGTACACCTGAACCGTCGTGAGGTCGCCCTCGATCTCGATCACTTCCCCCATGAGCCCTTCGTCGCCGACGTAGACGACGTCGTTCATGCGGGCGTTGAGATCGCGGGCGGTCACGACCGGACCGCTCACGCTCTGGATGACGCCGCTGTCTTCGACGGCGTCGGTTGTGTCTGCTTTGCTCATATTAGTCGTCTTCCTCCATCAGGTCGATGCCGATGGCGCGTTTGATCTGGTCGCGCAGCCCGCCGCTCCCGGCGCCGGAGCCGCCGAGCGTCACGAGGACCGGTTCGATGCTGCCCTCGACCGCCTCGCGGGTCCCCCGCGAGAGGTGGTCGAGGTCGTCGTCGTGCATCACGATGATGCCGACGCCCTCGTCGTCGAGCGTCCGCTCGACGGCGTCGTCGAGCTTCTCGTCCTTCTCGTCGTCCGGCACGTTCTCGAACGCCCGAACGCCGGCGAGGCGGAATCCGGTCGTGAACTCCGGGCTGCCGACGACCGCTATCTCCTGGCTCATGTTATCACCAGCTCCGATTCGATCTCGTCGGCCGAGAGGCCGGCCTCCTTGCCGCGGGCGATCGCCCGGATGTTCTCCGTCTCGCGCTCCTTCGCGAGGATGTACGAGATGACCGGGGTGACCGACACCGGGTGGATCGTGCCGAGCCGGTCGCCGTACGCCAGCAGGGCGCCGTCGATCGCGTGTTCGAACGCGATGAGGCTGTCCGCCTCCTCGAGCTCGCGCAGCGCGGGCCCGAGCTCCTCGCCGTACTGGCTGTCGCCGATGTACTCGACCAGTTCGTCGAGGTTCTGCGCCAGCCGCGCGAGCGACGAGCGGGTGAACAGGTCGCCCCCCTCGATGAAGTACGCGGCGGGGTCGATGTCGGCGCCCGACCGGGCGAGCCGGAGCGCGTTCGTCGCGTTCCGGAAGTCGACCTCCGCCACCAGGAACGACTCGTACTGCCGGGTCGGCTCGTCGCCGCCGAGCCCGGAGAGGAGCCGCTCGTAGAACGCGCGGTCGACCGCGTTCTCTAAGGGCACCAGCACGTCCGTCTCCTCGAACTCGGCGTACGCCTCCCGCAGCGGCTCCCCGTAGATCGTGTCTTCGAGGACCTCGATCACGCCGTCGATCGAGTCCGCCTCAAGCAGGCGACGGATCCGGCGGTCGTCGAACTCGCCGGCGCGGATCAGGTCGACCTCGACGGCCGACTGCTCCGCGTCGGTGTAGACGCCGCGGATGACCGTCTTCACGTTCCAGGCGTCGAACTTCCGGAGGTACCGGGCGATCAGGTCGTACAGCGACCCCTCGCTCCAGTCGAGGATGGCGTCGAACTGCTCGGCGAGGTTCCGGTTCAGCGCGTACTCGATCAGGTCCACGCCGCCGTGGCGGCTGCCGAGCGCGTTGATCTCCTCGCCGTAGCTCGACTCCTCCATGAACCGGGCGATCTCGGCCGGGCCCATCCGGGTGAGCTTGCGGTACTCCTCGTCCCCGTAGAGGCTGCCGCGGCGGGCACGAACCCGCGCGACGACGTACTCGGGGTTCGGGCTGCCGGCGGCGCTCATTGGTCGAACAGCCGCTCCGAGATGTTCTTCAACTCGTCGTCCCAGACTGCCTCCAGGACCGAGTCGAACGTGTTGTTCACGCGAACGCGGGAGGTGTCGCTCTCCGCGACGACGCCGCCGAGGCAGTCGACCTCGCCGTCGACCTCGGCGTTGCGGTCCGCGACGAGGTCTTCGAGCAGGTCGACGTCCTCGGCGCGGGTGTAGACGGCGACGGCCTCGTCGTCGTCGAACTCCGCGAGGCTCGCGTCGAGTAAGGCCTCGGTGAGCTCGCGGCGATCGTCGCCGTCGAGGGCGGCGATGGCCGCTTCGACGTCGTCGTGGACGTCCTCCAAGACGTCACGTCGAGCGCCGAGCCGCTCCTGTTTGGCCTCGAGCTTCGCCGAGGAGAGCGTCTGTTCGCGCTCCTGGTCGATCTGGTCTTCGACCTCGGCGAGCCGCTCCTCGCGGATGCGCTCCGCGTCGGCCTCCGCCTCGGCGACGATCTCGTCGGCCTCCGCCTCGGCCTGTTCGCGGATCTCCTCCGCACGCGCGCGGGCCTCATCTTCGACGTCCTCAACGACGGTTTCCAAACTCATTGGTGTGGAAGGAAGTACCGCTTAGACGATGAAGACGACGACGAGTGCGAGGATGACGATCGTCTCGGGAAGGACGGTCAGGATGAGCCCGTTGACGAAGAGGTCGTCGTCCTCGGCCATCGCCCCGACGGCGGCCGACCCGATACCGCGCTCCGCGTAGCCCGCGCCCAGCGCCGCGAGCCCGACGGCCAGCGCCGCCGCGGCGTTGGGGTCAGTCAGCGTTCCACCAGTCGACAGTACGAGGTTCCCGAGTTCGTTGGTAGCTTCAAGCATTGGTAGTAGTTGCGGTTGCTCGTCTCCGAACGGTTGCTATTTGCCCCCAGAGGAGTCATAAAGCTTCCCAAAACGACCGGACAGAAGACGGAAGAACGGAGGCGAGAGCGGACGCTATCGCGTCGAAACCCGACGGAACCGTCGCGTTTCAACCGGCTGCGAAGCGGCGAGACCGGCGGACGACGGACGGTCGGGTCGACCGTCAGTCGTCGCGGGTGTACTTCCGGTCGCGGCCGAACGGGAGGTACGCCCGCCCGCCGCCCTCGTAGAAGTTCCCGAAGAACTCCACGTACTCGAGGCGGACCGCCTGGATGCCGGCGGACGTGACGCCGAGCAGCAGGACGACGAGGTGGCCGACGAGCGCCACGACGATGCCGCCCACGAGGGCGACGATGCCCACGAGACCGATCGAGGCGGGGTCAAACGCGGTGGTGATCCCCGCGAAGACCAGCTCCTCGCTCGGCGTCTCCTGGACGTGATGGAGGTGCTCCGCGGAGAAGATGAAGTGGAAGCTCCCCTCGCCCCCCTTGTCGATGTACGCACCGAACGCGAGCAGGTTGACCGCGAGCGCCATCCCGCCCTTCGCGAGCAGGACGGCCATGATCCGGGCGTACGAGATGACGTTGACGATGGGCGAGAGGAACTCCGCGAGCTCCGGCGGCTCGCCGATCCCGAGCAGGACGAGCCCAAGACCCGCGGCGACGGCGCCGGCGATACCGACGACGACCGGGAAGCCGCTGAACGAGACCGTGCCGAACGTGAGGAGCGACACCGACTCGAACAGGAAGTCGGGCTTCGGGCCGGGGACGTGCTGGCTGAAGATCCAGATCCACGCGCCGTTGAGGATCAGGAGCCACGAGCCGGCCTCATAGAGCGCGTGCTTCACGTCGTGCTGCTGGAGCGTGCTCACGAACGAGAGCACGTGGCCGATGTTGAGGTGAACGATACCGAACACCACGCTGACGACGAGGAACGAGAGCCCCCAGTCGAGGTCGGCCGGCGAGAGCCCCTTCCCGGCGACGGGCCAGTGGACATCACCCGGCAGCAGCTGGTAGGCGTGGTAGCCGAACAGGTCGATGCCGAAGTAGATCCCGAACAGTATCGTGAAGCCGCCCGCCCACATCGCGACGGAGCCGAGTTCGCGGAACGCGCCGTCGAACCGGGAGTACATGAAGAACCCGATGGCGGCGTACAGGACGCCGTACCCCACGTCGCCGATCATGAACCCGAACATCGCCGGGAACGTGAGGAACACGAGCAGCGTCGGGTCGAACTCGGAGTACTTCGGCCGCCCGAACGCCTGGACGAGCAGTTCGAAGGGGCCGGCCGCGCTCCCGTTGTCCTGGACGACCGGCGGGTCGTCGGTGCCGTGCGCCGCGTGGCCGCCGTCGGTAGCGACCGCCGCTTCTGTTTCGGCGGACGCACTGCCGTCGTCGGCCGACGGGGACTCGGTGCCGCCACTCCTGTCGACCGGCTCGGAGTGGTGGTCGCCGTCGGGGGTGAACGAGGCGCGTTCGAGCTCCTCGACCTCGACGTGGTCGCCGACCGCGTCGACGACCGCCGCCTCGAAGTCGGGGTACGACTCGGTCGGCACCCACCCCTCCGCGACGAACGCGTTCTCGGTGGTCGCGAACGAGAGCGGCGCCTCCTTCTTTTCGGCCTCGATCGTGAGCTTCTCCTCGGCGCGCAGCAGGAAGCCCGCGGCCTCCTCCTTCACCGAGTCGAGCTCGGCTTCGACGCCGTCGAGCTCGTCGCGGAGGTCGGCCTGCTCGGCCTCCAGCTCCGCGACGTACTCCTCCGGGCTCGCGTCGGCGTCCGGCACGTCGAGCAGCGCGATGTCGACGCCGACGAGCGCGTCCTGAACGACGCCCTCCGCGTCGCCGTCGGTCGGCCTCGCGACGATGGCGAGCACGTCGCCGCCGACGAACACGTCGAAGGCGTCGACCGTCTCGGCGTCCCCGAGCGCCGCCTCGACGGCGGCGGGTTTCGCCTCGCCGACGACGACCTCGACCGAGTCGTAGCCGCGCAGGTAGTCCAGGTCGATCCCGAGCTCCGCGAACGGCTCCATCCGGTCGATCTCCTCCTGTCGGTCGCGGATCGCGCCCTGTAGCTCGTCGCGCCGGTCGTTGAGCTCGTTGACGCGGTCGCGGACGCGGTCGAGCTCGGCTTCGAGCTCGTCGTCGTCAAGCGACCGCGCGACCTCGGCGTCGTCCTCGTCGACGTCGAGGATGCTCTCCAGCGACCGAACCGTCACGAGCCGCTCGTTGACGGTCTCGGCCCCGTCGAGCGACGTTCCGGGGTCGAACCCCTCGTACCGGTCGTCGTAGTCGGTGACGTGCAGGGAGTGGTGGGCGTACGCCGCCTCGATGACGTCGTCGATGACGCGCTTCGAGCCCGTCACCGACACCCGGCTCATCTGCTCAGGCCTGAGCATCCACCGCCTCCTCGGCCTGCTCGTGAACCGCCGCCTCGAACCGCTCGACGGCGTAGTCGACGGCCGATTCCACGCGGTCGCGGGCCTCGCGTTCGAGCTCGTCGCGGTCGGCACGCCCCGACTCGAGGATCTCCTCGCGCCGCTCCTCGATCTCCGCTCGGGCCGTGTCGAGCCGCTCTTGGGCCTCGGACTCCGCCTCCTCCTCGGCCTCGGCGCGGATCTCGTCCGCGCGCTCTCGAGCCTCGGCGAGGCGCTCTTCGGCGTCGGACTCCGCTTCCGCGACGATCTCGTCCGCCTCCCGTTCGGCCTGCTTGATGGATTCGAGCACCTCTGGTCTCGCCATGCTACTAATCGCCTGAAACTCTAGAAGCGACGTATAAGGTGTTTGCGAAAGCCCGCGGGGGTGCGACCGGATTCTGAGGCGATTCGGCGGTACTTCGAGCCGAACGCGTCGGCCGCAGTCGCGCGCCGCCGCCTACATTTAAGTAGCAGTCGCCGGACCGTCACCGTATGGCAACGGTGTATGCGGTCGCGTCGGCGAAGGGTGGCGTCGGGAAGACCACCACGACCGCCGCGCTGGCGACGGTGCTGGCGGACTCGGGCGCCGACGTCGTCGCGATCGACGCCGACCTCGGCATGGCGAACCTCGCGGACGCTGTCGGGGTGACGCCCGGCGAGATCACGATTCACGATGTACTCGCCGGCGACGCGGACCCGGCGGCGGCGGTCCGGGAGGGGCCGTCCGGGCTGCGGGTCGTGCCGGGGGCGGCCGACCTCGACGCGTACGCGGCCGCGGACCCCTCCAGGCTCCGCGGGGTCGTCGAGGCGTTCGACGGCACCGACTACGTGTTCGTCGATGCGGGCGCGGGGCTGTCGCACGACTCCACGCTCCCGCTCGCGATCGCCGACGAGACGCTGCTCGTCTCGACGCCGGAGCGGAGCGCCCTCGGCGACACCGAGAAGACGCGGCAGTTGACGGAGCGACTCGGCGGGACGGTCGCGGGCGCCGCGATCACCCGCGTGACGGCCGACGCCGACGAGGTCGTCACGGCGCTGCTCGACGCTTCCGTCCTCGGACAGATCCCCGAAGACGAGGCCGTGGCCCGGGCCGCGGCGGCGGGCCGGTCCCTGCCGGAGGCCGCGCCCGACGCGCCGGCGACGCGGGCCTACCGCGACCTGACCCGAGCGCTGACCGGCGCCGAGGTGGAGGGGGCGGGACTCGACGGGTCCGCGGCCGACGCCGCGAGCGGAGCCGGGGCGGACGACGCGGAGGGCGACGGCGAGCCGACCGCGACGGACGACGACGCCGTGATCGTCGACGACGGACCGGCGGCGGACGACGCGGACGACGGCGGCCCGAGCGAGGTGAGCGAGCGGGACGCTGCCAGGGAAACGGATGAGGACGCGGCCGCCGAGGCCGAGGCGGACCAAGACGAGGGCACGGAGCCCGAGTCGGACGAAGACATCATCGTCGCGGACCCCGACGCGAGCGGCGTGGCCGAGCCGGGCGACGGCGACGACATCATCGTCGCGAGCGAGAGCGAACCGCCGGACGGCGACGCGGACGAAAAGGTGAGCGACGACGCGGAGGGAGACGTGGGCGACGATACGGAGGAAGGCGGTGACGACGGCGCGGACGGAGACGTGGGCGACGATACCGACGGGGAAACACGCGACGCCCGCGGCGACCCGAAAGAGCCCGTCGAGAACGACGAGCCGACTCGCGAGGCCGTCGGCGATGCGGCGAGCGACGACGAGGCCGGCGGAACCGACGCCGGTGACGAGTCCATGGCTGGAGGGAGGGCGGCCGCCGAGCTCGAGGCCACCGGCCCCGAGGCCGAGACGGAGGAGGAGCCGGACGCGATCCCCGACGCGGACGAGACGGCACGCGAGGCGGCCACCGAGCACGGAGAGGCGGACGGCGAGGGGACCACGAGCGCCGACCCGGCGGCGGACGACATCGACGATGAACTCGCGGGGAGCATCCCGTTCCGCGACGACGACACCGGGACGATGAACACCGTGCTATCGGACGAGGACGAGCCGGACGGCGACGCCGGCAGAGAGGCGACAGACGACGCCGACGCGTCGTCCGCTGACGAGGAGGAGGAAGAGGGCGACGGCGGATTTTTCAGTCGGCTACTCGGTCGCTGAGCGGAGCGCGGCGGCTCGTCAGGCCTCCGAGGGAGCGCGGGCCCGGTCGCGGATCAGCTCGCGGATCTGCTCGGGGTCGGTGACATCGGCGAGTTCCTCGCAGGAGACCAAGGCGGTGCCGTCGACCGATTCGCGCTTCTCCTTCTCCTCGGTGAAGTACACCGATCGGGTCCGGGCGACCTCGCCGATGGAGGACATGATCCGGGCGCGCTTCTCGGCCGCGGCCGTGAACGCGGAGTGGCCGGTGAGCACGCGCGTCTCGGGGCTGTCCTCGTCCTCGGAGACGGCCTTGAACGGGGCGCGGGCGGTCGGGTGGACCGTGAACCCGGCGCTCGTCAGCACGTGGAGGACGTGCTCGTCGTCCGGGTCGGCCTCGGGGGCCGACGGCGTCGGCTCCGAGTCGCGGACCTCGTCCGCGCCGTCGAGCACGTCGACCGGGCTGGAGAACGGCTGGTCGAACAGCTCCTCCAGCTGGATCGCCACCTCGATGGAGGCGTTCATCCCGTCCTCGTACTTCGAGACGGTGCGCCGGGAGACGCCCAGCTCGTTCGCGAGCCGGCCGAGCGACCAGCCGCGCTCCTCGCGCTCGTCGGCGAGGAGGTCGCCGTCGAGGCTGACGTACAGCCCGCCCGGGGCGGCGTAGATGAGCGGCGGCATCCCCTCGACGAAGAGGTCGTAGGCGGTGTCCGGGTTGATCACCGGGACGCCGTGTCGGAAGTAGACGACGCCGGGCTTCAGTTCCTCGTCGCGGGTCCGGATCCCGATCACCATCGGCGTCCCCCTGAGGTACTCGCCGAGCCGGCGCATCTCCGCGCCGGTCTCCGCGTCGAGCGCGTCGACGTTGCCGAGGATCTTCAGGAGGAGGAGGTCCTCGTTACGGCGGGCCGCCACGTCGAAGCTCTTGGGCCGGACCGCACACCGGTCGCTGACGAGGAACCCTGCGTCCTCCAGCATCGCGGTGACGTTCCCGATGAGCGCAGTCCGGGACATAGCCGGAACAAGCGTCTCGCCGTATATATGCGTTGTGTCGCCCGTTCGCCGGCGAACCCACCGCCCGCGGGCGATTTCTTCCTCCCGCGGCGGGAAACGGTTATATACCCGAGCGGTCGCTGTATCGCCTCAGCCGGCCCGGAGCAGCCTCGACCGGCCTCGAAAGGGGCTTGCCTCGGCGACGCGAACGTCGCGACATGCCGATCGTCGCCGTCGACGACACCGACTCCCGCGAGCGCGGGATGTGTACGACCTACGTGGCGACGCGGATCGCGGAGCGCCTCGCTGACGCCGGGGCTCGGGTCCGGCGCCGGCTGCTCGTCCGCCTCAATCCGGCCGTGAAACACAAGACACGCGGGAACGCCGCGGTCGCGCTCCACGTCACCGGGACGGACGCGGAGTCGGCCGCGTCGGTCGCGGCGGAGGCGGTCGAAGCGTTCGCCGCGGCCGCGGACCCGCGTACCTCGCCCGGCGTAGTGGCCGCGGACCTCGACGTCGCCGGCGACCCCTTCGATCCGACCGGAACGCCGATCCCCGACGCGGTGGCCGCGTTCACGCGGCGCGCGCTCCGCGAGCGGCTCTCGGTCGCCGAGGCCGTCGGGCTGGCCGACGAACACGGGTTCCGACACGTCGCGGTCGGGTCGGCGGGCGGCGCGGGCGAATCGGACGCTGTCGCTGGCCGGGGGCGGATCGGCGCGCTCGCCGCGGTCGGCGCGCCGGCCGCGTTCGACGACTGGACGTTCGAGCGCATCACCTACCGCGAACTCGACCGCTGCGGGACGCCCCGCGAGGTCGACGCCGAGAGCGTCTTCGCCGCCGCCGACGAGGGGTATCCGGCGGTGTGGGACACGGTCGACCGCGGCACGGGGAAGACCGTCTGCGTGCCGAACGCGCCCGGCCCGATCCTCTACGGGATCCGGGGGGACGACGCGGCCGCGTGTCGAGCGGTGGCGGCCGCCGTCGACAGCGAGCCGACCGAGCGGGCCGCGACGTTCCTGACGAACCAGGGCACCGACGCCCACCTCGCACCCAGCCGGATCGGCGACCTCCGCGACGGCGCGGGCTATCGGGTCGCCGGCGCGGTGGCGAGCGCGCCGGAGACGAAGCGGGGTGGCCACGTCCACGTCGACGTCGCGAGCGACGCCGCCGGAGTGGGGTCGGACGGTGAGACCGACGCCAACCGCCTCCGCGCCGTCGCGTTCGCCCCGACGGGCCGGTTCCGCGACCGCGTCCGGGCGCTCCGCCCCGGCGACCGGGTCACGCTCTGCGGCGAGCACGAGGTCCGGGACAACGCGGACGAGCCGGCGAGCACCCTGAAGCTGGAGAAGTTCGCCGTCCGCGACCTCGTCCGGACCGCGCCCGCGGTGCCGACCTGCCCGGACTGCGGTCGCTCGATGTCGTCGGCCGGGAGCGATCAGGGGTACCGGTGCCGCGACTGCGGGACTGAGGCGCCGGGGAAGGTCGTGGAGCCGATCGAGCGCGACCTCGAGGCCGGCTGGTACGAGGTCCCGCCGAGCGCGCGCCGACACGTCGCGAAGCCACTCGTCCGGGGCGGGTTCGACGCGCCGACCCACCCGGAGCGATAAAGTGCTCGCCGCGCAAGCGGGCCGACGTGACCGGAATCGTCTTCCACGCGACGGAGCGGCGCGAGGCGGTCGTCGAGTTCTACCGCGAGCGACTTGGCGCGACGGTGCGGGTCGAACAGCCCGACTGTACGATCCTGGCGTTCGGCGGCTTCCTGTTCGGGTTCTGCGAGCGCGACGAGGTCGACGACTGCGGCATCCTCACGTTCGTCTACCCGGACCGTGACGCGGTCGACGCCGCGAGCGAGCGGCTCGGCGACGCGGTCGTGACGCCGCCGCGTGAGAACGAGACGTACGACATCTACCAGTGTTTCGCCGAGGACCCCGAGGGCCGGACCGTCGAGTGTCAGGTGTTTCTCGACGAGGAAGTCGACATCGAGTAAGTTGGAGAGCAGGCGAACCGCGCTCGGTTGTCGGAGTGGCCAGCGTCAGTCGTCGAGATCGCGGGCGTCGCGCCACGCCACCGCGCGCTCCTCGGCGGCATCGCGGTCGTCGAACCGCTCCCGCTCGTAGGCGGAGTCGTCGGCCGCCTGCTCCATCACGTCGAGGCGGACGACGAACTCCCCGTCGGTTCGTTCGCGGAGCCTGACGGTCGCGTACCCGTCCGATCGCTCCCACTCGGTGACCGTGCCGTCGTCGCGCTCCAGCGACCAGCCCATATCGGACCCGACGCGCCCCGCGGCTAAAGCGGTGCGGTTCCGAGGCGGTCGCGCGGGTGCCTCCCGACTTCGAGGCCTGTGTCCCCGCGAGTCAGTCGCCCGCGCTCGGCGAGCGGTCCGCGCTCGACGACCGCTCCGGCGTGGCCGCGTAGCCGCACACCGGGCAGACGACGTAGCCGAGCGAGTCGTACGGGACCGACGTCGAGGGCGCGCTCACGTCGCACTCGGGGCAGTCGAACGTCGCCGCGTTCTCGGTCGACATGGTATCACGTAACAACCGCTCACCAGTAGTTATGCGCCGCTTGCTGCCCCGTCAACGCCACCCTACTTATATACCGAGTCCGAACGTCGGCGCGTGACCGACGACGCACACGCGGGCGGGGCGGGAGCGGAGAGGTCGACCCGCCCGCACGAGCGACGACGCGGGCGGACCGCGCGCCGGTTGGACGCGGTCGACGCGGCCGGACTGGTCGCGTTCCCGAGCCGCAACCTCGAATACCTCACCGGCTTCGCCGAAGAGCCGGGCGAGCGACACTTCTTCCTCGTCGTGCCGGCGGCGGGCGCCGCCGACCCGGAGCCGGCGCTGCTCGTGCCGGCGCTGTACGAGACGCAGGTCCGCGAGGCGACGACCGTCAGTGAGGTCCGGACGTGGGCCGACGGCGAGGACCCGGTCGCGGCGACGCGCGAGCTGCTCGCGGACCGGGGGCTCGACGGCGGGCGGCTCCTCGTCGATGACACCATGTGGGCGCGGTTCTCGCAGGACCTCCGGGCGGCGGCCCCCGACGCGACGTGGGGGCTTGCGAGCGAGGCGCTCGCCGACCTCCGGGTCCGGAAGGACGAGGCCGAGGTGGCGGCGCTGCGGAAGGCCGCGGGGGTCGCGGACGCGGTCGTCGGCGACCTCCGGGAACTGGGCCCGGACGCGGTGGGCATGACGGAGGCCGCGCTCGCCGAGTGGATCGCGGACCGACTCGCCGAGCGCGGGGGCCGCGGCGTCAGCTTCGAGACGGTCGTCGCGGCGGGCGAGAACGGCGCGAAACCCCACCACGGCCACGGCGACCGGGAGATAGGCGCGGGCGAGCCGGTCGTCCTCGACTTCGGGACGCGCGTCGACGGCTACCCGTCCGACCAGACGCGGACCCTCGTCTTCGGCGAGGAGCCAGACGAGGCGTACGCCGAGGTCCACGAGGTCGTGCGCGAGGCGCAGGCGGCCGCGGTCGAGGCGGTCGTGCCCGGCGTCCCCGCGTCCGCCGTCGACCGCGCGGCGCGGGAGGTGATCGAGGCGGCCGGGTACGGCGACGCGTTCGTCCACCGGACGGGCCACGGTGTGGGCTTGGACGTCCACGAGGAGCCGTACCTCGTCGCCGGAAACGACCGCCAGTTGGAGCCGGGAATGGTGTGTTCCGTCGAGCCCGGGATCTATCTCGACGGACGGTTCGGCTGCCGGATCGAGGACCTCGTGGTCGTCACCGAGGACGGCTGCGAGCGGTTGAACCGGACCGACCGCGGCTGGGAGTGACGGGCGAGGGTGTCCCGGCTGCCGGCGGCGGAACACCTCGTCGTCAGGGAGAACGCGTCAGAAAAGCGCAGCGACAGGCGCTGCGAGCGTCGAATCGCAGATTCGGGAGTCGTGTGCTGTTCCCCCAACCGGAAATTACGGCCGGATAACATAACAGTATCACCGAATTATTTCGGTGTATTTCACCCGGCGGACCGAACGCGCGGACCGTCCCCGCGCGGCCCGAGCGGCATCGAAACCATTAGTGTCGCCCGAGCGGAACCGCGGGGCATGAGCGACACCGATGCGGACGAAGACGAGGAGGCGGAAGCGGAGCCGGCCGTCGAACTCGGCGACGGGCCGGACGTGGCCGGCGAGCCGGTCGCCCGCGTGGCGTCGCGGCTCACCTGGCCCGCGACGCGCAGCGACGTCCGCGAACAGGAGGGCGACGCCGAACTCCGGACGCCGGACGGCCCCCGAGAACTCGACGACGTGCTCGCGGAGAGCGAGGTCCCCCTCTTCGAGAGCCGGAGCGACTTCGTCCAGGCGGTCGAGGACGTCGTCGGCCGCGGCCCGGTCGCGACCGAGTAGGCGTCGAGCGCGCCGGACCTATTTATAAACAGCAGCTGAGACGAGGAGGGACGCCTATAAATTGGCGGTCGGCGCGCGCCTGCGAGCGGCCGATAGGCCGCGAGCCAGCACGCGCGAGGGAGTCGGCCGACCAGAGGGAGGCCGACGAGGCTGGGGCGGCGTGAGGTGCGGGGCGGTTGCGGTCGGGCTGGGACTCAAAAGGGCAGTTGTGAGGGCGGCGTAGACGACGTAAGCACCGAAACGAGGGAGCGAACGAAGTGAGCGACCGAGTGAGGAGCGCAGCGAGCGTACGCCGCCCTCACGACCGGGGCTTTAGAAGTGTTCGCCGTCGATCCACAGTCAGTTATTTATAAACGAGCGACGGGGACTTTGGTGGTTTCATCGGTCGATCAGCAATCGACTGTTTATAACCAAGCGGCTGGGGCTTTGGAGGTGTTCGCCACCGGTTTGAAATCGGCTATTTGGCTCTGTTGAAATCCTCGACAGATAACATGTACTCACCCGGTCTCGCTCAGTACAGAGTAGAAATATGTCGACTGAGCTGTCTTCGATTATTCGGCGAGTAGACTGTTCTACCTGTGTATCTGGTCTATCCCGGAGTCGAGGCTGCCCCAGATAAGGAGATGGACAGCGAGCCACTGTCCAGCCGGCGGAACGAAGTACGTTCAGATACGATTTATCAGGGGGTGAGTGTCATGGTAGCCAGGCTGGACCGAGTTGTGCGGCTGTACGGTCGATACGGACCGTCACGGTTGCCGCTCGGAGACCGACAAGACGTGGGGGCTGGCTACAGTATGGCGGCCGGTGTCCTCGCCGGTGGAATCGTGTTTGCTCCGGTGAGTACGCTGGTTTCGGGTACGGCGGCTTCCGTAGGGGTGGTTCTGTCTGCGATCCCGGTGTACCTCGCCACGGGATTCGTGGTCGGGGCGCTCACGTGGCGCTTCCTGTCGTCAAGTGTCCCGTACTACAGGGCCGTCGCAGCGCTGGTCACGGTCGTCGGGAACTACCTCGCCGGGACTGCCGTGTGGTTGCTACTGGCTCCGGTGTACGGCTACGAGGTTTTGAACCCGTACGTGGGGGCCGACCCGCCGACCTCGCTCACCGAGTTCCTCGGAGCGTTCTTCGAGCTGTACCCCCTTACCGTCTTGACAGTGGTCGTGTGGACGATCTGGATAGCCGTCCCACTCAGCCTGATTTTCAGCTACGTCCACGAGCGCAGCCGTGGCGGAGAATAGCCAATACGTTCGCACTCTTCAGCGATCGGCTGTTTCAGGCGAAAACGTATCTGAAGAACAGTGTTTCAACAGAGCCGACTGTTTATAAATAAACGCCCGCTGCGCCGAAATCCTATCCACTCGCCCCACTGCCGTCCGCTCCGTCGCGGTCCAGCCACGCGGTCGCGATCGACTCGAACGGCGCGGAGTAGCTCATCAGCGTCGTGCCCAGCACCGCCATCACGAGGACGTAGCCGACCGCGAACGCGTTGATCGTCCCCGCGAGCGCCGGGTCGAACGTCCCCGCGTTCGCGCCGGTGACCGCGACAGTCGCGATGATCAGCGAGAACTCGCCGCGGGTGGTCATCTCGAGTCCCACCCGCGTCGAACGCGCGTCGGCCGCGCACCAAACGCTAAGTGGGGCGGGAACGAGATGCGCGGTATGTGGGGCTCCCGGGGAAGTCGGGACCGGCGAACGGTCGTCTGTATCGCGTGCGGGGACTCGGTGCTGCGGGAGGACGCCCGCGAGTACGACAAGGAGGGCGACCGCTGGAGCCGGCGCGACAAGGAGTTCGAGTACCTCTGTGCCGACTGCGACGACGGGATCTGTCACCAGCCCCGCGACGGGCTCGAATCGCTACTGCGCTCCATCGAGGCGGACGGGCTCACCGACGAGGAGTTCCTCGACCGCTACGTCGAGGCGGTGACGAGCGGCGACGGTGACCGCACCGACGAGGACAGATCGGGTGCGCGCTCGGACCGCGGCCAGTCGGACAGGCGGCGCTCCGACCGCGACCGCGACCGAGACCGGTAGCCCCGTCGCCGGATCGAGTCCCCGTCAGCCCGCCCGACAGGCCTTTCTAACGGACCCGCGTTGGTGGAGGTATGTCAGACGACGAGCCGAAGCCCGGGTCCGCCGAGGACCAGGGCCCCGTGACGATCACGCCGGAGCTCGCGGACCGACTCGCGGAGAAGCGCGAGGAACTGTTCGAGGAGTTCGAGATCCGCGACGAGTTCCCGAGCGAGGTCCTCCGCGAGGCGGAGGCGCGGACCGAGGGCGTCTACGAGGAAATCGAGGCCGAGATCGACGAGCGCGAGGACCTCCGTGACCTCACTACGTGGACCACGGACCCGGTCGACGCGCAGGACTTTGACGACGCGATTTCGATTAAACGCGAGGAGGGCGCCTACCGGCTGTGGGTCCACATCGCCGACGTCACCCACTACGTCACCCCGGACACCGCGATGTGGGAGGAGGCGGTCGAGCGCGCCAACACCGTCTACCTGCCCGACTACACGATCCACATGCTTCCGCCGGTGCTGGCCGAGACGGTCTGCTCGCTCGTCCCGAACGAGGACCGACTCGCGCACACCGTCGAGATGGAGATCGACGACGAGACGCTATCCTTCGAGGACATCGACATCTACAAGTCCGTCATCAACTCCGACGAGCGACTCACCTACAAGGAGTGCGAGAACCGGCTGGAGGACCCCTCGCTCCCCCTCGGCGAGGAGAACGCGCTCGCCTTCGAGCTCGCCGACCGCATGCACGAGCAGCGCAAGGCGGACGGCTCGCTCGTCTTAAATCCCCGGCGCGACCGCGCGCACACCATCATCGAGGAGTCGATGCTGAAGGCGAACAAGGCGGTGACGCACACGCTGATGTGGGACCGCGGCGTCGAGGCGATGTACCGCGTCCACCCGCAGCCGACCCCCGACCAGTGGAACGAGGCGCTCAAAGAGATCCAGGAGCTCGACGGCGTCTCCATCCCGGGCGAGGCGTGGGGCGACGACCCCCGGAAGGCGGTCAACGCCGCCTTGGAGGAGTCGCCCGAGCGCCAGCTCAACAAGATCCAGCGCGCCGTGCTGAAGGTGATGCCGCGCGCGAAGTACATGAACGACCCGTTCGGTGGCCACCACGCGCTCAACTTCGACATCTACGGCCACTTCACCTCGCCGATCCGCCGCCTGTCGGACACGATCAACCACTGGATCGTCCACGAGAACGACGTGCCCGAGACCCTCGTCGAACTCTGCGACCACGCCAGCGACAAGCAAAAGGACGGCGAGACCGCAGAGCGGCTGTACAAGCAGTTCCTCCAAGAACAGGGGCTCGACCCCTACGCGGTCAACAACCGCGGCGTCGAGATCGTCGAGGATTCAGAGGAAGCGAAACACACCGCCTGAGCGGCGAGAGATATAGACCTGTGCGGCCGCAAAGCGTGGTATGGACGCACACGACCACGACAGCGCGGACCGGCACGAAGGGGACCCGCTCGAACCGACCGGCGATCCCGAGCGCGACGCGGAGCGCGCGGCGACGGTCGGCGGCTTCACCGGGGCGGTCCTCGGCGCTCGGGGCGGCCCCGTCGGCGCCGGCATCGGCGCGCTGCTGGGCGGGTCGACGGGCTACGCCGTCGGCTACGCACTGAGCGAGATGGAGTCGGCGGAGGACGAGCCGTTCGAGCACGACGAAGCCGGACGCGAGACGACGGAGGCCGATCCGGACGCGACCGAGACCGACAGCGGGCCCGTCACGATCGACGTCCAGTCGGAGGGAGAGCACGACGGAGATGCGGACGACGGAGGGGAAAGAGGTGATCACGAGGAGTACGAGGCGGACGACGAAGCGGCAGGAGCGGGCGACCACGGGGAGGGCGAGGCGGACGACGGAAGAGGGGAAGCGAACGGCCACGGGGCGGACGATCACGACGATTCCGGTGAACGAGCGCGCGACGACGACTCAGCCGAGGACGAAGGCGACCGCGACGGGGGCGCGGACTGACCGGCGGCGCCCCGGATCAGTCCCGTCGCGTCGCAAAGCGTGACACCGCCGTCGCTGACACCGCGCCGAGCGCCGCGATGATCGCCAGCACGACGAACAGCTCCGACGGGCCGGCCCGGGTGAGTATCGTTCCGGCCAGCGTCGACCCGAGCGCGCCGATCCCGAAGATCCCGACGTACGTGTAGCCGAACGAGAGGCCGCGCGCCTCGCTGGGCGAGTATGCCGCCACCGTCGCCTGCGAGAGCGGCTGGACGGTGAACAGCGCGACGCCGAGCGCGAGCGACACCGCGACGAACGTGGCGATCGTCCCCGTCGCGGGGATGAAGAGCAGCGCGAGCGCGGACAGGATACCCATCAGCGCCATCAGCCCGCGCTCCGGCGGCACGCGGTCGGCGATCCGACCGCCGAGGAACTGGCCGAACACGCCGACCGTGAGGACCGCCACGTAGAGGTACCGTCCCGCGTCGAACTGATCGGCGTACGGGCTCTCCGGGTCGACCAACTGGAGGTCGACGAGCCCGCCGAGCACGTCGCCGAGGAGGTCCGGCAGAAACGTGAGGAACGTCCGGTAGTAGAGCCCGCTGAACGTGACGAACGCGAACACGAGCAGGAACCCCCCGGCGATCAGGATCCGAGTGTCCGTCGCGACCGACGACAGCGAGACCTCGCCGCTCGCGCCGCCGGTCGAGTCCCCGTTCGGACCCCCGTCGGCGGCCGACGCTCCCGGCTCGGGGTCCGCGGACGAGAGCGCCGCGTCCACGTCGACGGTGACGCCGTACGCGGCGACGGCGACCGCGGGGAGCGCGAGCGCGGCCGTGACGAGCCGCCAGTCGAACGCCAAGAGCAGCAGCGCGGTCGCCAGCGGACCGAGCGCGATCCCGAGGTTCCCGCCGATCCCGTGGTAGCCGAGCGCGGTCCCGCGCTGGTCGACCGAGGTCGAGAGCAGCGACAGCCCCGCGGGGTGATAGACGCTCGCGGTGAGTCCCCATATCGCGACGGCCACGGCGAGGACGGGGAGCGTCGGCGCGAGGCTCACGGCGAGGAACGAGCCCGCCATCCCGGTGAGGCAGGCGAGGATGAGCGGCTTCGATCCGAAACGGTCGACCAGGATACCGCCCGGCAGCGCACCGACCCCGAACAGCCCGTAGCCGAGCGTGACGACGACGCCGAGCGCGGCCGCCGTCGTCGAGAACTCACCCACCCACACCGTCAACAGGATGGGGATCGACAGCTCGTATGTGTGGACGAGCCCGTGCGATCCCGCGGTGAATCCGACTATCCGTCGCTCGGCGGCGTCCATGTGAGTCGCGGGTTTGGCGGGTCCGTTCATAACCTCGGGGGTACCCGCCGCGGTTGCCGAGAGTGCGGGGCGTCGGCGGCGTCCCGAGGCGGACGACGACGACGAACGCTGTTCCGAGAGGTCTGACGGGACGCAGAAAGCGCCTCGCACTCGGGCCGCGCCCGCCGGACCGGTCGGGAAGCCGGTTATAGCGTCGACGTGTACAGGAGCAGACCGACGGCGATCACCGAGACCAACAGGATCCACCCGACCATGATTACCCCCATCTGACGGTGCGTGAGGTTGGTTCCCTCGAGTATCTCAGAGACGCTCATACGCCGACGGATTCGCCGAGGGTATTTAATCGCTTCCAACGGGAGAGATCCAGCGTGCGAACCGGGTCGGAACGACCGAAACGGGAGTCGAGGGGGCTCACAGGGGTCTCGTGAGGATCAACGAACGGGACCGCGCGAGCTGCGCGGGTTGCGCCGCTCGCGACCTTGCTCGCGGCGGAAAACATGGACTCGCGGGGATTTGAACCCCGGGCCTCTTCCTTGCGAAGGAAGCGATCTGCCACTGATCTACGAGCCCTCACGACGAACCAATCGCCGTTCGTATTTGTACCTTACCTTTCGACGACCCGTGCGGGAGTCGCTCGCATCCGGCGGCCGAATCGGTTCGGTCGAGGAACCGAAACATCGCGAAGCCGGCCGGCACCGACGGGGTTACATGTCCAGCGGGCGAACTGTTTGATCCTGCGGTTCTTGGTCGGCTCTACGACCACATAACGTTTTTGAGATGCGTACCACATTCGTTACTCTTTTGACCGCGGACGACCGACTGTAAGGTATGTCAGACGCGACGGCGACCGACGCGGACACCGACGTGGACTCGGCCGCGCTCGCGGCCCTCAAGCACGTCGGGCTGGTCGGCGGGCTCTCCGAGACGAAGGTGTCGTGTGCGGCGCTCGGTGACCGGCTCGACGCCTCAACGCAGACCGCCTCTCGGCGCCTCCAGACCCTCGAATCCGCGGGTTACGTCGAGCGCGACGTGGTCAGTGACGGGCAGTGGGTCCGCGTGACGGACGCGGGCGAAGCCGCGCTCCGCGCGGAGTACGCCGACTACCGCCGGCTGTTCGAGTCGGACGTCGGACTCTCGCTCCGTGGGTCGGTCACCGGCGGGATGGGCGAGGGGCGCCACTACATCACGCTCTCGGGCTACGCCGAGCAGTTCCGCGAGCGCCTCGGCTACGACCCGTTCCCGGGCACGCTCAACGTCGACCTCACCGAGGAGAGCGTCCGCCGACGCGGCGAGATGGCCGGTATCGACGCCGTGCCCATCGACGCGTGGGAGAGCGAGGAGCGCACCTACGGCGCGGCCACCTGCTACGGGGTCACCCTCGTCGCGGGCGACGAGCGCTACGAGGAGGTCCACGCCATCGTCCCCGATCGGACCCACCACGACGACGACCAGCTCGAACTGATCGCGCCGGACCGGCTGCGCGACGCGCTCGACCTCGCCGACGGCGACGCGGTGGAGGTCCGCGTCGAGCCGACGAGCCGGGCCGACGAGCCCGGATCGGTCGCGGCCGAGACGGAGGTCGCCTGATGCGCGCCGACGTCGACGCCGACCCGGAGGCGAGCGCGGGCGGAGCGGAATCGGCCGACGCCACCGAGGGGACCGAGCCCGCGGACGACGCCGACGCGGTCGAGCGCGCGCTTGACGCCTTCCGCGCCGGCGACCCCGTCTGCGTCCACGACTTCGCGGACCGTGAGGGGGAGACAGACATCGTCTACCCCGCGGGCGCGGTCGACGAGGCCGCGGTCACGCACATGCGTAACGACGCGGGCGGCCTGATCTGCGTGGCCGTGAGCGATGCGGTGGGCGACGCGTTCGACCTGCCGTTCCTCGCTGACGCGCTCGACCACCCCGCGGTCGACGACGACCCGGACTACGACGACCGCTCCTCGTTCTCGCTGCCCGTGAACCACCGCGAGACGTTCACCGGGATCACCGACGCGGACCGCGCGAAGACCATCGCCGAGGTGGCGAACGCGGCCGGCCGCGTCCGCGGCGACCCGGGCGGGTACGGCCCGGAAGACTTCGCCGCGGAGTTCCGCGCGCCGGGTCACGTTCACGTCCTGCGTGGCGACCGCGACGGGCTCTCGGGGCGCACCGGTCACACCGAACTCGGCCTCGCGATGGCCGAGGCGGTGGGCGCCGCGCCCGCCGCCGTGGTCTGCGAGATGCTCGACGACGAGACGGGCGACGCGCTCTCGCCCGCGGACGCCGCCGCCTACGCGGCCCGCCGCGACATCCCGTACGTCGAGGGCGCGGCCCTCGTCGAGGCGCTGAAATAATCGACCACCGCTACTGTCGGCGCGCGCCTGCGAGCGGTCGCCCTCGGCGACCGCGAGTCAGCGCGTGCGAGGGAGTCAGTCGCCGGAGCGAAGCGGGGGCGACTGACGAGGCTGGGGAGGTGAGAGGTGCTGTACGGAGCGGTGCGGGGTGGGACTCAAAGGGGCAGCCGTGAGGGCGACGTAGGCGACGCAAGCACTGGAACGAAGGAGTGAACGCAGTGAGCGACCGAGTGAAGCGCGCAGCGAGCGTACGTCGCCCTCACGGCTGGGGCTCTGGCGGTGTTCGTGTCGGGATCGTCTCTGTTTCGCCGAGCGGCTGGGGCTTTGTAAGTGGTTGTCGTTGTCCCGTCAGAGGAATCGAAACTCGGTCCGTCCCGACAACCCCGACCGGTTGTCACAGTTTTAAGCCCGCCGGCCGCAACTACCGAGTATGGGATTCGACGAGATGGACGTCGACACGATCTGGAAGAACGGGGAGTTCCTCGACTGGGAGGACGCGACGACCCACGTTCTGACCCACGCGCTCCACTACGGGAGCGGCGTGTTCGAGGGCGTCCGCTGTTACGACACCGAGCAGGGGCCGGCGATCTTCCGGTGGGAGGAACACCTCGACCGGCTGTTCGACTCGGCGAAGATGTACGACATGGACATCGAGCACTCGCGCGAGGAGATCACCGAGGCGACCCTCGAACTCCTCGATCGGCAGGACCTCGACTCCGCGTACGTCCGGCCGATCGCCTACTACGGGTACGATTCGCTCGGCGTCTCGCCGAAGGGCTGCCCGACCGACCTCGTCCTCGCCGCGTGGCCGTGGGGGGCGTACCTCGGCGAGGAGGCCCTCGAGGAGGGGGTCGACGTGATGGTCTCCTCGTGGCGGAAGCACGCCTCCTCGCAGGTGCCGACGAACGTGAAGACGACCGGACTCTACGTCAACTCCATGCTGGCGGGCGAGGAGGCGCGCCGGAACGGCTACGTCGAGGCCATCGTCCTGAATAAGGAGGGGAACGTCGCGGAGGGGCCGGGCGAGAACATCTTCATGGTCAACGACGGCGAGATATACACTACCGGCCCCGCGCAGTCGATCCTCGAGGGGATCACCCGCGACACCGTGATCGCCCTCGCCGAGGAGCGCGGCTACGAGGTCCACGACGAGGCGGTCATCTCCCGCGGACAGCTGTACACCGCCGACGAGCTGTTCTTCACCGGCTCCGCGGCCGAGGTCACCCCGATCCGCTCGGTCGACGACACGGAGATCGGCTCGGGAAGCCGCGGCCCGGTGACCGAGGAGCTTCAGGACGCGTTCTTCGACCTGGTCGAGCGGCGGACCGACGACCACGACGAGTGGTTCACCTACCTGTAGCTCGCCTCGCCTGCTTTCTCTCGATCTTTTTAAATCGCCGCGCGCGAAGAGCCGCTAGTCACTCGAACTGCCGGCCGCTCGAGCCGCTACTCGCTCGAACCGCTCCCGTCGGTCGCCGACCCCTCGCCGTCGCTCGGGGTCCCGTCCGTCCGGACGCGTCCGAAGCCGCCCGGGGTCCCGTCGCCGTCGCCCTCCGTGGGCGCCTCCTCGTGGACGGGGACCTGATGAGCGGACTCGGCGAATCCGGCGGAGAGGACCCGCGTCATCCCCTCCTCGACCGTCTCGCCGGTCTCCTCGACCCGGTCCGGTTCGACCTCGATAACGAAGCCGGTGGTGATGTTCGGGGCGGTCGGCATGAACAGGACGATCTTTCCGTCTCGGGTCTTCTTCCCCGTCCGGAACGCGGTCATCCGGATCCCGGGCCACGTCTCGATGTACACCGGGCTCTGTAGCTCGTCGGTGCCGGAGATCGCCGTCTCGATCGCGAGCTTCGAGGCGTTGTACACGACTCGGAGCGCCGGGATCCGGTTGATCGCGTCGTCCACCGCCGACTCCGCCAGCCGACCCAGCGTCGTCCGCATGAAGTACCCCACCGCGAGCACCACGGTCGCGAACACCGCGAACGCGATGACGACGCGGGAGACGGGCTCTAGCGGCGCCGGGATGACCTCGGGCTGGAGCCCCTCGATGAGCGGGATCGAGGCGATGTACTGGTAGATCCAGCGGAGGACTAACAGGAGGACGAGGAGCGGCGCCAGCACGATGAGCCCGCTGGCGAAGTCGCGTTTCCACGTGGACATCTATCGGATCGGTATGTGTCGGCAATCCTTAAGAGGGCTTCCACGCGCCGGCGGCGCGGGCGAGGTCGCGAGGCGTCGCGTCGACTACTGCCCCAGCACCGCCCGCGCCGCGAACGTCAGGTTCTCCTTGCGCTCGCGGACGCGGCGGTAGAAGTACGAGAGCCACTTGTCGCCGTAGGGCGCGTACCGGTGGACGTCGACCCCCTGCGCGGCGAGGTCGCGCTGGGCGTCCTCGCGGACCCCCATGAGCATCTGGACCTCGTAGTCGGCGCCGCGGTCGCGGGCGAGCCGGTCGGCGAGCGAGATCATCTCGGGGTCGTGACTGCCGACCGCGATCCCCCGGTCGCGCCGCTCGAACAGCGTCGTCAGGTCGTCGCGGTACGCCTCGTCGACGCGGGCCTTGTCGGTGTACGCGATCGAGGACGGCTCGTCGTAGGCCCCCTTCACGAGCCGGAGCTTCCCCGGAACGTCGATCAGGCGGTCGAGGTCGTCCGCGGTGCGCCTGAGGTTCGACTGGACGCACTGCCCGACGCTCCACGGGTAGTCGGCGGCGATCGACTCGAAGGCGTCGAGGGTGGCGTCGGTGGTGTCTGCGTCCTCCATGTCGCACCAGACGAACGCGTCGACCTCGTGGGCACGAGCGACGATCTCTCGGTAGTGCTCCTCAAACAGGTCGGTCGAGACGTCCATCCCGATCTGCGAGGGCTTCACCGAGACGCAGGCGTCGAGGCCGCTGTCGGCGATATCGTCGAGCAGCCCGAGGTAGGCGTCGGTGTCCGCGCGGGCGTCCGCGGGGTCGTCGTAGTGTTCGCCGAGCAGGTTCAGAATGACCGCGACGCCGTCCTCGTTCGCGGCGCGGACGTGGTCGAGGGCCGCCGGGACGCTCTCGCCGGCGACGAACCGGCTAGCGACTGGGGGGATCATACTGAGCGTTCCGGCCGGCGCGAACTTTACCTTTGTCGAGTCGGCGGCGACGACCGCAATCGCGTGTGCGGTGCGGCGACCGGCGGCGACGGATCCGGGGTTTATAACACGCCGCGCGCCGCCCGTGGGGACATGATCGGTACGCTCGTCGCGACCGCGTTCTGGGCGATGCTCCCGGCGTACGTCCCGAACAACGCCGCGGTGTTGGCCGGCGGCGGACGCCCCATCGACGGCGGCCGCGAGTGGCGCGGGGCGCGGCTGCTCGGCGACGGGAAGACATGGCGCGGCACCGCGGTCGGCACTCTCGTCGGCGTCCTGCTCGCGCTCGCGCTCAACGCGCTCGCCGCCCCAGCGAGCGCGGCGCTCGGGAGCGACCTGCCGACGTTCCCGCTCCCGGCGGCGTTCGCGCTCGCCTTCGGCGCGATGTGCGGCGACATCGGCGCCTCGTTCCTCAAGCGTCGCTCGGGCCGCGAGCGCGGCGCCGCGTTCCCCGGTCTGGACCAGCTGGACTTCGTCGTCGGCGCGCTGGGGCTCGTCTTCCTCGTCGACACCGACTGGGCGCTCGCTGCGTTCACACCGGGCGTCCTCGCCGTCGTCCTCGTGATGACTCCGGTCCTCCACGTCGTCACGAACGTCGGCGCGTACGCGCTCGGAGTCAAAAACGAGCCGTGGTGAGCGACGCTACGCTTCCGCCCGCGGCGTTCGGTCTGCCCTGATGTTTGGTTTCGACTCTTTTTGTATCTCTTGTTGATCGATTGTCCGCGTAATTCGCAGCGACGAGAACGGCAGAAAGACATATATATTGGTGTGGCATACGATGACACGCATGTCTAGTAGTGCACCCAGCTCGGACGACGACGTGTTCGACGAGTTCCTCTCCGACCGCGGCCACGAGACGGAGATCGTAGGCTGGGAGCGATCCTATAACAAGCTCCAGTGTCCCGAGTGCGGTGCGCTCCACGAGGAAGGAACCGCGACGTGTTCGGTCTGCGACTGGCGGCCGAACTGACGCGCGCCGCGTTCCGCGAATTTTCTTTCCGTCATACCCCCCGGTAGTATTATGTGGAATTACTCGATAGTGACTATCATGCCGACCTGTCAGAACTGCGGTTCCTTCGTCACGACAGATTACGTTCGGGTGTTCACCCCGAACGAGGTCGATCGGCCCCGCGTCTGTCCGGCCTGCGAGGACCTGGTCCGCGACGGCGCCGACGTGCGGGAAGCGCGCGCGACGCGGAGCGGCTGACGGACCGACCGGACGATGACGCGACGCTCTGCCGCCGCGGTCCGGCGCGCGCATCGAGGGCAACCGAGCCACGGCGTTTAAGGAGAACCGGAATCTGGAGGTAATAATGACTGATACCACGGTGACGCGGCTGTTCGGGGGGCCCGGGAGCGGGAAGACGACCGCGCTCCTCGACCGCGTCGAGGAGATCCTCGACGAGGAGGGCGCCGACGTGCGCGACGTGCTCGTCGTCTCGTACACGCGCGCGGCCGCCGCCGAGATCCGCGAACGGCTCGCCGAGCGGCTCGACATCTCCCCGCGCAGCCTCCAAGGGAACGTGAGCACGATGCACGCGAAGGCGTACGAGCTGCTCGACCTCTCGCGAGGCGACGTGGTGGGCGAGGACGACAAGGAGGCGTTCTGCGAGGAGTACGGCATCGAGTTCGAGGACCAGCACGGCGGCGCCGGTCGCCGGACCGCGCGGTCGACGACCATCGGCAACAAGATCATCGCCACCTCGCAGTGGCTCCAGCGCACCGAGCGCGACGTGGCCGACTGGTACGACGTGCCCTTCCAGTGGAATGTCGAGGAGGTCCGGCTCCCGCCCGAGGAGGACCCCAACGCCCAGCAGGGGAACAAGTACACGCCGACGTGGCCCTCCGACGACGACCGGATCGACATCCCCGAGACGATCCGGGCGTGGCGGACGTACAAGGGGGAAAACGACCTCGTCGGCTTCGCGGACATGCTCGAACGGGTCGCGCAGCGCTCGCTCGTCCCCAGCGTCGACTACCTGATCATCGACGAGTTCCAAGACATCACGACGCTCCAGTACAACGTCTTCGAGGAGTGGCGCCCGCACATGGAGAAGGTGCTCATCGCCGGCGACGACGACCAGGTCGTCTACGCGTGGCAGGGGGCCGACCCCGACCTCCTCCTCGACACCGACGTCGACGAGGACGTGGTCCTCCCGAACTCCTACCGGCTCCCCTCGGAGATCCTCAACGTCGTCAACGCCGAGATCCGCCACATCGACAAGCGGCAGGAGAAGGACCTCCACCCGCGCACGGAGGGCGGTTCCGTCGAGGCGATCGAGTCGCCGTCGATGATCGAGCTCGTCCGGAACGTCCGGTACACCGTCGAGGACGACGAGGGCGACGTGATGTGCCTGTTCCGCGCCCGGTACCAGATGTTCGACTTCATCGACGAGTTCATCGACCACGGCATCCCGTTCACGATGCTCACCGACGGGCGGATGTGGACCGACCGCGTCCAGGACTACGTCAGCGCGATCGAGAAGGCCGAGGCCGGCGACCCGGTCACCGGGCTGGAGGCGCGGCGGCTGGCGGACATGCTCCAGGAGTCGGCGTTCGGGACCCACGACCGCGAGGAGTTCTACGACTTCCTCGACGACCGCGAGGAGGCGGCCGACTCCGACGATGTCGCCGACATCGACATCGCGGCCGACACGCTCGACGAGTACATCCCGTTCATGCCCGACACCGCCAGCGCCGACGACATGGTCCGGAAGGTAACGAGCTTCCAGCGCAAGTCGATGGGCGCGTACTTCGAGGGCGAGTACCAGGGCACTGACCCGACCCGCGTCCGCGTCGGCACGATCCACTCGGCGAAGGGCCGCGAGGCCGACCACGTGTTCGTCGCTACCGACCTCACGGAGAAGGTCGTCGAGCAGATGGCGGCCTCCATCGACGACCCGACCGACGTCGACGGCGTCGAGGAGTTCACGAAGTCGACGAGTCCCGTGCCCGTCCTCACCGACAACGAGCGCCGCGTCTTCTACGTCGGGATGTCCCGCGCCCGCGAGCGGCTCGTGATCATGGAGAGCCTCATCAGCGGTGCGCCGACGCTGCCGATCAGCGTCCTGTTGTTCAACGAGCTCCGGGAGGAGCCGGCCCAGGAACTCGTCGAGGAGGTCCAGGCGGAGCTGGCGGTGCCAGAGCCCGAGCCGTGAGCGAGGACGACGCGACCGCCACCGACCGCGAAAAAAATCCCCGCCCGCTCCGGACCGACCTCCGACCGATCGTCGAGGCGGTCCGCGACGCCGACGCGGCCGCGTTCGTCGCCGTCGGCGACCGCTTCGACGGCGACCTGCGCTACCTCTCCCGCTTCGCCGGCCCGGACAGGCCCTCCGCGCTGGTCGTCGTCCCGACGGGCGAAGCGACCGCCGACACCGTCGGCCGCGCCGTCCTCTGTGCGCCCGCCCTGTTCGGCGAGCAGGCCGAACGCGAGTTCGTCGCGAGCGCGCGGGCGTCCCACGAATCTGGGAGCGGTGGGCCGACCGACGACGAGGTCGGCTTCCACGACGGGGTCGCCCGCGAGGTCCGGACGGAGCGCGTCGGCGACCGCGCCGGCGAGCGCGCGGCCGCGGCCGCCGCGGATCTCGCGGGGGGAGCGAGCGGCGACGGGGAAGGAGTCCTGACGCCCGCGTCGATTCCGCACGACGCCGCGGTGTACCTCGAACGGGCGGGGTTCGAGCCGGCGTCGACGGAGGCGGTCGCGACCGCCAGGGCGCGAAAGACGCCGGCGGAGCGGGACCGCATCCGGCGCGTCCAGCGCGCAACGGTGGCCGGGATCGCCCGCGCCGAGGCCGTCCTCGCCGACTGCGAGGCCGTCGACGAAGGGAGCGAGGAGACGGCGGCCGGGCGGGCCGACGACGACCGCCGACCCCCGCTCCGGTGGGACGGGGATCCGCTGACGACGGAGCGACTCCGCCGCGAGGTGAACGCGGCCCTCGCCGCGCGCGGCGTCCGCGACGCGGGCAACACCGTGATCGGCGCCGGTCCCTCGGCGGCCGACCTCCACTACGTCGGCGACGACCCGGTCCGGCCGGGCGAGACCGTACTGCTCGACGTCTCGCCCCGCGGTCCCGACGGGTACTACGGCGACGCGACCCGGACGTTCGTCGTCGACGGGGACGGCGGCTGGGCGCGGCGGGCGTACGTCGCGGTCGAGGCCGCGCGCGAGGCCGCGCTCGACGAGGTCGAGCCGGGCGTCCCGGCGAAGACCGTTCACGGCGAGGCGGCGGCGGAGCTCGCCGCCTACGGCTTCGACCCGAACGCCGGGGAGGGCGAGGCCGGCTTCACCCACGGCACCGGCCACGGCGTGGGCGTGAGCCTCCACGAGAGGCCGTCGCTGTCGGGCGCGGGCGAACTGCGTCCGGGACACGTCGTCACCGTCGAGCCCGGCGTCTACGATCCGGATATCGGCGGCGTCAGGCTGGAAGACCTAGTCCTCGTCACTGAAGACGGATACGAGATACTGGCGGAGCATCCGTTCGGCATCGCGCCGCGCGAGCGAGAGTGAGCGGCGGGTAGCTACGACCGGTCTTTGCGCTATCGGCGCGCCTTTTGAGACTCCCGCCGAAGCCCGATACGCATGCGATCCGAGCCCTCCGTCGGATCCGGCGCCACCGCCGGGTCCGAATCGGTCTGGCGTATCGCGAGGCGTAGATGTTCGACGGCGGTGGCGGTTCTCGTGGCCGCGACGGCGCTCGTCGGGGTCGTCGTCGCCGGGAGCGGCGTCGCGGCCGCCGACGGAACCGCCGAACTCGGCGCGGGCGTCGTCACCGTAAGCGAGGACGGGAGCGCCGAGTTCACCGTCGAGACCGACGGCGTCGACGCGTTCGAGGTCGTCGTCGGCAACGAGGAGGAGGTCGGATACGAACTCCGCGCCACGGTGACGCCGGACGGCGACGGCGTCACGACGCTCGTCTTCACCCACGCCGAAACCGGCGGGAGCGGCGCCCCGCTGACCGCCGCCGACGGCGGCGCGGTGGAGATCGACTACGAGACGACCCTGAGCGAGGCGATCGCTCCCGGAAGCTACGACGCGGAACTGTTCGTCGGCGGCGACCCCGCGGACGTCGCCACGCTCGTCGTCGAAGACCGAACGGGCGACGAAAGCGGGGGCGACGGAAGCGGCGGGGACGGCGCGACCGACGGCGAGTCGGCCGAGGCCGTCACGGTCACCGAGGCGGACATCGAGGCGGCCGATCTCGTCGTCGCCCCGGCGGAGACCGAGCTGAGCGTTCCGGTGACCGCCGAGGACGGCGAGACCGTGACCCTCCGGATCCGCTCTGACGGCGACGCGAGCCCGAGCTTCCTCATGACCGAAGCGGCGACGGTCGAGAACGGGACGGCTAGCGCGGCCTTCGATCTGCGTCGGACGACCCACGGAGACCGCGCGACGCTGACCGTCCGCGGGAACGAGGCGGTCAACGAGTCGGGCGCGCGCGAGGTGCTCGTCGTCGACGAGGAGATCGGCGTCGAGGAACGCGACGGCGTCCTCGGCCTCGAAGCGCCCGGGTTCGGGGTCGTCGCCGGCGGGCTCGCTGTACTCGTCGTCGCGATCGTTGCCCGGCGGCGGGAGTGAGAGCCGGGCCGAGTCACTTTTCGACCGAATCGCCCTCGGAGCCGGCGGCGTCGTCGTCTCCACGAAGCTGTCGCGGTAACAGTCCCGAGAGCAGCCGTCGGAGTATGGTGGCGGGGTCGAGGAAGTACTGCGGGAGGACGACCATCGCGGCGGCGACGACGAGCAGGCCGGCGCCGAGCGCGACCTCGCCGGCGAACAGGCGGACGACGGCGTAGTTCGCGAGCGGGAGCGCGAAGACGAGCGACGCCGCCAGCCCGATCATGTCCAGCACTCCGAGTCGCATCGACCCTCCGTTGATCCCCGGGGGGCAAAAGGGGCCCGGCCGCGACGACGGGCGGTCGAACTCCCAGATCCCGGCCGGACCCAGAACCGATATCCGTCGCCCGCCCCCAGTTCCGGTATGTTCACCGGCATCGTCGAGGGCACCGGTACGGTCCGCGAGCGGACCGAGACCGACGACGGCCTCCGGCTTCGGATCGGCGTCGACGGATTCGACGACCTCCACCACGGCCAGTCGATAAGCGTGAGCGGCGTCTGTCTGACCGTCGAGGAGCACGGGAGCGACGACGGCGGCACGACCGACGGCGGCGACTGGTTCTCGGTGTTCCTCGCGAGCGAGACGGTCGCGAAGACGTACCTCGGCGGGATCGAGGCGGGGGACGCCGTCAACGTCGAGCGCGCGATGCCCGCCGACGGGCGGTTCGACGGCCACGTGGTCCAGGGACACGTCGACACCATCGCCGAGGTGACGGGAATCGAGCGCGTCGGAGAAGACTGGCGGTTCACGTTCGCGACTCCGGAGGGACACGGCGACTACCTCGTCGACAAGGGGTCCGTGACGCTCGACGGCATCTCGCTGACGGTCGCCGAGAAGCGCGCGGGCGAGTTCGACGTGGCGGTCATCCCGACGACCTACGACCTGACGACGCTCTCGGAGAAGTCGGTCGGCGACCCGGTGCACCTGGAGGTGGACGTGATCGCGAAGTACGTCGAGAACATGCTGGACGGGTACGCGGCCGACTAACTGGCGACGGACCGACCCGTCCCCCTCAGTCCCCTGCGTCCTTCGCGCCCTTCACCGTCTCGCGGACGGCGTCGACGCCCTCGTCGTGGAGCAGGTCGCCGACGACGATCACGTCGCTGTGAGCGGCCATCTCGTTGGCCGACTCGTAGTCGTGGATGCCGCCGCCGTAAAAGAGCGTGGCGTCGTCTAAGGCGTCGTGAGCGGCCGCGACCTTCTCCGTGTCGCCGAACGTGCCCGAGTACTCGACGTAGACGATCTCCTGGCCGAACATGCGCTCCGCGACCTTCGCGTAGGCCGCCACGTCGTCGGCACTGAGGTCGCAGTCGGCCTCCGTCAGCTGGGCGACCGACGCCTCCGGGTTCAACACGATGTACGCCTCGGTGTGGGTCCGGGTCCAGTCGAGGTCGTCGATCCGGACCCACTCCTTGTGGGCGCCGGTTATCCAGAAGGGGCCGCCGGCGTTGAAGACGGTCGGGATCAGGTAGCCGTCGAGCGCCGGCGAGTCGATCACGACTCCCGGATTCGACGGCTCCTGGTACAGCGGCACGTCGTACTCCGCGGCGGCGTCGACCACGCGGGTCATCTTCTCCGCGGTGACGTCGAGGGTCCCACCGATCTCGATCGCGTCCGTCCCGGTCCGGCAGACGTCCTCGAAGGTCTCGCCCGCCCGGAGGTCCTTGTCGGGGTCGACCTTCAGCACGTGGTCCCAGTCGTCCCACGGGTTAGTCATCGGCCGAGACTCCACCGGGCGAGAACAAAAAGGTGCGGAAGCTATCCCGCCCCGGAGCCCCGAGCCGCGCCGCGCGGGAGGGCGGGGGCCTCACAGCAGGTCGTCGATCTCGTCGTTCTCGAACGCGGCCGCCGGGTCGGGCTTCTCCTCGCGCTCGTCGCGGACCGCCTGCCGAGCGCGCTCCAAGAACGCCTCGACGCGCTGCGAGCGCTCGACCCCCGCGAGGAGGACCAAGGCGGCGATCCGGTCGGAGTCGAGCGGGAAGTCGCCGCCGCGGACCTGCATCGACCCCGTCTCCTCCTGAAGCCACTTCCGCGCCTTCTCCGCGCCCTTCCGGGAGATCCGGTCCGGGTCGCCGGCGACCGCGACGAGGGCGGCGTCGGCGTCGGTGGCGCTCGGCAGCGACAGCCCGGTCATCACCGAACTCCGGACCGCGCTCGTCACGGTGTTGACGTTCTCTTGCGGGTCCTCGGCGGCGGGCGCCGACGCGAACCCGACCGCGGCCATCCCGCCCGCCCGGAGCGTGTTGATCACCTCGCTCGTGTCGACGACGGACTCGGCGACGCCCTCGACCGCCTCGCCGGCGGCGAGGACGAGCCCGATCCGCTTCGCCATCGAGGCGTTGATCGCCTCGTAGCCGCCCTCGACGGACTCGCCCGCCGAGCGCCACGCGTCGTTGTCGAGCAGGATCGTCGCGTCTGACTCGCGGACCAGCGTCTTGAGCGACCGGCCGGCGTTCACCTGATACATCGTCCCCTCGTCGCGACCGGGGAGGACGCCGATGGCGTACACCGGCACGTCGTACACCCGGTTCAGCTCGCGGACGAGAACCGGCGCGCCGCCGGAGCCCGTCCCGCCGCCGAGGCCGGCCACGACGAAGACCGCCTCGGCCTCCGCGGTGACCTTCGGGGCGAGCGCGTCCAACACCTCGACCGCGTCTTCGTCCATCACTTCGGCGCCGAGTTCGTTGTCGCCGCCGACGCCGTGACCGTTGACGCGCGACTGCCCGACGAGGACCGTTTCGAGCGGGAGGGGGTCGAGGTCGGCCGCGGCGGTGTTGACAGCGATCGCGTCGAGGACCGCGCCGTAGCCGGCGTCGGCGTCGAACTCCGCGAGGGCGGTCGTGAGCTTGCCGCCCGCCTGTCCGACGCCGAGGAGGACTGCTTTCATGCCCAGACGTACCGGTTCCCCCGATAATATCCTTTCCCCGACGTTTAAGAGTGAGACCGTGGGCAACAGGCCGCATGACCGATCACGCGCGGGGCGCGGAGCCGACGGACGCGGAAACGGACGCGACGCCGACGGGAGCGGACGGACCGGACGACCGGATCGAGTCTCGGCTCCGCGCCGTCGAGCGCGCGGTGACCGGGAGCGAGGCGCGGCCGGTCGACGCCGCCGCGGACGCAGAGGCGACGGCCGAGCGCGAGCGACTCGAGTCGCGGCTCGACGACCTCGAGGAGCGCGTCGCGGAGTTGGAGGCGGCGACGCAGGCGGTCCGCGGCTACGCCGGAGCGATCCGGGCCGTCAACCGCGAGGTCGAGCGCCGGGCCGACCTCGCGCTCGCGAGAGCGACCGAGGCCGGGCGGGAGAACGAGCGGAGCGGCGGCAGTGTCGGCCGCGAGAGCAGCGCGAGCGACGGGCAGCGGGCCGACGACACCGTTCCGTCGGAGGGCGCCCTCGACGCCGCCCTGCCGGACGATCGCTCGCGGTCCGGACCGCGTACCGGCGGCAGCGGAACCGACGAGGCCGCCGGGGACGGCGACGGCGGGGCGTGGGTGACGACCGCGCTCGACCGCCTCCGGGAGTCGCTGTGAGCGAGCCGTGATCCGCGTGGCCCTCACCGTCCTCGTGGCAGTCGCGCTGCTGACGGCGTCGATGCCCGCGGTCGAGACGGCCCGGACCGCGACGACGGCGGACCGGATCGGCGCCGAGGCGGACCGTCTGGAGCGGGCGATCGGCAGCGTAGTCGCCGGATCGTCGCCCGTAGACGACCCCGCCCTGGCGGCGCAGGCGACGGTGCGTTTCCGGGTCCCGACTGGGTTCGCCGCGGCGGAGGTCGACCGCGTCGCGCTCGTCGAGCCGCCGGACAGGCCGGGCGGCGTCGTGCTCGCGTACCGCGTCGAGGACCGGCCGAAGCGCACGGTCCGCGTCGGAACGGGACCGGTGGAGGTGACTGTCGATCTCGGCGGCGGACCGATCGAACTTCGCCCGGGCGGGACGAACCGCATTCGGCTCCGGTACGTCGACGACGAGGGGCCGACGGTCCGGATCAACCGAGCGGGGTAGACCGGGGCGGAGGGACGCGACGGCGCGGGACAGAATAGATTACGACAGGGCAGACCGGGACGACGCGGATCGTTTCGAGACGCGGCGGAACGGAACGGCGGGACGGCCGACGACTTATATATCAAACCGCGGGCACGCCCGTCATGAACCTCGGTATCACCGATCAACTCGCCGACGGGGCCGGCGAGACGCCGCTCCGAGCGCTCCCGTGGGTCGACGAGGACCGCGACGAGTGTCGGTGCGAGCCGGCGTTTCGCGAGCCCGTGGGAACTGGCGTCGAGGACAGGGTTATACTCGACGTCGACGCCGGCGCGTGTCCCGGACGCGGCGACCTCGCCGCGAGCGCCGACTGTCTCGCGACCGTCGTGGAGGCGCTCGGCGACCGCGACGCCGACGTGATCAGGACACGACACCGCGGCCGCGAGCGGTCGTACGCCGACCGCGCGGCCGACCTCCTGACCGCCGCCGGACGGTTCCGCGAGCGGGTCGGGTTCCGTGAGGAGCGGCTCGCCGAACGAGTCCTCCGCGACCCGCTCGGCGCCGCGGTAGAGGCCGCCGGGCGGGCGGGCCCTACGAAGCGCATCGCGGCCGAAACGGGGCTGCTGTCGGCCGCGGAGGATCTCGGCGGCGGCGAGAACTGGCCCGAGAGCGACGGCGTTCTGAGCGATCGCCTGCGGGCCCACGTCGGTCCGACGGCCGCGACCGCACGAGTCGCGGCCTCGCCGCCGCCGGGTGCGACGCTGGTCGATCGCTGGACGGTGCCGACCGGGGCAACGGTCCGGCTCTACGACGGCGACGACTCCCTCAGGACGTACCACCTCACGCCGCCGACGGTCGATCTGGACGCCGACGCCGTAGCGACGCTGGCCGCGGCGCGAGACCGGCTGCTCGACGACCCCCGCGGCGGCGACAGGGCCCCCGGACGAGCGGTGCGGGCGGCGGCGGAAGACGGCGACCCGGTCGCCGATCTGACGGAGATCCTGCGCCGACACACGCACGGCTACGGCGTGTTCGAACACGTCTTCGCCGACGAGAGAGTGAGCGACGCGACGGTGACGGCACCGGTCGCGGAG
Source organism: Halorubrum sp. CGM5_25_10-8B (assembly GCF_005435095.1). NCBI lineage: Archaea > Methanobacteriati > Methanobacteriota > Halobacteria > Halobacteriales > Haloferacaceae > Halorubrum > Halorubrum sp. CGM5_25_10-8B. The sequence goes on along the minus strand of NZ_SGTY01000002.1, from coordinate 174,441 downwards.
AACCCGCTCCGCGTCGTGCTCGACGGGGAGCGGTGCCGGACGAACGTGCGGCTCCCCCCGGAAGGGGCCGCCACGCTCGCGTCGCGGCTCCGCCGGTCGAGCGGTCGGGCGTTCTCGCGGGCCACGCCGACGCTCGACGCGACGATCGAGTCCGAAACCGGTCGGGTCAGGGTCGCCGCGGTCACGGCCCCAGCCAGCGACGGGCTCTCGTTCACGTTCCGACGCGGGGATCCGGAGGCGTGGACGCTCGCGCGACTGGTGTCCGTCGACACCCTCACGCCCGCGGCGGCCGGGCTGTTGTCGGTGGCCGTCGAACGCGGGGTAGCGGGGCTTATCGCGGGCGGCCGGGCAGCCGGGAAGACGACCGCGCTCGGCTCACTGCTGTGGGAATTGCCCGCGGAAACGAGGGCGATCGCAATCGAGGACACGCCGGAACTCCCGGTAGACGCCCTCGCGGACGCCGGGCGAGACGCGCAGCGACTCTGCGTCGGTGACGGGGCCGAACTCGCCCCGGCGGACGCCGTTCGGACGGCGCTCCGGATGGGCGGCGGCGCGATAAGCGTCGGCGAGGTGCGCGGCGAGGAGGCGCAGGCGCTGTACGAGGCGATGCGTGTCGGTGCCGCCGGCGAGACGGTGCTGGGGACGATTCACGGCGAAGACTCGGCCGGGGTGGAGGAACGCGTCGTCACCGACCTCGGCGTCCCCCGCTCGTCGTTCGCCGCGACCGATCTGATCGCCGTGCTCGACGACCACCGCGTGGAGTCGATCGTCGAGGTCGGCGACCGCGACGGCGGCGTGAGCTTCGATCCGCTGTTCGAGCGGACCGAACGGGGACTCGTCGGCACGGGTCGGATCGACCGCGGTGAGAGTCGACTCGTCGAGGCGCTCGGGGGGACGAACGAATCGTACGCGGCGGTTCGGGAGGTTATCGATCGGCGGAGCGACCGGATCCGCGAGGCGGTTCGGGCGGGACGCGTTTCGCCGGCGCGGTACGTCAGGGGAGACGTATCCGGCGATCCGAGCGGAGACGTGGGAGCCCCGGCCGATCGACCACGCGAGGGAGGAGTGAAGCACGGAGGCGGCGCATGAACGAGGACCGGTCGAAACCGACCGAGCGATCGGCTCGTGTCGACGGAGAAGACGACGCGACCGCCTCGAAAGAACTGCGGCGGGCCGTCGCGTTTCTCGGCTGGGGCGTTTCCGCGGAGCGCGTCGTGGCGATCGGGTACCGGGCCGGCGTCGTCGTCGGGGCGGTTGTCGCCGCGGCCGCGGCGCTCGCTGCCGGCGCGGTCGTCGCCGCGCCGGCCGGACTGGCCGCCGCCGTCGGCGGCGTACACGCGGTCCACCGGGCGCCGGTGTGGCTCGCGTCGCTCCGGCGGACGCGGGCGCTGGGCGCGGCGCCGGGGCTCGTCGGGCGGCTCGTGTTGCGGATGCGGCTCGATCCCTCGACGGAGCGTGCGGTGCGGTTCGCCGGCCGGACGGGAGAGGGACCGTTGGCCGCGGCTCTCTCCCGCCACGAACGGGGCTGTGCGGACGGGCCGACGAGCGGCCTTCGAGCGTTCGCTCGCGAGTGGACTCCGTGGTTCCCGGCGATAGACCGCGCCGCCGCGCTGGTCCGGACCGCAGCGACCGCGCCGCCGGAGCGCCGCGGGCGGTGCCTCGACCGCGCCCTCGACGCGACGCTTTCGGGGACGACCGATCGGCTCGCGTCGTTCGTCGGCTCCGTCCGCGGGCCGGTCTCGGCGCTGTACGCGTTCGGCGTGCTGCTCCCGCTGGCACTCATCGCGCTCCTTCCCGCGGGCGCCGCCGCCGGCGTCGCGGTGGGTTCCGGACTCGTCGCCGGCCTGTACCTGATCGCGCTTCCGGGCGGGCTGGTGGCCGCCTCGGCGTGGCTGCTCTCCCGTCGCCCGGTGGCGTTTCCGCCGCCGCAGATCGGCGGAGACCATCCCGACGTGCCGGACCGACGCGGCCACGCGTTGGTCGTCGGCTGCGCCCTCGGTGCGGCCGCGGCCGCCGTCGCCGCGCGAGTCGTCGCGCCGTGGGCGTGGCCGGTCGCGGGGGTCGGCGTCGGAGTCGGGAGCACGCTGTTCGTCCTCGCGCGACCCCGCCGCGCGGTGCTGTCCGAGGTCCGAGGCGTCGAGCGGGGGCTGCCGGACGCGATGACCGTGATCGGCGGAGACGTGGCGGAGGGGGTCGCGGTCGAGACCGCGGTCGCGAACGCCGGCGAGCGGCTCGACGGCGCGACCGGCGAGGTGTTCGAGCGCGCCGGTCGGCGGAGCGACACGCTGCGCGTCGGCGTCCGCGAGGCGTTTCTCGGACAGGGCGGGCCGGCCGCGGACGTGCCGTCGTCCCGGGTTCGCGGGGCGATCGCGCTGCTCTCTGTCGCCGCGCGGGAGGGGCGTCCCGCCGGCGACGTCCTGTTGGAGCTCGCCGACCAGCTGGAGTCGCTACGGGAACTCGAACGCGACGCGCGCCGCCAGCTCGCGACCGTGACGGGGACGCTCTCGAACACCGCGGCGGTGTTCGCGCCGCTCGTGGGTGGAGCGACCGTCGCGCTCGCGACCGGGATCGACGCCGCCGATGTCGGGAGCCTGGGAGCCGGAGCAGCAGCGGGCGCCGACGCGTTCGGCGGAGGCGGACTGGGCGCGGAGAGCGGAGTGGCCGCTGGCGGGAGCGGGGCGGCGAGCGACGGCGCGAGGACCGGCGGAACGGCTGCCCTGTCGGTGCCGGTGCTCGGACGGATCGTGGGGACGTACGTGCTGTTGCTCGCCGCCCTCCTCACCGGGCTGGCGACCGGACTGGAGCGCGGGTTCGATCGGACGTTGGTGGCCTATCGGGTCGGGATCGCGCTGCCGACGGCGACGGCCACGTTCCTCGTCGCGTTCGCCGGCGCCGGACTCCTGTTCTGAGCCCGATCGGTGGGGCAGTCGGCCCTCGATCGACCGTGACGCTCGGGGCCGATCGTTTATGTATGAAAGCGCGGCCAGCCGCGCCATGTTCGAGACGCACCTCGACGCCACGTACGCGTGGCTCGGCTTGGCCGTCGTGAGCGTCGCGGCCGTCGGCGTGGCCGCCGCGTTCCCGGCGTCGCCGCCGCCGGACGCGGACGGCGTCGCGCGCACCGTCGATTCGGTCGCGGACGGGTCGTACCCGGCGACGGCGGAACACGGTATCGCGGCGGACAGACTCCGGCTCGCGGAGGGATCCGTCTCGCTTAGAGACGAGCGAGGGACGGCGCGGGCGACGCTCGATGCCCCGCGGATCACCCCGGTCATCCGACCGACAGCGGGGGTGACGCCGGGCGCGGCGACGGACGCCCGGCTTCGGCGCGTCCTCGACGGCGCCCCTCCGGACGCAGCGTTCGACGATCCGGCGTCGTTCGCGGCGGCCGCCGAGCGTGCGCGAGCGGCGGACGCGAGGTGGACGACCGCACCGAGGCGGATAACGGTCCGGCGCGTACACTACGGTGACGTCCGGATCACGCTGGTCGGGTGATCTCGCGTGTCGCGTGACTCCACGGAATCCGGCGCGTCGGCGACTCGGAACGGACCGAGCGCGGCGTTCCCGACCGCCGACCGTGCCGCCGTCGAGCCGATCGCCGCGCTCGTCGCGGTGGTGGTCGTCGGACTCGCGTTGGGGCTATACGCCGGCGCCTTCGCGGACGCGGCGCCGGACGACCGTCGGTCGGCCGCGAAGTCGGCACTGGACCGGGTCGAGGGGAGGGTCACCGTCGGCGGCGTCCTCGACTCGGACCGGATGCGGCGGGTCGAAGCGCCGGGGACCGCGATCGCGATCGAACTGGAGGCGGACGGCGAGCGGTGGTTGGCCGCGTCGGGGCCGGACGCGCCGGGACCGCCGGGAGTCCGGGCCCCGGAAGCGGTCGCGGTCGCCGAGCGACGGGTGACGGTCCGCGTGGCGCCGGGCCGTAACGTCCGCGGAACGCTCCGGGCGGTGGTGTGGCGGTGACCAGCACCGTCCTCGACGTGACCGTGCTGCTGCTTTGCGTCTCCGCGAGCGTCGTCGCGCTCGGCGCGAGCGACGCCGGCGGCCCCGACGGCCCGACCGCGACCGACGCCGCCGACCGGCTCGTCACCGAGACCGAGACCGTGGCGTATCCCGACGAGGGCGCGCCGAACGACACCCGACGAATCCACGCGACGCGCGCGGAGTTGCTCGCGCTGGTCGCCGAACGAGTCGGTGACGGGGGCACGAAAACGGCGTTCGACCGCCGCGCGATCGACGCGGTTCACACCGGGATCGGTCCGCGGACGCGCGTCGACGTTGCCCTCGACGGGCCGACGCGGACGGCGGAGAGAGTGGGTGGGGTGCCGGAGCGATACCGGGCGCCTGGCGCGTTTCGAACGACCGAACCGGCGGCCGACTCGTCCGGATCGACCGCGGACGAGACCCGACGGGTGGTCGCCGTCGGACCGGAACCGCCGCGAGACGCCACCGTCGGGGTCGCGGTCGTCAGACAGCCGCTTCCGGCAGGAGTCGACGGCAGTGGGGAATCGGACCGACGCGGAGCGGGTGCTACGGTCCGGATCGTCGTTCGGAGGTGGTGAGCGTGAAGGGCAGCGACTCCCGTCGGGCGGGTTCCGGCCGACGGAGCCGGACGTTCGCGGTCGACGAGCGGGCGCGAGTCCCGTTCGCGCTGGTCGGCGTGCTACTGCTCGTGACGAGTTCGGCGTACGCCGCCGGACTCGCCGAGCAGGGGCTCGTCGGCGAGGACCGCCGCGTCGAACGCGCCGTCGAGCGGGTCGACGCCGACGCCACCGCCGCGCTCAGGAGCGCGGCCCGGGAGGCCGCCCACGAGGCGGCGGCGGAGCCGGTGACGCGGCCACCGAGTGGACCGGGAGCGGCGGCCAAGGCCGTCCGGGAGGGATCGGCCTTCGAGGACGCGTTCCGGATCCGACTCGCGGTCGCCGGATCGAAGGCGCTGGGTGCCGTCGAGAGCGACATCGGCACCGTGACGGCGACCGCGTCGCTACCGGCCGTCGAGTCGCCGAGCGACCTCGTCGCCGCGCGCGAGCGGGTCCGCGTCGAGCGGGTCGCCAACGGGACCGCGACGCGAGTGACGTTCGAGGGCGTCGCGACGACCGCAACCCGGAACGGGCGAACCGTCGTGAACCGGACGCGGTCCCGAACGGTCACCGTCGCGGTGCCGACGTTGGCCGCTCACGAGCGGACCGAGCGGTTCGAGCGCCGACTCAACCGCGGTCCGGTCGAGGGGCCCGGACTCGGGCGACAGGTCACGGCCAGCCTCTACGCGATGGCGTGGGCCCGGGGGTACGGGCAGTACGCCGGCGCACCGGTCGAGAACGTGGTCGCGAACCGCCACGTGGAGCTGTCGACGAACGCCGGGATCGTCCGCGTCCAGCGGGACGTGTTCGGAACGAGCGATCCCGACGCCCGCGGCGGCGTCGCGCGAGCGACCGCCCGGACCGGTGTGACCGACCTGCTGTCGCCGACCGGCGTCGACGAAGCCTCCTGGACGGACGCCGTCCTCGGAGCGCCGACGCCGACGGCGGAGACCGAGAGAGAGCGGACGGCCTCGGACGGGAACGCGGCGACGAGCGAGGACGCGGCGTTCGACTCGGCCACGGATCCGACGAGCGAGACGGCGTCGGTCGAGGTCGGGCACGCGGCCGACCGCGCCGCGACCCGCGTCCACGACGACCTCGAATCGATCGTGCGGGCGAGCCACCGAGTCGAGGCGACCCTAGAGACGGAGGCGACGCGGGTCGTCGAGGGCGGTCCCGTGAGCCCGGGTCGTCCCCGGTCGCAGCTCGGAGAGCCCTGGCGGCGGGTCGACACGTCGCGGACGGAGCGCGTCCGCGTCGCCGACGGGAGCGACCTCCGAACGGGAACCGACGGCGAGACGGTGTCGGCCGGCGAGTCGGTGTCGTTCGGCGGCGCGACTCGGGAGGTCGTCGTCGAGCGCGCCGCGACAGCGACGTGGGAGCGACGGGTCGTCGAACGGGGACCGAACGGAACGGTACAGGACGTGAGCGTCGACCGCGCCGTGACGAGCGACGAGGCGACGGACCGGTACCGCGTCCGCGTGTCGGTGACCGGGACGTACGCGCCGCGCGACGACGCCCCCGACGGGCCGACGGCGACGTTCGGCGCCGCCGACCGGGACGTTGCCGGGCCCGACCTCGCCGACACGCCGGCGGCCGCGAGGGCAGAGCTGAACGTCGAGACGGCGGGCGACGTCGATCGGATGGCTCGCGACGCCGTCGAACGGGGCGACGAGAGGCGGTCGACGGTCGTGTACGGCGACCGATCGGGCGCCGACCTAGACCGGATCGCGGCGGACATCTCGACGCTGTCGGAGCGCGTCCGCGACCTGGAGACCGAGGCGTCGATGGCCGACGCCGCGGTCGGCGAGTCGACGCCGTACGGCGATCTCGCCGCGGCCGTGCGCGATCGGCGCGACGCGCTACGCGACGCCCCGAGGCGGTACGACGGCGCGGTCGACCGGGGGCGCGTCGCCGCCCGCGTCGCGTATCTCGACGCCGTGATCGGGGAGCTCGAATCGGCGTCGGACGACAGGAAGGCGGCGTCTAACGGAGTTCTCGACCGCGTGAACGACGCGTTCGGTGGACCGCCCGTGGGCGAGGTGATCGCCAGCCGCGAGGCCGCACGCGACCCGGGGACCTACGCGGTCGGCGACGAGGGGCCCGCCGGCGCCGTCACGTTCGCTCCGGAGGGGTCGCCGGGGTATCTCCCGCGGACCGCGGTCGACGGCGAGCGCGTGGAAGGCGTCGACGGCACGACCACGAGGCCGCTCGCGGCTCGAAACGTGAACTACGCCACGCTCCCGTACAGCGACGTCTCCGGCGGGATCGCCGACCGGATTCTCGGCACCGACGACACGGTCCGTCTCGGCGTCGCCGGGCGATCGCTCCTCGCGGCCGACGAGGCCCTCGCGGCGGCCGACGACGACGACCTACGGGCCGACCGAAACGCGCTCGCCGGACGGGTTGACGCCTCGCTGGGACGCGTCGACGACGCGTTACAAGGCCGGCTCGCGAAACGGACCGACCTCTCGCGCGAGCAGCGGAACGCGGTCGTGGAGAGCGTCGCGTCCGAGTACGATTCGCTCGGCGACAGGGCCGTCGCGGTCGGCGACGGCGAGTACCCGAACCGCGTCGCGAGCGAGGCGGCCCGGGTCGGGTCGCTGTCGAGGGCCGAACGGCTCGGCCTCGCGGCGCACCTCCGGGTGGAGACGCGGAAGGCGGCGGGACGGGACGCGGTCCGCGTCCCGGCTCGCTTCGTCGACGCGACGACGACGGCGTCCCGGACGATTCGTCGAGACAGAGTCGAGTCGAAGATCGAGTCCCGCGCCCGGAAGGCGGTCGCGTCGGTGCCGGACGAGCGGGTGCCGAAGCCCGTTCGGAGCGTCGGCGCGGGACTCCCCGTCGCGCCGGTCCCCGGGTACTGGGTGGCGACGGTCAACGCGTGGAACGTTCAGGTGCGCGGAGAGTACCCGCGCTTCGCGCTTCGTGCGAACGTCGGGACGCCCGACCGCCCGTTCGAGTACGTCCGGGAAGCCGACGAGGTCAGCGTCGATGTGAACGGCGAGTCGGTCGCGCTCGGCGCGACGGAGCCGGTCGCGTTCGAGACGCGGACGGTCGTCGTCGTCGCGGTCCCCGCCGGGCCGCCGGGCGTCGGCGACGTCGACGGGACGCGCGAGGAGACGTCCGGCGGCTGGCCGTGTCCGGGATCGCTGAGCGCGTCGCCCGGAGAGGGGGACGAGTGTACGGAGCATTGAGGGAGGGAGGGAGAACGCGGGCGGCGAAGCGCCGGGACGCGGCCGACCGCAGGCGTTTTGCGACGGCGCGACCCAGAGGGAGTATGTTCCACGAGGTCGTTGACGACCGCGGAAGCGGGCCCGACGTCGACGCGGACGAACCGGCGGCGGCGGAGTTACTCGCGGCCTTCGAGACGCTGGTCACGGAGGCCGCGTCGGGCGTCGACGGCGACCGGCTCGTCGGCGAGGTCGGCCTGACGGAAGCGGACGCGAGCGCCGTCCGCGACGGGGACGTCGCGGCGCTCTCGCTCGCGGACGCGGCGGCCGTCCTCGCGGCGGCGGAGCCGGGGCGCGACACCGACGCGATGGTCGCGGAGGTGCGCGATCACCTCCTGATGGGGATGGCGACCGCCGTCCTCGACGTCGACGCGATCGCCGCGCGGATCGACGCCGACCTCACCGGGCAGGAGGTCCAACAGGCGCTGGAGGGGCGGACCAGATTAACTCTTGGCCAGCTCGCGGAGATACTCGCGGTCATCGAGCGTCGGAAGCCATGAGAGTCGTCGTCGTCGGCTGCGGCTACGTCGGGCTGGCGCTGGCGGAACAGCTCGACGCCCGCAGCCACGAGGTCGTCGGTGTCCGCCGGTCAAACGCCGGCCTCGACGCGGTCGACGCGGTCGGCTCCGGGGTCGAGGCCGTCCGGGCGGACGCGACCGATCCCGAGTCGCTCTCGGCGCTACCGGACGCGGACGCGGTCGTCTTCGCGGCCAGCTCCGGCGGCCGCGGTGCCGACGCGGCCCGGGAAGTGTACGTCGACGGCTTGGCGAACGTCGTCGACGAGTACGGCTCGCGGGCCGCGCCGCCGGACCGGCTCGTGTACACCTCCTCGACGGGCGTGTACGGTGACCACGACGGCGGGTGGGTCGACGAGGAGACGCCGGTCGACCCGACCACGGAGAAGACCCGCGTCCTCGCCGAGGCCGAGCGGATCGCGACGGAGCGCGCGGCCGACGCCGGGATCGACGGGACCGTCGTCCGGTTCGCGGGGCTGTACGGGCCGGAACGCTACCGGCTGGATCGGTACGTGGATGGCCCGGTGACGGCCGGTTACCTGAACATGGTCCACCGCGACGACGCCGCGGGATCGATTCGACATCTGCTGGAGACGGACCGCGCACGCGACCGCGTCGTCCTCGTCGTTGACGACGAGCCGGTCGGCAAGCACGTGTTCGCCGACTGGCTCGCGGACGCCTGCGGCGTCCGGCGCCCGGAGAAGCTGTCGAAGGACGAGCGGATCGCGGCGGGGAACCTCTCGGCGGCCGCGGAGCGCCGGATCCGAACCAGCAAGCGCTGTTCGAACGCGCTGCTCCGCGAGCTCGGCTACGAGTTCGCTCATCCCACGTTCCGGTCCGGCTACCGCGACGCGGTGCGAGCGTACCGGACGCGGACCGAGTAGCGCGTCTCGGACGGACGGCGGCCGGTTCGGCCCGTCGTCGTCCGACCGCGGTCGGTTCCGTCGGTTTCACTCCGTCAGAACGGTAACGAACCTTCATGTGTCGGGAGTGACTCGACACAACGCATGCGAGCGATGAGCGCGGTCGGCGACCGACTCTCGCAGGCGGAGGCAATGGTCCGGGAGAACCCGGAGATCGCCGTCGCCGGGGCGCTCATCGTCCTGATCGTCGTCGCCGTGGGGCTCGTCGTGCTCCGTGCCCGCCGGACGCCTGGGGTCAGGTTCCGCCGGCTGCTGGCCGACGAGGACGAGATAACGGTGTTGATGCACCCGAACCCGGACCCCGACGCGATGTCGGCCGCGGTCGGCGTGGCCTCGCTCGCCGATCAGGTGGACGTCGACGCAACCGTCCAGTACCCCGGTCAGATCCGTCATCAGGAGAACCGGGCGTTCCGGACGGTCCTCGACTTGGAACTGGAGCCGATCGAACACGTGAGCGACCTCGCGTCGGAATCGGTCGTCTTGGTCGACCACAACGAGCCGCGGGGGTTTGCCGGCGCCGACGGCGTGTTGCCGATGGCCGTCGTCGATCACCACCCCGGCGACGGCGCCGGTGGATCGTTCACCGACGTACGGACCGACTACGGCGCGAGCGCGTCGGTCGTCGCCGAGTACTTTCAGGACAACGACGCGGTCCCCGTCCCGCCGGACAAACACGCGAGCGAGACCGGGAGCGACCTGACGCTGTCGACGGACACGGCGACCGGGCTGTTGTACGGTATCTTGGCCGACACGAAACACCTCACCGTCGGCGCCAGCGAGCCCGACTTCGCGGCGGCCGCGTACCTCTATCCGGGCGTCGATCAGGACCGGCTCGACCGGATCGCGAACCCGGCGGTCGACGCGGAGGTGCTGGAGGTGAAGGCCCGGGCGATCGCTGGCCGTCGCATCGAGGGGTCGTTCGCGGTCGCGGACGTCGGCGGCGTGAACAACGTGGACGCGATCCCGCAGGCCGCGGACGAGCTCATCCAGCTGGAAGGAGTCAGCGCGGTCGTGGTGATCGGCGAGCGGGACAAGACCGTCCACCTCTCGGGACGCTCGCGGGACGACCGGGTCCACATGGGTAACGCGATAGCGGCCGTGCTGGACGACGTCGACAACGGGAACGGTGGGGGGCACTCCCGGATGGGCGGCGGTACAATCGAACCGGAGCTCGACCCCACCGGGGAGGAGCCGAAGACCGTCGACCGCGACGCCCTCGCCGACGGGCTGTTCCGGGCGATGGCCGGGGACGTGTGACCGCGATCGACGCGGCGGGCCGGCGGGGCGAGGCGTCCACGCCGGACGTGAGCGTGCGGATTTAAGTTCCGGGCGGCGATCCCTCCGCTATGTACATCGCTGACGCGCTCGACGACGGGTGGCTCGCGCTCGCCGGCGTCGGCGCCGGCTACGGTATCGCGGTCGGACTGGTGTTCCTGCTGGTCTTCGTCGTCCCGTACCTAGCCGTCACGGCGCTGTAGCGGGGCGCTTTCGTCAACGACCGAGAGGTGAAAACAGCGATCGGCGGGTCTCGATCTGTGGTCGTCCGGGTCTCAGGCGAACGCCAGCGAGTCGTCGGCGTTCGTCTCCTCGTCCTGCCGGAGCTTCTCGTGGGCCTCGAGGAAGTCGTCGAGCGTGACCTCCGTGCGGTCGTCGCGGATAGCGAACATCCCGGCCTCAGTACAGATCGCCTTGATGTCGGCGCCGGAGGCGTCCGGTGTCAGCTCGGCGAGTTCCGCGAAGTCGACCCCGTCGGCGAGGTTCATGTTGCGGGTGTGGATCTGGAAGATGATCTCGCGGCCCTCGGTCTCCGGCTTGGGAACCTCGATGAGCCGGTCGAAGCGGCCGGGACGGAGGATCGCGGGGTCGAGCATGTCGAAGCGGTTGGTGGCGGCGATGATGCGGACCTCGCCGCGCTCGTCGAAGCCGTCCATCTCGCTGAGTAGCTGCATCATCGTGCGCTGGACCTCAGCGTCGCCCGAAGTCTTCGAGTCCGTCCGCTTCGAGGCGATGGCGTCGATTTCGTCGATGAAGAGGACGGCGGGCTGGTTCTCGCGAGCGACTTCGAACAGGTCCCGGACCAGCTTCGCGCCCTCGCCGATGAACTTGTGTACCAGCTCGGAGCCGGCCATCTTGATGAACGTCGCGTCCGTCTCGTTGGCGACCGCCTTCGCGAGCATCGTCTTTCCGGTGCCCGGCGGGCCGTACAGCAGCACGCCGCTCGGGGGCGTGATGCCCACGTCCTCGAACATGTCGGGGTGTTCGAGGGGCATCTCGACCGTCTCGCGGACCTCCGTCATCTGGTCTTCGAGCCCGCCGATGTCGGCGTAGGTGACATCCGGGGAGTGTTCGACCTGCATCACGCGGGCGCGGACGTCGGTCTCCTTCTCCAGCTTCTTGACCACCGAAAGCGAGTTGTTGACCGCGACGCGGTCGTCGGGGTCGAGCTGCTCGCGCAGCTCGTCGGTGATCTCGGTGAGCGCCTCCTGGTTGTTCCCGTGCTGTTTGATCACGGCGCCGTCGGGCGTTATCTCTTGGACCGTCGCCACGAACAGCGGGGACTGCTTCAGCTTCTTGTTCTCGTGAGTGAGCCGCTCGAGCTTCTGCTGGTACTTGTTGTTCTCCGCGTTGGCGTCGAGGAGCTTGTCGCGCATCTCCTCGTTTTGCGACTCGAGGACGTCGAGCCGCTCCTGTAAGGAGTCGATCTTCTCTTGTTTCGACGCCGAGCCCTCGTAAGGCATGTCGACGTCGTCGACCGTATCGCTCATTGTGTTTATTAAAGGGTCTCGCGGATAAGAGGCTTCGGGTGGGGGCACGATGGCGGCCGTACCGCCGGCGAACCACCGAACGACGGCGGTCCGGGTCTACGCTGATTCGCAGGTTTGACGGGAAATAATTCCCAGTAGTAATCAAAATGGATAGTAAATATTATTATCCGGCATGCCAAGGATCGGTATACGAATGAGCACGACCGACGCCGTCACCGCCGACGACGGGACCGCGGACCGCTGGGCGGCCGTTCGCGACCTGCCCCCGAGCGCCAAGCTGGTCGCGAAGGTGTTAGACTACAACGACACGCTGACGCAGAGCGAACTGGCCGAGGAGACGCTGCTCCCGCCCCGGACGGTCCGGTACGCGCTGTCGCGGCTCGAGGAGGAGGACGTCGTCGACTCGCGGTTCTCCTTCACTGACGCCCGCAAGCGGCTGTACTCGCTGGGTATCTGAGCGCGGACCGCCCGATCCGCCGCCGACGCTGACGCCCGGACCGCCCGCGTGCGACGATTTATCGGCGATACCGCGGCAGTCGTCCCGTGGTCTCGACTACCGCCGTCAAGCGCGCGCTGGCCGCGCTCGCGACTCGAACCGACACCGCGAGATGTCCGTACGTCGCCGTGATCGACGAGGCGGACGCCGCGCGATCCGACCTCCGGCGCGCGGCCGGATTCGTCGACGCGATCGGGCTCGACGGGCTGGCGGAAGCGATTGACGCCGCGGACCGCGCGGACGACGACGCCGCCGTCGAGCGGGGGCACGACGCGCTCGCCGCGTACCGGTCGTTCCGGCGGGCGGCGGCGGGCGACGCCCCCGGAAACGGCCGCGAGGCGAACGCCGGGAGCGACGCCGACCGAGACAGCATCGGCGACCGAGACGGCGGCGCCGAGCGCGATCACTTCCGCTCCGGCCCCGGAATCCCTAAGCCGGACACCGGCCAAGACGCGGACAGATGACACGGGTGATCCACACCGGCGACACCCACATCGGGTACTCGCAGTACCACTCGCCTGTCAGACGCCAGGACTTCCTCGACGCCTTCGAGGCCGTGGTCGACGACGCGGTCGACGGCGGCGTCGACGCGGTCGTCCACGCGGGCGACCTCTTCCACGACCGCCGGCCCGACCTCCAAGACCTGATGGGGACGATTTCCGTCCTCCGTCGGCTCGACGACGCCGGAATCCCCCTCCTCGCGGTCGTCGGTAACCACGAGTCGACGCGGGGCGGCCAGTGGCTCGACCTCTTCGAGCGGCTGGGGCTCGCCACCCGGCTCGGCGACGAGCCGGTCGTCGTGGGCGACACCGCCTTCTACGGCCTCGACCACGTCCCCGTCTCGCGGCGCGACGACCTCGACTACGCCTTCGCCGACCACGACGCCGACTACGCCGCCTTGGTCGCGCACGGTCTCTTCGAGCCGTTCGGCTACGCCGACTGGGACACCGAGACCGTGCTGACGGAGAGCAACGTCGCCTTCGACGCGATGCTCCTCGGCGACAACCACACCCCGGACACCGCCGAGGTCGCAGACACGTGGGTCACGTACCCCGGGTCGACGGAGCGCGCGAGCGCGAGCGAACGCGAGGGCCGCGGCTACAACCTCGTCGTCTTCGACGCCGACACGGCGGGCGGCGACGACCGCGTGGAGATCCGGCGCCGCGCGCTCGACACGCGCCCGTTCGTCTTCGTCTCCGTCGAACTGCGCGAGGGCGAGGGCGAGTCGCGGGTCCGCGAGCGCGTGCGCGAGTTCGACCTCGCGGAGGCGGTCGTCCACGTGGAGATCACCGGGGAGGGTGACCCGGTGACGCCGGCTGCCGTCGAGGAGTTCGCGACCGACGAGGGCGCGCTCATCGCGCGCGTCGTCGACCGACGCGAGGTCGACGCCGACGGCGAGGTGGACGTGAGCTTCGCCGACCCGGAGGACGCGGTCCGCGACCGACTCGACGAGATGGCGCTCTCGACCGCCGCGCGCGACGTGGAGCGCGCGGTCCGCGAGGACACCGTCTCCGACGCGAACGTCCGCGAGACGGTGAAACGCAGGGTCGAGGAGCGGCTGGACGGAGACGGTGATCTCGACGCGTTCGACGCCGTCGAGGCCGGCGGCGACGGAGCCGAATCGGACGCCGACGGAGACGAATGGGACGGCGGCGGAGCCGAACCGAACGGCGACGCGTCGGAGCCGACGGAGCCGAACACCGAGCCGGAGGCCGCGGAGCCCGAGGACTCCGACCCGGCGTCGACGGATGGCCAAGTCTCCATGGAGGACTACCTGTGAAGTTCGACCGCGTCCGCCTCGCGAACTTCAAGCCGTACGGCGACGCCGACCTGCGGCTGACCGAGGGCGTCACCGTGATCCACGGGCTCAACGGCAGCGGGAAGTCGTCGCTGCTTGAGGCCTGCTTCTTCGCGCTGTACGGGTCGAAGGCGCTCGACGGGACCCTCGGAGACGTCATCACGAACGGCGAGGAGGAGACGGAGGTCGAACTGTGGTTCACCCACGACGGCGTCTCCTACCGGGTCGAGCGGCGACTCAAATCGTACGACGGTCGGATCGACCACAAGTGTACGCTCGAGTCGACCGACGGGAGCGACGTGGCCCGCGACGGCGCGCGCGCCGTCCGCGAGTTCGTCACCGAACTGCTGCGCATGGACGCCGAGGCGTTCGTCAACTGCGCGTACGTCCGGCAGGGCGAGGTGAACAAGCTGATCAACGCGACGCCCCGGGAGCGGCAGGACACGATCGACGACCTCCTCCAGCTCGGGAAGCTGGAGGAGTACCGCGAGCGCGCCGGTGACGCCCGGCTCGGCGTCGAGGACGTGCTGGAGAACCGCCGCGGGCGGCTCGACCAGCTCGACGAGCAGATCGCCGCGAAGGAGGACCGCGACCTCCACGCGCGGCTCAACGAGCTTGAGGGCGAGCTCGGCGACGTCACCGACGACATCGACCGGTACGAGGCCCAGCGCGAGCAGGCGAAGGAGACGCGCGACGCGGCCGCGGAGACGCTGGAGACCCACGCGGAAAAGCGGGAGAAGCTGGAGTCGGTCGAGGCCGAGATCGACGAGATCGAGGCCGCGATCCGCGAGGCCGAGCGCGATCGCGACGACCACCGCGACGCGATCGGCGAGGCCCGCGAGCGGATCGCCGAGGTCGAGGCCGCGATCGACGACCGACTCGACGACGCCGGCCTCGACGCGCCGACCGAGGCGGCCGTCGCGAACCGGCGCGCGGAACTCGACGACCGTGAGGAATCGGTCCGCACGGACCTCGACGACGCGCGGGTGAACGCCGAGGGGCTGCGGAACCAAGCGACGAACCTCGCCGCGAAGGCCGACGACCGCACCGAGCGCGCGGAGGAGATCGAGTCCGAGGCCGACGACCTCGACGACGAGGCCGAGACGGCGGCGGAGGAGGCGGCGGAGCGCGAGTCGTCGATCGAGACGCTCCGCGAGGAGGCGGCGGAGCTCCGCGAACGGTTCGCGGCCGCCGACGTCGACCGCGACGGCGTCGCCGACGAGCGCGAGACGCTGCGCGACGAGCGGGGAGAAATCCGCGAGCGAATCGCCGAGCTGTCGGCGGAGCTGAAGAACGCCCGCGAGCGCGTCGAGGAGGCGGAGGCGCTGCTCGCGGCCGGGAAGTGCCCGGAGTGCGGCCAGCCGGTCGAGGACTCGCCGCACGCGAGCGGGATCGACGAGGATCGCGAGCGAGTGGCGGAGCTCGAATCCGAGCTGGAGGCCGCCCGCGAGCGCGAGGGCGACCTCGACGAGCAGGTCGCGGAGTTGGACGAGCTCGCGAGCGCGGCGGACAGACTCGACGAGATCGACGAGCGGATCGCGACCCTCGAAGAGCGCGCCGAGGAGAAGCGCGCGGCGGCGGAGCGGAAGCGCGAGCAGGCCGCGGAGAAACGCGAGCGCGCCGCCGAGCTCCGCGCTGAGGCCGAGGACACGCGTGAGGTCGCCGCGGAGAAGCGCGAGGAGGCGGAGGCCGCCGCGGCGCGCGTCGAGGAACTCGAAGCCGATCTGGAGGCGGTCGCGGACGCCCGTGAGGCGGTGACGGCGGTCGAGGAGCGCCTGTCGGCGATCGCGGACGCCGAAGACGAGATCGAGCGGCGCCGCGAGAAGCGCGAGAACCTGGCGGAGGTGAACGACGAGCGGCGCGACCGACTGGCGGACAAGCGCGAGCGGCGCGACGAGCTCGCCGACGCCGTCGACGAGTCCGCCGTCGAGACGGCGAAAGAGCGGAAGGAAGAGGCGGTGGAGTACCTCGAGAGGGTCGCCGGCGAGCTCGAGCGACTCGACGAGCGGAGAGAGGAGCTTCAGAACGCGATCGGCGGAGTGAAAGGCGACATCCGCGAGCTAGAGGGGCTCCGGGAGGAGCGCGAAGCGCTCGGCGATCGGGTGGACGCGCTCGAGACGCTCCACGAAGAGACGAGCGAGCTGGAGACGATGTACGGCGACCTGCGGGCGGAGCTCCGCCAGCGCAACGTCACCGAGCTGGAGCGCACGCTCAACGAGACGTTCGAGCTCGTCTACGGGAACGACGCCTACTCGCACATCGAGCTCGACGGCGAGTACGTCCTCACCGTCTACCAGAAGGACGGCGAGCCGCTCGACCCCGAGCAGCTCTCCGGCGGGGAGCGCGCCCTCTTCAACCTCTCGCTGCGCTGCGCGATCTACCGGCTGCTCTCGGAGGGGATCGAGGGCGCGGCGCCGACGCCGCCGCTCATCCTCGACGAGCCGACGGTGTTCCTCGACTCCGGGCACGTCTCGCGGCTCGTCCGGCTGGTCGAGGAGATGCGCGGGTTCGGCGTGCGCCAGATCGTCATCGTGAGCCACGACGACGAGCTGGTGGGCGCGGCCGACGAGCTGGTCACCGTCGAGAAGGACCCGCGCTCGAACCGCTCGACCGTCCGCCGGGAGGACGCGGCGGAGCTCGACGTCGCGTCGCTCGCGGACGACTGAGCGTCACCGCCGCTTCACCGGGTCCTTTTATAAATATCAGACGGCGGCAGGAACGGTAGAAGCCCGCGGCGACGCCGCCGCTGAGAGGGACGGCGGCGACGGCTCGCACCTCCACGTCGGCGCGTGCCTGCGAGCGGCCGCCACCGGCGGCCGCGAGGAGCACGCGCGAGGGAGTCGGGCGCTCCGAGGGCGACCGAAGGGAGCCCGAAGGACGCGCCCGACGAGGCTGGGGAGGCGTGAGGTGCCGTGCGGTCGCGGTCGGGTGGGGCTCAAATGGGCAGCCTCGCGGCCGGGGCTTTGAGCTGTTCGCCGTCGATCTAGATCAACAATTTATAAGCGAACAGCCGCAGCCGGCCGCAGATCGCGGTTATATGTGAGATATCAGTCGCCGTCGCCCTCACCAACCTCGTCGCCCTCGTCCGCCGACCCGTCCCGCAACAGCCCCAGCGCCTCGGCCGCGACCGGGGTCGCCTCGTAGCCGCGTCGCCCCGCGACCTCGGCCTCGTCGACCAGTCCCGCCGCACGGAACTCCGTGAGCGTCCCGTGAAGGTCGGACTCGCACATGTCGGCGGCGTCGAGGAGGTCGATCGCGGCGATCGGCCCCTCGTCGGCGACCACCGCGAGCAGGCCGAGCGAGCGGTCGTCACGGACCGCCCCGAGCGTCCGGCGGACCGGCTCCGGCACGCCCGAAGCGGCGGTCGCGAGCGGCGACTCGCCGTCGACGACGCTGAGCTCCTCGTTGTCGACGTACCGCTCCGCACCGGTCGCGGGGTCGCGCACGCGACTCGACTCGGCGGATCGCTTCACGAGGAGGTACGTCTCGCCGTCGCCGTCGCGGACCGTCTGCATGGTCGAACCAGCGCCCCGTCGGACATTACGCTTCCGGGGGATCAGCGGTGGAGTCGGCATCAGTGTCATCGGCCTCTTCGGGGGGATCCGACTCCGACTCGTCGGCCTCGCCCTGCGAGCGCCGCCACGACCGGTACGTCTGGTACGTTCGGACCCCGGCGAGGAGACCGGCGACGAGCAGCGCCGGGCCGGCCCGCGACCACCCCTCGAAGAACCACACCATGGGGCCGAGCGCGACGAGGAGGACGGCGGCGTTGGCGTAGACGACGGCGACGACGAACGCGCGGAGGGTCCCCTGGTCGACGTCGCTCGCCCCCTCGAAGTCACCGCCGTCGTCGAACGTCTTCACCGACGGGGCTTTGGGGATGTCGGGCGTCATCTCCCGCTCGGCGTCGGAGCTCTCGCCGACGGAGATCTCGCCCTCGTCGTCCTCGTCGAGGCTGAACACGCCCGCACCTACGCCGGGCCGGGGCAAAGGGGTTCCGTCCGGGCGACGCCGCGGCTACGGGAGGAGACGGACGGAGCGCGCGGGGTCGGCGGGCCGGTCAGAGCGCGTCGGCGAGCCGCACCGTTCGGCTCGCTTCGACCCAGGCGAGGGGGTTCGTCGCGTCGAAAAGCACCACGTTCCCGTCGTCCTCGTACACCTCCACCTCGGCGTCGACCGCGTCGGAGTCGGCCGGGCGAGCCGCCTGGGGTCCGGAACGTGGATCCGAAGACATGGGCCGTGGTAAGAAGTCACACAATATATGCCTTTCCGTGGCGGGATACCTCGCCGCACCCGAAAGCCGTGTTTTTTAGCCGGGTGACGCCGAAGGACGGATATGACTCAGTCGGGGCTGTCGGACTTCTCGTCGGCCGGGGACGCGGACGGCGAGGCCGACGGCGACACGGACACCGAACGGGAGGAGCTGGCCGCGCAGGAGGCGGCCGTCGTCGCCGGGGGCGGACGGGGCCACGTGAACGACGTGGTCGACGTGGACGAGGCGAAGTTCCCGGAGTCGACGGGGACCGTCGAACTGATGATCACCCAGATCGACTACGCCGTCGAGGGGTACGGCAGCGACGAGTACCCGGTCGTCCACGTGTTCGGCCGGCGACCGGCGGAACACGTCGAGGACGCCGACCACGACGTGGTCGAACACCTCCGCGTGCTGGGCGTCGAGCCGTACTTCTACGTCCCGACGGCCGACCTCGACCGCGACCCCGTCGAGGAGTACGACGTGGTGATCGGGACGCGCGAGGCGGGCCCCGACGGCGAGCCCTACGAGAGCATCCGCGGCGAGCCGCTCACCCGGATCGTCACCCGTACCCCGCGCGACGTGGGGAACATCCGCGACGACTTCGCGACCAGCTTCGAGGCGGACATCCTCTTCCCGAACCGCTTCCTGATCGACAACGGGATCAACGGCGGCATCCGCGTCGAGGAGCGACGCCTCGACGACGGGGAAGAGACGATTCAGGTCCACGAGGGGCACCTCGAACCGGCCGAGGTCGACGCCGACCTGCGCGTGAACACCTTCGATATCGAGGTGGACGACCGCCGCGGCTTCCCCGAGGACGGCGAGGAGCCGATCATCTGTCTCACCAGCCACGACTCCTACGAGGACGAGTACGTCGTCTGGCTGTACGACGCGCCGGAGGCCGAGATTCCCCCGCCGGAAGACCTCCCGGAGTACGAGGGGATCGTCGGCGACGGCGCGGAGGTCGACTTCAGGGTCCGCACGTTCGACGAGGAGGCCGCGATGCTCGACGCGTTCGTCGAGTACATCGACGACACCGACCCGGACCTCCTGACCGGGTGGAACTTCGAGGACTTCGACGCGCCGTACGTCCTCGACCGGCTGGAGGTGCTCGACGACGGGAGCGAGTACGACCTCGACGTCGACCGGCTCTCCCGGATTGGCGAGGTGTGGCGCTCCGGCTGGGGCGGCCCGGACGTGAAGGGGCGGGTCGTCTTCGACCTGCTGTACGCCTACAAACGCACGATGTTCACCGAGCTGGAGTCGTACCGCCTCGACGCGGTCGGCGAGCGCGAGCTCGGCGTCGGTAAGGAGCGCTACACGGGCGACATCGGCGACCTCTGGGAGCAGGACCCCGAGCGCTTACTGGAGTACAGCATCCGCGACGTGGAGCTGTGCGTGGAGATCGACCGCAAGCAGGACGTGATCGCGTTCTGGGACGAGGTGCGCACCTTCGTCGGCTGTAAGATCGAGGACGCGCCGACGCCGGGCGACACCGTCGACATGTACGTCCTCCACAAGGCGTTCGGGAAGTTCGCGCTCCCGACGAAGGGCCAACAGGAGTCGGAGGAGTTCGAGGGCGGGGCCGTCTTCGACCCGATCACGGGCGTCAAGGAGATGGTGACGGTCCAGGACCTGAAGAGCCTCTACCCGATGTGTATGGTGACGATCAACGCCGGCCCGGAGACGAAGGTCGACCCCGACGAGTACGGCGGCGAGACGTACGTCGCGCCCAACGGGACCCACTTCCGGAAGGAGCCGGACGGGATCATGCGCGAGATGGTCGACGAGCTGCTCTCCGAGCGCGAGGAGAAGAAGGCGCTCCGGAACGACCACGACCCGGGCACCGAGCCGTACGAGCAGTACGACCGGCAGCAGGGAGCTGTCAAGGTTATTATGAACTCGTTATATGGGGTTACGGGATGGGATCGGTTCCGCCTCTACGACAAAGAGGGCGCGGCAGCCGTTACTGCGACCGGTCGCGAGGTCATCGACTTCACGGAGGAGGCGGCAGAGGAGCTTAATTATCAGGTAGCTTATGGTGACACCGACTCGGTTATGTTATCCCTTTCTGACATGTCGGAACGGGAGGCGATCGAGACCTCCTTCGAGATAGAGGACCACATCAACGAGCGCTACGACGACTTCGCGCGCGACGAGCTCAACGCCGACGAGCACCGCTTCGAGATCGAGTTCGAGAAGCTCTACCGGCGCTTCTTCCAGGCGGGCAAGAAGAAGCGGTACGCGGGCCACATCGTCTGGAAGGAGGGGAAAGAGGTCGACGACATCGACATCACCGGCTTCGAGTACAAGCGCTCGGACATCGCCGGGATCACGAAGGAGGTCCAACAGAACGTCATCGAGACGATCGTCACCGGCGACGACATCGACGAGGACATGGAGGAGGTGAAGTCGTACCTCGAAGGCGTCATCGCGCGGGTGCTCGACGGCGACGTGGACCTCGACGAGATCGGGATCCCCGGCGGGATCGGCAAGCAGCTCGACGCCTACGACACGCCGACCGCGCAGGTCCGCGGCGCGAAGTACGCCAACCGCATGCTCGGGACGAACTTCGGGAGCGGGTCGAAGCCGAAGCGGCTGTACATCGAGAAGGTCCACCCGGGCTTCTGGAGGCGAATGGAGGAGGAGGAAGGGCTCGACCCCCAGCGCGACCCCCTGTACGGGGAGTTCAAGCGCGACCCGGACGTGATCTGCTTCGAGTACGCCGATCAGGTGCCCGAGGAGTTCGAGGTCGACTGGGAGAAGATGCTGGACAAGACGCTCAAGGGGCCGATAGAGCGCGTGATCGAGGCGCTCGGGATGTCGTGGGAGGAGGTGAAGACGGGGCAAGAACAGACCGGACTCGGCTCGTTCATGTGACTGCCGACGAGCGCGAACGCGCTCTCTGGAAAGCAGTTTTCGATTGCTAGAAAATTTCTTGGTCGATATGCGATTTTTGACGGGGAGATGCGTAACCATTAACCCCCTCAACCCCCACCATCGATGTACGAGGCACGAGAATACATATGGCTACTCTCGAAATCAACGATCTTCACGCACGAGTGGCGGAAGAGGGCGGCGAACGCATCCTTCTCGGCGTCGATCTGACCGTCGAGTCGGGTGACATCCACGCGCTGATGGGACCGAACGGCTCGGGGAAGTCGACGCTCGCGAAAGTGATCGCCGGCCACCCCGCCTACGAGGTCACCGGCGGTGAGATTCTGCTCCACCTCGACGAGGCCGACGTCGCCGACGTGGACGTCGACCTCGATGACGAGGACTATCACTGGGAGCTCCTGGAGCTGGAGCCGAACGAGCGCGCCGCGCTCGGCATCTTCCTCGGCTTCCAGTACCCCGCGGAGATCGAGGGCGTCACGATGACGAACTTCCTCCGACAGGCGCTCAACGCGAAGGCGGACGAGCGCGAGGAGCTGTTCGAAGACGAGGAGGAGGAGGCCGCCGAGGCCGAGGCCGAGGACGACGACGAGGGGTACGAGACCTCCCCGATGGAGGGCCCCGCCGACGACGGCGAGATCGGCGTCGCCGAGTTCCAGGAGATTCTCTCCGAGAAGATGGAGCTCCTCGACATGGACGAGAAGTTCATGCAGCGCTACCTCAACGCCGGGTTCTCCGGCGGCGAGAAGAAGCAGAACGAGGTCCTCCAGGCCGCGATGCTGGAGCCGAGCGTCGCCGTGCTCGACGAGATCGACTCGGGGCTCGACATCGACCGCCTGAAAGACGTCTCGAAGGGGATCAACGCGCTCCGCGACGAGCAGGGCACGGGCGTCCTCCAGATCACGCACTACCAGCGCATCCTCGACTACGTCGAGCCCGACCACGTCCACGTCATGCTCGACGGGGAAGTCGTCAAGAGCGGCGGCGCGGAGCTCGCCGAGAAGCTCGAGGACGAGGGGTACGACTGGGTCCGCGAAGACGCCTACGAGGCGGCGTAACCGAATGTGGGCACGCGACACACGTAAACACGGGAATCAGTAACAATACACTATGAGTTCACAACAGGACGACCTCAAGGAGACAGACACCGAGGCTCGCTTCGAGTTCAAGAAGGAGGAGAAGTCCGCCTTCCAGACCGAGAAGGGTCTCACCGAGGAGACGGTCCGCGTCATCTCGGAGGACAAGGACGAACCGGAGTGGATGCTGGAGCGACGCCTGCGCGCGCTCGAGCAGTTCCAAGAGATGCCGATGCCGACCGACTGGCCCGGCCAGCCGGACCTCTCCGAGATCGACATCGACGAGATCGTACCGTACATCCGCCCGGACATCGAGGCCCGCGGCGGCGCCGAGAGCTGGGAAGACCTCCCCGAGGAGATCCAGGACACGTTCGACAAGCTGGGCATCCCGGAGGCGGAGAAGAACGCGCTCTCGGGCGTCGGCGCGCAGTACGAGTCCGAGATCGTCTACCAGAACATGCAGGAGCGGTGGGAGGAGAAGGGCGTCATCTTCTGTGACATGGACAAGGCCGTCCAGGAGCACGAAGAACTCGTCCGCGAGCACTTCATGACGAAGTGCGTCCCCCCGAGCGACAACAAGTTCGCGGCGCTTCACGGCGCCATCTGGTCGGGTGGCTCGTTCGTCTACATCCCCGAAAACACCACCGTGGAGATGCCGGTCCAGGCGTACTTCCGGATGAACTCCGAGGGGATGGGTCAGTTCGAGCACACGCTCATCATCGCCGAGGAGGGCTCCGAGGTCCACTACATCGAGGGCTGTTCCGCGCCGAAGTACTCGGCGTTCAACCTCCACTCGGGCGGCGTCGAAGTGTTCGTGGGCGAGGACGCCCACGTCCAGTACTCGACCGTCCAGAACTGGTCGAAGAACACGTACAACCTCAACACGAAGCGCGCCATCGCCGAGAAGGGCGGGCGCATGGAGTGGATCTCCGGCTCGATGGGCTCGAAGGCGACGATGCTGTACCCCTCGACGATCCTGAAGGGCCGCGGTGCCTCCGACAACCACATCACCATCGCCTTCGCGGGCGAGGGCCAGGACATCGACACCGGCGCGAAGGTGTACCACAACGCGCCCGAGACCAAGTCGACCGTCGAGTCGAAGTCGATCGCGAAGGACGGCGGCCGCACCAACTACCGCGGGCTCGTCCACATCGCGGACGGCGCCGAAAACTCCTCGACGGCCGTCGAGTGCGACGCGCTGATGTTCGACAACGAGTCGACGTCGGACACGATGCCGTACATGGAGATCAACGAGTCGAAGGTCGACGTCGCCCACGAGGCGACCGTCGGCAAGATCGGCGACGAGGACATCTTCTACCTCCAGTCGCGCGGGCTCGACGACGACGACGCCAAACAGATGATCGTCTCCGGGTTCATCGAGCCGATCACGGAGGAACTGCCGATCGAGTACGCCGTCGAGCTGAACCGCCTCGTCGAACTCGAGATGGAGGGCTCGCTCGGATAACATGAGCACGCAAGCAATCGAGAGCCTCTCGGAGGACACGGTACGACGCATCGCCGACGAACGCGACGAGCCCGAGTGGCTCTTGGAGACCCGTCTGAGCGCGCTGGCCGCGCTGGAGACCGCGGAGCTGCCCGACGTCATCCAGACGCCGGGCCGCCGCTGGACCGACCTCGAGGCGCTGGACTTCGAGTCGCTCGTCGACCCGCTGAACCAGGCGGACGAGACCGAGCGGACCGCGGGCGACGACGAAGTCGTCGTGCTGCCGTTCACCGAGGCGCTCGCCGAGTACGGCGACGTCATCGAGGCGAACTTCGGCTCCGTCCTCGACCCCGAACACAACTATCTCACGGCGCTTTCGGTCGCGCTGTTCACCACCGGTACGTTCGTCTACGTCCCCGAGGGCGTCGACGTCGAGGACGTGACGGTGCGCGCGGAGATGAACTCCCGTTCGCTGTTCAGCCAGACGCTCGTCGTCGCCGAGGAGTCGTCGTCGGTGACGATCCTCGAGTCGATCACGTCGGGCGACGCCGACGTGAGCGGCGACCGGTACTTCTCGAACCTCGTCGAGGTCGTCGCGGGCGAGAACTCGAACGTCCAGTTCGGCTCGCTCCAGAACCTCGACGACGACGCCTACACCTACTCGCTGAAGCGCGGCGTGACCGACACGTACGCGACGGTCGACTGGATCGAGAGCAACTTCGGCTCGAAGCTCACCCGCTCCGACATCGAAACCGAGCTCGAGGGCGACGGCTCCGAGAGCCAGATCGTCGGGACGTTCTTCGGCACGGACGACCAGCACTTCGACATCAACGCCCGCGTGTGGCACCAGGCGGAGCAGACGACCGCCGACCTCGTCACCCGCGGCGTGCTCGACGACGTGGCGCGCTCCGTCTACGAGGGCGTTCAGGACGTCGGCGAGGACGCGTGGAACACCTCCAGCTACCAGCGCGAAAACACGCTGATGCTGTCGGACGACGCCGAGGCCGACGCGTCGCCGAAGCTGATCATCCACAACCACGACACCGAGGCGTCCCACTCCGCGACGGTCGGACAGGTCGACGCCGAGGACCTGTTCTACCTCGAGAGCCGCTCGATCGACTCGCGGACGGCCCGGAACATGCTCGTCGAGGGCTTCTTCGTGCCCGTCCTAGAGGAAATCGCGGTCGACGAGTTCCGCGACGACGTCGAGGAGCTCGTCTTCGAGCGGCTCCAGTAAGCCGCCGGCGCCGAACGGATTTTTTCAGCCCTGCCCGGAGTCCCGGAGCGACCGGCGAGCGAGGGGAACCGCTTAAGACCGACGACGCCCGAGTTGTTCGTATGCGAACCCGCGTATCGTGCCGTCTCGGGTGGTCGCGGTGAGCGTGAGCCAGCGGGTCGCCTCCGACGACCAACTCGCGCGGCTGCTCCAGATCGGAATCGTGCTGGAGGAGGTCGTCGAAGCGCGAGCGCATCGCCACTACCAGCAGTTGGACGCCGAACTCGACGCAGAGGTGGAGACGCTCCTCGCGGACGCGGCCGAGGAGTCGGCGGACCACCGCGAGCGGCTGGAGTCGCTCATCGACGGGCTCGGCGTCGACAGCGTCCCGTTCGACGAGATCGAGTCGCTTGTCGACGCCCGCTACGGGCGGACGCGGCCGGAGGACTTCGACGACGTGCTGTACGACCAGCTGTGCAACGAGGAGACGGCGTACAAGTTCTACGACGACCTCATCGAGGCGATCGAGGGGTCCGACGGGTCGTTCTCGGTCGACCGCGAGGAGCTGATCGCGACCCTGGCGGCGATCCGCGACGAGGAGGCCGAGGGCGTACGCGAGGTCACGGAGGTCATGGAGCGCCGATGAACCGGACAGACGAGTCGCCGACGAGCGCCGACGGAGGACAGCCGTGAACACCGCAGATCAGTACCTCAAGACGATATACGTCGTACAGGACAGCGAAGACGGACCCGCCTCGACCGGGTCGATCGCCGATGCGCTCGGCGTCAGCCCGGCCAGCGCCAACGAGATGATCGGCAAGCTCGAAGAGCGCGGGCTCGCCGAACACGAGAAGTACAAGGGCGTCAAGCTGACCGACGACGGCATCGTCCGGGCCAGGGACGCCCTCCAGACCTACTGTATCATCGAGCGGTTCCTCGCGAACGTCCTCGCGGTCGAGGACTATCAGGCCGAGGCCCGGGAGCTCGAGGCCGTCATCGACGACACGGTCGCCGAGCGGCTCGACACGATCATCGACCGGCAGCCGGAGTGTCCGGACTGCTTCGACCCGGAGTCCGACGCCTGCGCGTGTTTGGAGATCGCGCCGGGGCCGGTCGAGCCGGAACAGCAGTAAAACGGCCGCAGAAACTTCTTCAGAGGTCCTTAGACTCCGGTCGAGTACCGCAGGATACCGGCGATGCCGCCGAACGCGTCGAGCAGCTGTTCGCCCTTCTCGAAGTCCGTGGAGATGAACTTCGTGTCCGTCCCGCGCTGTTCGGCGATGGCCATCAGGTGTTCGATGACGTCCTCTCGCTCCTCGACCTCGGCCGCCTCGCCGCACTCGCTACATTCGTGGTCCGGCGTCGAGTGGCGGGCGTCGACAACCTCGTACTCCTCGTGGCCGTCGGGGCACTCGTAGACGACGACGTCGGAGCGAAGGTCCTCGGAGATGAGCAGGCGGTCCACCGATCCCATGATCAGGTTGCGGCGGGTCTGCTCGAACCCGTAGGTCGCCTCCTGCCCGGTGTTGAGCTTCTCGAAGAACTCTTCCATGTTGCGTTTGTCCTCGACGATCTCCTGGTCGGCGAGCGCCTCGCTGGCGTTGTCGACGAGGTCTTTCAGGCCGGACTCATCGGTGTAGGCCACGTCGAACTTGCCGAGCACCTTGTCCTGAAGCTCGTGGTGGAGGTAGTCGCCGTCGAGGAACTCGTCTTTGGTCGGCGAGGGACCGCCGACGAGGATGCCGTCGAGCTCGTGGCGCTTGTCGACGAACAGGTCGTTGGCCATCCCAGCGACCTCCTGATAGAAGTTGTCGATCGCTTCGAGGCGCAGGCGGGCGAATCGCTGTGCGGACTGACCCCCCTTCCGCTGTTTGCCGGGGACGAGCGAGGAGGCGGACTTGACCGCCTCGACGCGTTTCCCCTTCAGCCAGCCGACGTTCGCCTCGCGGCGGTCCAAGACGATGAGCCCGAACAGCCCGGAGTCCTCGAGCATGTGTTCGAGCGGCTCGGTGAGGAACTCCGAGTCGCAGTGGTAGCGGAACGACTCGACGGGCTGCGGGGGCGACTCCAGCGTCCGGGTGACCATGTCGGTCTGGCCGCCGCCGCTGTCGATGGCGCCCGAGAATATCACGATCCCGTTGTCCGGCGGGAAGGTGTCGTAGTAGCGCAGCCGGTCCTTGATCGACGTCAACGCGTCCTGAACGGCCGTCCGCGTCTGCTTGGACTTGATGTTGGACGCCTCGCTGTGCTCTTGGGTGACGTGCGCCACCACGTCGGAGATCTGCCTGTCCTCGGGGATGTAGATGGTGACGAGCTGGGTGCCGGAGCCCTCGTACTCCTTGAGTTCCTCGATGACCTTGCGGAACTCGTACTTCCGGCGGTCCGCGTTCGCCTCCTGTGCGTCGCTACTCATTACTCCGAATACGGTCGCGTGCGTGTAAGTAATCTTTGACCTGTCGATACGGGCGGAAGCGTCCGTCTCGGCCGCGTTTGGCGGTGGATCGCTCGGAGCCCCGCTCCGGGCGACGGAGGGCGGGATACCCTCGATTTACATCGACTCCGGCGCCTCGACGCCCAGCACGTCGAGCGCGTTCGCCATCGTGTGCTTCGCGGCCGCGACGAGCGCGAGCCGGGCGTCCCGCAGGGCCTCGGTCTCGGCGGTCACGACGGGGCACTCGCGGTAGAAGGCGTTGTACGCGTCCGCGAACTCGCGGGTGAACGTCGCGATCGTGTGCGGCTCCAAGTCGTCCGCGGCGGCCTCGATTGCGGCGGGGAAGCGCGCGACCTCGCGGAGGAGCTCGCGGGCCGCGTCGGTTTCGAGCGCGCCCGCGTCGACGTCCAAGGCGTCGGGGTCGACCTCGCCGTCGGCGTCCGCCGTCACGCCCGGCACGTCGATCCCGGCGGCGGCCGCCTCTCCGAGGATGCCGGCGCAGCGCGCGTGGACGTACTGGACGAACGGCGCCGACTGCGCCTCGAAGTCGAGCGCGTCCTCCCACTCGAAGGTGATCGCCTTCGCGGGCTGTTTGGAGACGATGTCGTACCGGACCGCGCCGATCCCGACCTGGTGGGCGATGCGCTCGACGTCCTCGTCGGTGAGGTCGTCGTCGCGGATGCGGTCGTCCATGCGCGACTCGACGGCGTCGCGAGCGCGGTCGATCGCCTCGTCCAGCAGGTCGTCGAGCATCACGCCGGTCCCCCGCCGGGTCGACATCTTCCCCTCGGGCAGGTTGACGTACGAGTAGATGACGTGGCCGAGGCGGTCGGTGTCGTTGCCGAGCAGTTCGAGGGTCGCGTCGAGCTGGTCGGCCTGGAGCTTGTGGTCCTCGCCGAGGACGGTGACGGCGCGGTCGTAGTTCGCGAACTTCCACTCGTGGTGCGCCAGGTCGCGGGTCGTGTAGAGGCTCGTGTCGTCCGAGCGGAGGAAGACGAGGTTCTTGTCGATCCCCCACTCGTCGAGCTCCAGCTGCCAGGCGTCCTCCTCGTAGACGGCGTGGTCGGTCTCTTTCAGCCGGCCCGCGATGTCGTCGGTGGATCCGTCGCGCATGAACCGCGTCTCCTTGACGAACTCGTCGAACTCCGCGGGGAGGCGGCCGAGGCACGCCTTCATTCCACCGAGGACGGCGTCGACGACCTCGCCGACGCGCTCGTACGTCTCCTCGTCGCCCGCCTCGAGCCCCTGGAGGATCGACTGGATCTCCGCCTCCGCGGCCTCGACCGCGTCGTCGTCCGCCTCCTCTAAGAAGGCGTTCCCCTTCCGGTAGTAGCGCACGAGGTCGTACTCGGCGCGGTCGCGGGCGGGCTCCGCGTCGAGGTCCGACTCGTCGAACCGCTCGTACGCCCAGGTGAACACCGCCATCTGCCGGCCCGCGTCGTTGACGTAGTAGTGGCGGTCCACGTCGTAGCCGGCGTACGCGAGGAGGTTCGCGACCGCGTCGCCGACGATGGGGTTGCGCGCGCGGCCGACGTGGACGGGGCCGGTCGGGTTCGCGCTGGTGTGTTCGACCACGACGCTCGTGTCGCGGTCGGGGAGCGCGCCGTAGTCGGCGTCGACCGCGGCCGCGTCGAGCGTGTCGGCGAGGTAGCGCTCGTTCGCGTGGAAGTTGACGTACGGCCCCGCGGTGTCGACGCTCGCGACGTAGTCCGCGTTCCCGACCGACACCGCCTCGGCGACAGTCGCCGCGACGTTCGGCGGCGCGTCGCCGACCTCGCCCGCGAGTCGGAAGGCGACGCTGGAGGCGAGCGTCGCGTCCATGTCGTCGGGCGGGCGTTCGATGCCGAGGTCGTCGGTCGGGAGGGCGAGCGAGTCGAGCGCGTCCGCGAGCGCCGCCTCGACCTCCGACCGGAACTGCCGGAACATACCGTCCGTTCGACGGGCGGGTTAAAAGGCCCTTCCGAAGCGGCGCGGCGGGCGGAGACGCGGATCGAACCGCGAGCGACACCGCCACGGGAAACCCACCGGGTTGTGCGCAACAGCCGTCCGTATCGCTCCGTTGACGCCGCCGCCTCCGGTCGGTTATCGGGACAGTTTCGGCAGTCGAGCGATCCGGTCGGCGTTCGGGACCCCCTTCGGTTCGCCTGCGGCGGGACTGAAGTGCCTCCGCGGTCCGCACCCGACCGGCGGAGTTCGTCGGAGGGGATCGCGCTACTCCACGATCTCGTCGATCAGCTCGCGCGCACTGCGCCGAACCGCCGCGTCGCTCTCGACCGACGGCTCCCACCCGAGGGCGGCGAGCTTCTCGATCGACAGCCGCATCTTCGGTACGTCGCCGGTCCAGCCGCGGTCGCCGCCGGTGTAGGCGTACTCCGGGTCGACGCCGAGCTCCTCGCTCACGATGTCGGCGATGTCGGTGACGGAGGTCGTCGTCCGCGTCCCGAGGTTGTAGACGTTGTACGCGGCGTCTGCGTTCTCGACCACGTGCCGGATGGCGTCGACACACTCCGAGACGTGCATGTACGACTTCTCCTGCCGGCCGTCGCCGAGGATCTCCAGTTCGGTCGGATCCTCGGCTAACTTCTCGATGAAGTCGGGGATCACGTTGCCGCGCTGGCGCGGGCCGACGATGTTCGCGAACCGGAACACCCACGACCGGACGCCGTAGGAGTGCGCGAACGTCGATATCAGCGCCTCGTCCGCGAGCTTCGCGGAGCCGTACATCGAGATCGGTTCGAGGGGGGCGTAGTCCTCGGGGGTCGGTCGCGGCGCCTCGCCGTACACCGTCGAGGAGGAGGTGAACGCGAAGCGGTCGACGCCGACCTCGCGCATGCGCTCCAAGACGTTGTACGTCATCTCGGTGTTCTCCTCGAACAGCGCGCGGTCGTCGTCGTAGTTCGTGTCGGTGTACGCCGCGAAGTGGAAGACGACATCGAGGTCGTCGGTGACGACGCGCGCCACGTCGTCGGGGTCGGTCATGTCCGCTTCGACGAACGCCGCGCCCTCGGGGACGCGGTCGCGGGTCCCCTTCGAGAGGTCGTCGGCGACGCGGACGGTCGCGCCGCGGTCGAGCAGGTCGGCCGCGAGGTGGCTTCCGACGAGACCGGCGCCGCCGGTGACGAGGACGCGCGAATCGGCGAGGTCCATATCGGCCCGTCGGCGGTCGCGGATAAGTAGGTGTGGAATCGCGACGAGCGGGATCGACACGGAGGCGAGGCGAACGGAACCGGGTCACGTCCGTGTCGGTCGAAGCGCCGGCCGCACCGATCCGAGCGCAGACCGCGCCGATCCGATCGTCGCCGACGGCGAGTGCCGCCGAGCAGATCGCCGGCGACGCCGTAGGGACGGCTGTGTCAGAGCGTGGTCAGAGGTTCTCGAACGCCTCGTCGACCATCTCGCCGGTGTCGGCGATGATGCCGGCCATCTCGTCGTCGTCGGGCGCCATGCCCGCGAGGCGAGCGAGACGCATGATAGAGACGTGATAGACGCGCTGCGTCCCGGGCGCTTCCTCCCAGACGACGACGTTACACGGCATGAGCGCGCCGAGCTTGTTGTCGGTCGCGTCGAGCGCCCGGTCGGCGACAGCCGGGTTACACGCGCCGAGCACGTAGTAGGGGTCGCGACCCGCGTCGACCTTCTCGTTGAGCATCTCGGACGGCGAGAACTCGACCGGGACGCCGAATCCGGCGTCGGTGAACACCTCGCGGACGTGTTCGATCGCCTCCTCGTGGCCCATCTCGAGGGTGGCCTGCTCTTCGCCGATGTCGTCCGGGTCGATCTGCGTCGGGTCGATCGGAAGCGTCATTCGTGTATCGTCTTGGGCCTACGTAACAAAGGCTCTTCGGATGTCCTACCGAGAGAGCGGAGCAGCCGTGAACTGAACCGGACTGTCGCCGACTCGACTATAGTAGTATTGTACTAATTAGGAACAACTTTAACCCACTCTGTCGCCCTATTGTCCGATACGATGACCGCGTCAGTGCGTGACGACCTCGAACGGGACTTGGGGTGTATCGACCTCCTCGAGTGTATTCACGGGCTCAACGAGCGGGATCAGGCGGTGTTTCAGGCGCTCCAAGGAGTGAACGAAGGGCTCACCGTCGACGACGTGGCGGACCGGCTGGAGTGTGAGCGGTCGACGGCGTACCGGTCGATCTCGCGGCTCGTGGACGCCGGCGTCGTCGTCCAGCGACAGGAGAACTACGATCAGGGCGGGTACTACTACGTCTACCGGCCGCGAACGCCCGAGGAGGCCGCTCGCGAGATGCAGCAGCTGCTCAACAGCTGGTACGCGACCGTCGGTCAGCTCATCCAAGAGTTCGAGGACCGGTACGGCGGCGAGGCGGACGAGCGCGGGGATCGGTCGCTCCAGCCCGGACCGTGACGCGCGGGCGACCGCGACGCTCGCCGATTAGTATTGTGCGAAATATACAAAATAAATAAATCGTTGGGGATCGAAGGGGATGGCATGGCCGAAGACACGGGAGCGACCCGGCCGCCGACGGACCCGGACGACGCTCCCGCCGAGTACGTGCGAGCCAACCGGGAGGAGCTGGTCTCGCTGGCCCTCGATCTGCTCGCGGTCGACACGTCGAACCCGCCCGGCGATACGCGCGAGATCGTCGCGGCGATCGAGCGGTTCCTCGACCCACTTCCGGTCGAGTTCGAGCGGTTCGCCGTCGACCCGGCGAAGCCGAACCTGCTCGTCCGGGTCGACGGCGCGTCCGACCGAACGCTGCTGTACAACGGACACCTCGACACCGTGCCGTTCGACGCCGGCGCGTGGACGCGCGACCCGCTCGGCGAACGCGCCGACGGCCGCGTCTACGGCCGGGGCGCGACCGACATGAAGGGCGCCGTGGCGTCG
Source organism: Halorubrum sp. CGM5_25_10-8B (assembly GCF_005435095.1). Lineage (NCBI taxonomy): Archaea > Methanobacteriati > Methanobacteriota > Halobacteria > Halobacteriales > Haloferacaceae > Halorubrum > Halorubrum sp. CGM5_25_10-8B. Next base: position 141,944 of record NZ_SGTY01000002.1, on the reverse strand, counting down.
CTGCTGTTCGCGCTCCGGGCCGTCGTCGCGACCGACGCGGAGCCGCCCGTCGACCTCCTGTTCGCCTTCGTGAGCGACGAGGAGGTCGGCGGCGACGCGGGGCTCCCGGCGCTGCTCGATGCCAGAGCGCTCGACGCGAACGCGTGCGTGATCGGCGAGCCGACCTGCGAGGAGGGTCGCCGCTCCGTCACGGTCGCGGACCGGGGGAGCATCTGGCTGACGCTCGAAGCCGCCGGCGAGGCGGCGCACGGCTCTCGACCGATGCTCGGGGTCAACGCGGTCGACCGGCTCTACGGCGCCGTCGAGACGATACGCGAGCGGTTCGGCGCCGAGCGGCTGGAGATCGACGCCGAGATGGAGCCGATCGTCGAGGAGTCGGTCGAGTACTACGCCCCGTCGATGGGCGAGGCGGCCGCTCAGGACCTATTCCGGTACCCGTCGATCAACCTCGGCGTCCTCGAGGGCGGCGACGCGGTGAACGCCGTCCCGGGGTCCGCCCGCGCCGAGGTCGACGTGCGGCTGACGGCGGGCGTCCACACGCCCGACGTGCTCGCGGCCATCCGCGACTGCGTCGCCGGCTGCGAGGGAATCACGGTCGCCGACGTTTCCTGGAGCGTCGGCACCACAGAGGACCCCGCCAGCCCGCTGGTCGACGCCGTCGCGTCGACGGCGGCGGCGGTCACCGGGGACCGCGTCTTCCGTCGGAGCGCCACGGGCGGCGGCGACGCCAAGAAGCTCCGGAACGCCGGGATATCGACCGTCGAGTTCGCCCTCGGGACCGACACGCTCCACGCCCCCGACGAGTACGTCCCGGTCGACGCGCTCGTCGACAACGCGGTGGTCTACGCCCGGCTCCCCGCCGCGTGGCGCTCTCGGGTCGACTAGCTGCCCGCGGACGAGCGGGGCGACTCGGGCACGCCGATCGGCGACGGTCGAGAAAGACTTAGATAGCGGACTGGTTCACGTATGGGTATGAAGGACAAGACCGATGCGACGAGCGAGCCGCCTCGGGGGGCCGACGACGGGTCCGTGAGCGGCGGATACGGGTTCGCGGGCGGCGGGAGCGACGGACGCCGCCTTCCGGCGGACGGAACGGGAGCCGGCGCGTCGGACCCCCGCTGACGATGGAGCGGTTCCAGAACACCGGCCAGCCCGACTGGGACTGGTGGGGGAAGCTCTGGCCGACGCCGGGCGCGACGCTCCGGCAGCTCGGGGTCGAGCCCGGCCTGTCGGTGGCCGAGGTCGGCTGCGGGAGCGGCTACTTCGCGCTCCCGGCCGCCCGCATCACCGAGCCCGCGCCCGTGTACGCCGTCGACTTGGACGAGGCGCTGCTCGACGAGCTCGACGCGCTCGCCGGGCGACAGGCGATCGGGAACGTCGTCCCGGTCCACGGCGACGCCCGGGACCTGACCGGTGTCCTCCCGGAGCCGGTCGACGTGCTCGTCGTGGCGAACACCTTCCACGGCGTCGACGACCGCACCGAGTTCGTCGAGGAGACGTTCCGAGCGGTCGCGCCCGGCGGCAGCCTGGTCGTCGTCAACTGGCACGACCGGCCGCGCGAAGCGACGACCGTCGGGGGGGAGCCCCGGGGACCGCCGACGGGGCTCCGGATGGACCCCGAGGAAACGGCGGAGGCCGTCCGGGGGGCGGCGCCGTTCGAACTCGACCGGCGGGTCGATCTGCCGCCGTACCACTACGCGGTCGTGTTCGACCGGTAGCGCCGCCGACGCCCCAACCGTCAGCGACACCCCGACTGCCGCCGACGCTGACCGATCCGCGCCGAACACGAGGATTTTTAGATTGTGGAATGAGCGCACAAGACTAATACGCCACGCGCGTAACTGTCTGGTGTGAGACCCCCATGACCGACATCGAACCCGAAGAAACCGTCGACGCCAGAGGCGCAGCGTGCCCCGGCCCCCTGATGGACCTCATCGGAGCGATCCGGAGCGCGGAGTCGGGCGACGTGGTCCGGCTCCTGAGCGACAGCGACGGGTCGCTCACCGACGTTCCCGAGTGGGCCGATGAGGCTGGCAACGAACTGCTCGCCGTCGAAGAGCTCGACGAGCACAACGCGTTCTACGTGGAGAAAGCATGACCGAACGCATCGTCATCGTGGGCGGCGGGACCGGCGGATCGGTGCTCGCCAACGACCTCGCCGACCGGCTCGGTCCGGAGCTCGACGCCGGCGACGTGGAGGTCACTCTGATCAACGACGGCCCCGACCACGTGTACAAGCCGGTCTGGCTGTACGTGCCGTTCGGCAAGCGCGAACCGGCGGACGGTCGCCGCGCGCTCGACGAGCTGGTCGACGACGCGGTCGACCTCCGGATCGACCGCGTGTCCGAGATCGACACGGATTCGCAGACGCTCCGGTTCGACGGTACCGAGCCGTCGATGGAGTACGACCACCTCGTGCTGGCGACCGGGTCGACGCTGGAGCCCGAGCAGATCCCCGGGCTCGTCGAGGGCGGACACGACTACTACAGCGAGTCGGGCGCGACGGCCCTTCGAGAGGAGCTGCTGGAGTTCACCGAGGGCGAGCTCGTCTTGAGCGTCATCGGGACGCCCCACATGTGTCCCGCGGCGCCGCTGGAGTTCGTCTTCATGACCGACGACTGGTTCCGCGAGCGCGGCCTGCGCGAGGACGTCGAGGTCACCTACACGTACCCGATCCAGCGCGTTCACGGGAATCCCCACATCGCCGAGTGGGCCCGTCCCATCATGGAGGACCGGGACATCAACGTGGAGACGTTCTTCAACGCCGAGTCTGTCGACCCCGACGCGGAGACCATCACGTCGATGGAGGGGACCGAGCTCGACTACGACCTCCTCGTCTCGATTCCGCCTCACGGCGGCGTCGACCTGATCGAGGAGGCCGGCCTCGGCGACGACGGCTGGGTCGACGTGGACAAGCACACGCTGGAGGCGGCGGCCGCGGACAACGTCTACGCGCTCGGCGACACCGCCGACACGGGCGTCCCGAACGCGGGCAGCGTCGCGCACTACCAGGCCGGCGTCGTCGGCCAGCGCCTCGCCAGCGAGGTCCGAGGCCGCCCCGCGACGGCGACGTACGACGGGAAGACCCTGTGCTTCATCGAGACCGGGATGGACGCTGCCTCGTTCGTCGAGTTCGACTACGAGCGCCCGCCGTCGCCCGCGCCGCCCTCGGAGAAGCTCCACTGGTCGAAGCTGGCGTACAACGAGTCCTACTGGCTCACCGCGCGAGGGTTGCTCTGACCATGTCCGAGACGCACGAACCCGAGCCGGACGACCTCGAAGCGGCCATCGCGGAGAACCCGGAGGCGGTCGCCGAGCTCGTCGAGCGGCTCGACGCGGTCAACGAGCTGTTGGACGTGCTCTCGCTGGGCGAGGGCGCGCTCTCAGACGAGATGGTCCGCGAGCTCTCGGCCACGGGGTCGACGCTCGCGGAGTCCGCCGACGGCCTGGCGACCGACGAGACCGTGGCGCTGGCCGAGGCGGTCGGCGAGAACGGCGACGAGCTGCGGGAGGCGCTCGACACGCTGCTCACGCTCCAGCGGAGCGGCACGCTCGACGAGCTGGCCGAGGTCGCGGAGGTCGGGTCGCTGGCGACCGCGGCCCTCGACGACGAGATGGTCGCGTCGCTGGCCGGGACCGGCGCCGCGCTCGGCGAGGTGGCGCAGACCGCGGCCGACGACGACACCCGCGAGGGCGTCGAGACGCTGCTGAAGGGGGTCGGCGAGGCGGAGCGCGACCCGCCGGATCGGGTCGGGGCCGTCGGGCTGATCCGCGGGGTGCGCGACCCGGACGTCCAGTACGGGCTGGGCTACCTGCTGGCGGTGGCGGGCGCGATCGGCCGCGAGCGCGCCGGGCGCGAGCGGAGCGAGGGATCGCGCTAGCGGGGGCGACGCGCCGTTCCGCGGCGCGAGCGGGCGGAGTCGGTCGTGGTCACTACTTGTTTTTGCGTTGTATCGAGGGTGTCTGGAGCGACGACGCCGGCGACGGCGCGGGCAAAACAGAACCGGGGGCTCGTTCCGCGGCGGTCAGACGAGCAGTTGGATGTCCGCCTCGGCCATGTCCTGAAGCGCGGTGGCGGCGCCGACGCCCGTGGTGACGCCGTCGTAGAAGTTGTCCTCGTCGTAGTCCATCAGGTCGATGGTCATCTGACAGGCCTGGAACTCCACGCCCATGTCGAGGCTCGTTTCGAGGAGCTCCTCGATCGTGGCGGTGTCGTTGTCCGAGATCCGGCGCTCCATCATCTTCGTCGTGACGCGGTCCATCCCGGGGAGCGCGGCGACGGCGTTCGGCACGGGCATGTTGGGGTTGCCGACGGAGCTGAGCTGGAGGTTCTTCGACCGCTCCTCGTGGAGGATGTCGAGCCCCCAGAACGTGTGGAAGACGGTCACCTCGTAGCCGAACGCGGCAGCGGTGCTGGCGAGGATGAGCGGCGGGTACGCCATGTCGAGCGTCCCCTTGGTGGCGATGATGCTCATCTTCTTGCCGCCGTCGTCGGCGGTGGCCTCGGCGAGCGCCTCCTCGAGCTCGTCGACGCGCGCGGCCAATTCCGCGCGGGAGGGCGCGTCGTCGGTCGGCGCGTCGTCGGCCGACGCGTCGGGTGTGTCCGTGCTCATCGTTACTCCGTCTTGCGGACGTAGTGTTTGTACACGTCGTCGCCTTCCGTCTGGTCGAGGAGCTCGACGCCCTCGGTGCCGTCGGCCCAGCCGTCGAGGTCGCTCATGCTTCCGGGGTCGGTCGCCAGCACTTCGAGGACCTCGCCCGCGTCGAGGCCGTCGACGGCGGACTTCGTCTTCACTACCGGCATGGGGCACGATGCGCCTTTCACGTCGAGCGTCTCCGCGATGTCGAATTCAGCACTCATTGTGTATCTGCTCCGGTGTCTGTATTGGAGCTAGCGCACAATACCCCCCGGTGAAGTAAAACTGTGTCGGTTCTTGGGAATTCTCCCAACTACTGTATAAAGTGAAACCTGTTTAGCCGCCGCATAAGCCCCTGAGTACAACAGTAGAAGATACGGACCGGATTCTATTGAATATAGTATTGCTTAGAAAAGGAAATACTATGAAAATGCTTTTGTGCGTCGACCCGGTATGAACGACTGCGAAACATGAATGCCGACGACTTCCCGACTCCGGACGTCGACGTCGACTCCGTCGACCCGGAATCGCTCAAAGACCGAATCGACGCCGGCGAAGACGTCACGATCCTCGACGCGCGCATGCAGTCGGACTACGAGGAGTGGCGCATCGACGGCGAGAACGTCACGTCGATCAACGTCCCGTACTTCGAGTTCCTCGAAGACGAGATCGACGACGACGTTCTCGACCGGATCCCCGACGACCGCGAGGTGACCGTCCTCTGCGCGAAGGGCGGCGCCAGCGAGTACGTCGCGGGCACGCTCACGGAGCGCGGCTACGACGTCGACCACCTCGAAGACGGGATGAACGGCTGGGCGAGCATCTACGAGGCCGTCGAGGTCGACCGCTACGACGGCGCCGGCACGCTCCTCCAGTACCAGCGCCCCTCCTCGGGCTGTCTCGGCTACCTCCTCTACGACGACGGGGAGGCCGCGATCATCGACCCGCTGCGGGCGTTCACCGACCGCTACCTCGACGACGCCGACGAGCTCGGCGTCGAACTGAACTACGCCCTCGACACGCACGTCCACGCCGACCACATCTCGGGCGTGCGCGACCTCGACGCCGCGGGCGTCGAAGGCGTCATCCCCGAGGCCGCGGTCGACCGCGGCGTCACGTACGCCGACGAGCTGACCACGGCCGCCGACGGCGACACGTTCGCGGTCGGCGACGCCACCGTCGAGACCGTCTACACTCCCGGCCACACGACCGGGATGACCTCCTACCTCGTGGACGAGAGCCTGCTCGCGACCGGCGACGGGCTGTTCATCGAGAGCGTCGCCCGCCCCGACCTCGAGGAGGGCGACGAGGGCGCCCCTGACGCCGCGCGCCTGCTGTACGAGTCACTTCAGGAGCAGGTGCTGACGCTGCCCGACGACACGCTCATCGGCGGCGCGCACTTCAGCGACGCGGCCGTCGCGGCCGACGACGGCACCTACACGGCGCCGATCGGCGAGCTCGTCGAGGAGATGGACGCGCTCACGATGGACGAGCAGGCGTTCGTCGACCTGATCCTCTCGGACATGCCGCCGCGCCCGGCCAACTACGAGGACATCATCGCGACGAACCTCGGACAGAACGCCGTCGACGACGACGAGGCGTTCACCCTGGAGCTCGGGCCGAACAACTGCGCCGCCAGTCAGGACTCGCTCGCGGGTGACTGACGACGCCGATGGTCGCTGACCCAGTACTGCTGCAGGCGGTCGCCGAGCTGTTCCCGAACGGGGTCAGCCGGTACGCCGTCGGCGGACTGCTCGTCGGTCTCGGGACCGTCGTCATCTACGTCGGAACGGGTATCCCGGCCGGGGCGAGCACGTTCCTGGAGTCGACGCTGTCGTACGTCTCCGGCCAGTCCCGGTTCCGGCGGTACGTCGGATCGCGGGACTGGCGGCTCGTGTTCACCGCCGGCATCATCCTCGGCGGGCTCGCGTTCGCCGCGACGTTCCAGTCGGAGCTAGTCACGAGCCCGCTCTACGAGCCCGGGACGACCGGCACGCTGTACGAGGTCGCCGGCGTGACGCTCTGGGCGACCGACGTCCAGCCGTGGCGGCTGTTCTTCGGCGGGATCCTCGTCGGGATCGGCACCCGCATCGGGAAGGGGTGTACGTCCGGCCACGGGGTCTGCGGCGTCGGATCGGCGTCGAAGACGTCGCTGGTCGGCGTCGCGACGTTCCTCGCCGTGGCGATCGGGACCGCCCAGGTCGTCGCCGCGCTGGGGGTGAGTCCGTAGATGGCGGACCGACATCCGCTGTTCAAGCCGCTGATCTTCGTCGGCGGCCTGATCTTCGGGTTCGGACTCGGGTTCAGCCACATGGCGCGGCCGGAGGTCGTGCTGAACTTCCTCACATTCGAGGACCTCGGCCTCCCGTTCGTCATGTTCGGGGCCGCGATCGTCTCCGGGATCGCGTTCGCGCTGCTGCCGCGCATCCGCGACGCCGCGCCGCTCACCGGGGCTCCCTACGAGCGCCGGCTGAAGCCGTTCGACCGGAACGTCCTCGTCGGCGGCGCCGTCTTCGGCGTCGGCTGGGGGCTCTCTGGCATCTGTCCGGGCGCGGCGTACGCGAGCCTCGGGGTCGGTAACGTCACCATCCTCTGGGCGCTCGGCGGAATGTTCGTCGGCGCGTACGCGCAGGGGTACTGGCGGAGCCGGAGCGGAGCCCGCGACGCCGCCGCGGCGGGCGCGGACTAACGCACCGGCTCCATGGACCCCGCTCTCATCGCCCTCTCCGTCGGCGCGGCGCTCGCGAGCCTGTTCATGGCGTGGGTGATCGGCGCCGGGTCGAGCGGCGCGACCCCGTTCGCGCCCGCCGTCGGCGCGAACGCCATCGGAACGATGCGCGCGGCCCTGCTGGTCGGCGTCTTCGGCTTTGCCGGCGCCGTCACGCAGGGCGGGAACGTCTCTGAGGCCGTCGGGAGCGGCCTCGTTGGCGGGATCAGCCTGCCCGTCGCCGGCGTCATCCTCGTGCTCGTGCTGGGCGCGGGGCTGATGGCGGTGGGCATCACCACCGGGATTCCGATCGCGACCGCGTTCACCGTGACCGGCGCCGTCATCGGCGTCGGGCTCGCGCTCGGCGGGACGCCGGTCTGGGCGAAGTACCAACAGATCGGCGCCGTCTGGCTCCTGACGCCGTTCATCGGCGGCGGCATCGCGTTCGCCATCGCCAGCGTCCTCCCGCGACCCGGGGCGCCCGAGCGGTACAGCGTCCCGGTCCTCGCCGGGCTGGTTGGGAGCGTCCTCGTGAACGTCCGGTTCAGTTTCCTCGGCGAGGGGACCGCGCCCGGGACCGTCCGCGGTCTCGGACAGCGGACCCTGTCGCTCGACGGGACCGCGTCGGCGGTCGCGATCACCGGCCTCGCGGCGCTGGCCGTCGCGGCCGTCGTCTGGTGGGACGTGAGCCGCGACGAGCAGGGCGGGCTGCGGCGCGTGCTGCTCGCGCTCGGGTCGCTCGTCGCGTTCTCCGCGGGCGGGAGTCAGGTCGGGCTCGCGGTCGGACCGCTCCTACCACTGCTCGACGAGGTGGGAATGGTGTCGGCCACCGCCGTCCTCGTCGGCGGCGGGCTCGGGATGCTGGTCGGCTCGTGGACCGGCGCGCCCCGGATGATAAAGTCGCTGGCGCAGGACTACTCGTCGCTCGGGCCGCGCCGCTCCATCTCGGCACTCGTCCCGTCGTTCCTGATCGCGCAGCTGGCCGTGCTGCTCGGCGTGCCGGTCTCGTTCAACGAGATCGTCGTGAGCGCGATCATCGGGAGCGGCGCGGCCGTCGGCGGTCGGGAGGCCGTCGACGCGGAGAAGATCCTCACGACCGTGGGGGCGTGGGCCGGCTCGTTCGGCCTCTCGTTCGCGCTCGCGTACGCGGCCGCCGCGCTCGTCTTGTGATCGGCGCGCGCCGCGGCGTCGCCTACTCTTAAACCGCCCGAGGCGGCGGGACGAGGAAGACGTTGCCCGTCGCCCGCGTGACGATCTCCTCCGAGACGCTGCCCAGCAGGAGCCGCCGGATCCGGCTCCGCCCCTTCGACCCGACGAGGACCGTCGACGGAGTGACCTCGGCCTCGACGGCGAGGATCTCCTCGGCGGGGTCGCCGCGGCGGACCTCGGTCCGCGTCTCGATCCCCCAGCCCTCCAGCGTGCTCGCCCGCTCTGCCAGCCGCTCCGCGGGACCGCCGCCGGCGTCCGGCCCGTCGTCCTTCGGCGACCGGACGTGGACGAGCGTCGCCTCCTCGGTCGCGCGACGGAGGTACGAGAAGGCGTCGAACGCCCGGTCGGCGTGCTCAGAGAAGTCTGTCGCGAAGAGGACGTGCCGGAAGAGGTGTTCGCGGAGGACATCGGGGTCGTCGGCCGCCCGCTCGACGCGGTTGACCAGCAGCGGGACGACGGTGGTCCGGGCGAGGTTGCGGGCGGTCGAGCCGACGACCCGGTTCTCCAGCGGGCTCTGTCCGCGCGAACCCACGATCGTCAGGTCGGCGTGAACGGTCTCCGCGATGCCGTTGAGGCGGCGGTACGGGGTCCCGCGAACGACGTGCGTCTCGACGTCGAACCCCGCGGCCTCGATCACCTCGCGGTACCTGTCGAGCCCCCGCCGCCGGCGCTCCTCGAAGTCGACGCCGGGCATGCCGGGGTGGACGTTCGCCGAGACGACCGTGACGAGGTGGACCGTCCGGACGCCGATTCGGTCCAGGCAGCCGAGGCAGGTCTCGTTCTCGATCGTCGCCTCGCTGGCGGCCGACAGGTCGGTTGCGCACAGGGCCCTCATGTCGATCCCTTCGGCGGGCGGCGACAACACGATTTTGTTCGTCGTTTGATACTTCAGCGAGCGCGAGCGCGTAGCCGGCGCTCGGGCCGACGGAGGCGCCGTATTATCTCTGTAAGTTATCGGTACTCCCGCCGAGGTTACCGGGATATAGTATTGTACATCAAGCCCAAAACCGTTATAGGCACGAAGCGGATAGTGGACACCGAGCAGAAATGTGCCAAGACCGAATTTCCGCGTTCGGAAGCCGGAGGACGAATAGATGGCTGGACTAGAGATACCCTCGTGGGACCCAGAGACGGTCCTACTCATCGGCACGATTCTCCTGGAAGCGTTCGTGTTGTACGTGGGGTACGGCGGCCTCGAACGGCTCGTCGGGCCCTATCTGATGCGGCTCTTGGTCGGGGGTGACGCCAGTGCTCGGTAACTTCCTCGGCGGCCTCGGCATCTTCGAGACGAGCCCCGAGATGTTGGCGCTGTTCGTCGGGTTCGGCCTCGTCGTCGGGGTGCTGTTCGGGTTCTTCGGCATGGGCGGGTCGTTCCTCGTCACCCCGGCCCTCCTAATGCTAGACTACCCGGCCTCCGTCGCCGTCGGGAGCGGGATGGCGTTCGTCTTCGGAACGGCCGTCATCGCGACGCTGAAACACCACGACCTCGGGCAGGTGGACTACAAGCTCGGGGTGATCATGATCACCGGGACGACCATCGGCATCGAGGCCGGGCGCGCCAGCGTCTACTACCTCGAATCGATGGGGCTCGCCGGCGGCGTCATCAGCGTCGCCTACGTTGTCCTGCTCGGCGGCGTCGGCGCGATGGTCACGCGCGACGCCCTCAAGGGCGACGACGACGGCGGCGTCGACCACGAGGCCGCCGACAAGGACCTCGACGAGTACGAGATCCCCGACGTCGCCAAGAAGATCCAACGGACCGTTCGGATCCCGCCGATGGTGACGCTCCGCGGCGACGTCACCGTCTCCGTGTGGGTCATCACGGCCGTCGCCTTCTCGACCGGCGTCCTGTCCGGGTTCCTCGGCGTAGGCGGCGGCTTCATCCGGATGCCCGCGATGATCTACGCGATCGGCGTCCCGGTGCCCGTCGCCGTCGGGACCGACCTCTTCGAGATCGTCTTCTCCGGCGGGCTCGGGAGCTACCTCTACGGACAGGACGGCGGCGTGAGCCTCGGCATCGTCGCCCCGCTGCTGTTCGGGAGCGCGCTCGGCGCGCGCGTCGGCTCCGCCGCGACCGCCGTCGTCGACTCCGACGAGATCAAGGTGTACTTCGGCGGGATGCTGCTCGTCGGCGCCCTCGCCGTGGGCATCGGCGAAGTGGGCTCGTACATCGGCAGCTCGACGCTCGAACTGCTCGGACTGGTGCTTACCATCGGCGCGGCGGTCGTCGTCGCCTTCGCGGTCCTCTACACGACGATCAGCTCGCTCCGCGTGACGCGTCAACAGCAGACGTCTGCCGCGGACTGACCCGTTTTTCTCCAGTCCACGGCCGCGGTATTGTTAGTTTCTTTCAACACTATCGAGAGCGACCGGTCTCTCGGACCGACGGGAGCGGCGGCGACCGCCGCATCTGGTGGCGGCGACCCGGCGCGGACCGCCACATCCGAGGACGGTGACCGCGACCCTCACAGCCCTTCTTCGCCGCCCTCCTGCGTGAGGAGGACGACCATCGAGAGCCCGGAGATGAGGAGGAGGATGAGCGTCGGCACCACGGCGTACTGGTAGAGCGCGGTCGACTGTGCGCGCCAGATCTGCGTGACGATCGTGTCGAACCCCGTGGGGCGGAGCACCAGCGTGACCGGTAGCTCCTTCATCGTCGTGAGGAACACGAGCGCGGCCCCGGCGACGATCCCCGAGCGCGTGAGCGGGAACGTGACGCGCTTGAACGCGCCGGTCGGCGACTCCCCGAGCGTCCGCCCGGCCTCGACGAGCCGCGGGTCGACCTGGAGGATCGACGTGCGGGCCGAGCCGACCGCCTGGGGGAGGAAGCGGACGACGTAGGCGAACACCAGCAGGGGGAGCGTCTGGTAGAGCCACGGGACGTAGCCGGAGCCGAAGTACACCAGCGCGAGCGCCAACACGATGCCCGGCACCGCGAACCCGACGTACGTCGCGCGCTCGAAGACGACCGCGAGCGGCGAGTCGTGGTTCGCGGCAAAGTACGCGATCGGGAGGGCGGCCAGCGCGGCGACGACCGCCGCGGCCGCCGAGACGGACACCGAGTTGAGCACCTGTATCGGCTCGAACGCGAGCGAGGGGCGGCGGCCGGCCTCCGAGCGAACGAGCCACAGCCCGAGGATCCACAGCGGGACCAAGAGCGCAAACGCGGACACGCCGGCCGGGAGCAGCGTCGCCGGCCACCGCAGCCACCCGAGCGACACCCGGTCGTCGGTGCGGCCCGCGTCGTCGCCGCTCGTGTCGCGGTCCGAGCGGACGGCCCACTCCAGCGCGAGCACGAGGACCACCACGACGAGCAGCTGGAGCGACAGCAGCGCCGCGTAGTCGCGTCCGAACGCGTTGTACTCGACGTAGATCTGGCGGGTGAACACCGGGAGCCGCATGATCGACGGCGTCCCGAAGTCCGAGACCGCGTACAGCGCGGCGAGCAGCGACCCGGCGGCGATCGCCGGCCGAATAGTCGGGAGGGTCACGCGGCGGAACGCCGCGAGCCGCCCGTGGTTCAGCGTCCGGGCGGCCTCCAGCAGCGTCGTGTCGAACGACAGCAGCGCGGCCCGGGTCGTCAGGTAGACGTACGGGTAGGTGTACAGCGTGATGACGAGGATCGACCCGGAGAGGCCGCCGATCTCGGGGACGCGCTGGACGCCGAGCGGCGCGAGGACCTCGTGGAACTCGCCCTGCGGGCCGAACGCGGAGACGAACGAGAAGGCTCCCACGTAGCTCGGGACGACGAGCGGAAGGGCGGCCGCGACCGACCAGAAGCGACGGAAGGGGAGGTCGGTCCGGGCGGTGAGGTACGCGAGCGGCACGCCGATCGCGACCGAGAGGCCGGTGACGCCCGCCATCAAGAGGAGGCTGTTGACGAGGACCTCCGCGGTGCCGGCGCTGAAGAGGAGGTCCGTCGCGCGCCCGCGGTCGACGGCGATCGCCTCGATGACGAGCCACGCCAGCGGGAACACGAGCGTGGCGGCGATCGCCGCGCACAGCAGCGTGAGCCCGATCGGCAGCCTGTCGTCGCCGTCGGTCAAGCGGTCGCGGAGCCGGTTTCGCAGGGTCATTGTACGGGGCAGAGTCTCTGTCCGAGCGTGGTCGCGGCCGGCGTTAGGGGTTCCGATCGCGCGTCGAGCGCGCTCCGACGGATATATTAATTTAGGGCTGCCTAAAATATTCCATGGAACTGACGCGACGCGACGCGGCGGCCGCGCTGGCCGCGATCGGCGCGACCGGCGGCGTCGCGCTTGGTGTCCGTCGGGCGACCGGCGACGGCGGTCGGGGAGGCGCCGAGGCGGAGCCCGCGCGGGACGGCGACGGCACCCCCGGCGACGAGGCGGTCCGCGAGGCGATGACGGCGGTCGCGCGGACCGTCTACCCGGAGGCGGTCTCCGGGCTCGACGCGTTCGTCGACGGCCTCCTCGACGGCCGCCTCGACGGGTCGGCGCACGCCGAGGGGATCCGAGCCGCGGTCGCCGAGGTCGAGTCGGCCGCCCGGTCGTGGTACGGCGCGCCGGTCGCCGACCTCTCGCCCGCCGACCGCGACGAGCTGCTCCGGGAGATGGGCGCGGACGTGGCCGAGGAGAACCCGGACGGAACGACCGCGGAGCGAGTCCGGTACTACGTCGTCAACGAGCTGCTGCTCGCGCTGTACGCCTCGCCGACGGGCGGGGAGCTCGTCGGCATCGAGAACCCGCAGGGGCACGCGGGCGGCGCGGAGAGCTACCGGCAGGGGCCCCGATGAGCGGCGCGGAGGACGCGAGCGGCGGACGGGACGCTCGTTACCGGCAGACCGGCGACCGGGCCCGCGGCGACGTCGACCGCACGCCCGTGCCGGACACGGACGTCTGCGTCGTCGGAGCCGGCCCCGCGGGAGCGCTCGTCGCCGACCGGCTGGCGGGCGACCGCGAGGTCGTCGTGCTCGACGCGGGCCCGCGATTCGACCCCGCCGACCGGCTCGCGAGACAGGAGCGCGCGATCCGCCCGTTCTACGACCGGCCGGACGTCTGGGACGTGGGCGGCGAGCGCGACGCCCACGAGACCGCCGGCGACCGCCCGTACCCGCTCAACCACGCCCGCGTGAAGGGCGTCGGCGGGTCGACGCTCCACTGGCAGGGGATGGTGATGCGGCTCCACGAGGACGATTTCAACTCCGGCACGGCGCGGGGCGTCGGACCGGACTGGCCGATCGACTACGAGGACCTCCGCCCCTACTACGCCGAGGCCGAGCGCGAGCTGGGCGTCGCGGGCGCGTCGGACAACCCCTACGCGCCGCCGCGCGAGGAGCCGCACCCGATGCCGGCGTTCGAGCCCTCCTACAGCGACTCGCTGTTCGCCGAGGCCTGCGAGTCGCTCGGGATCGCCATGCACTCCGTGCCGAACGCGCGCAACTCCGAGCCGTACGACGACCGGTCCCCCTGCGTCGGCTACGGCACCTGCCAGCCGGTGTGTCCGAGCGGCGCGAAGTACGACGCGACGGTCCACGTCGAGCGCGCCGAGGAGCGGGGCGCGACCGTCATCGACCGGGCGTCCGTGCGGTCGCTGGAGCACGACGGCGACGACAGGGTGACCGCGGCGGTGTACGCGACCCCTGACGGGGCTGAACACAGGCAGACGGCCGACGCCTTCGTCGTCGCCGCGGGCGGCGTGGAGACGCCGCGGCTCCTGCTCCTCTCCGCCTCGGACCGATACCCCGACGGGCTCGCGAACGGGAGCGGTCACGTCGGCGAGTTCTTCATGGACCACCTGTTCGCGGGGGCGGGCGGCACCCTCGACGAGCCGACCAGACAGAACCACGTCGGCTTCTACACCAGCGCCTGCGACCAGTTCTACGACGAGGCCGACGAGGCGCAGGCCCCGTTCAAGCTGGAGTTCTTCAACTACGCCGGCCCCTCGCCGGTCGAGACGGCCCTGTCGGGCGACGACTGGGGCGACCCGCTGCTCGACCAGCTCCGTGAGGGGTACGGGAATCACGTCGCCATGGGCGGGCTCGTCGAGCAGGCCCCGCGGGCCGACAGCCGGATCGCCCTCGCCGACGACCGCACCGACGATCACGGGGACCCGGCGCCGCGGGTCGAGTGGAGCGTGGGCGAGCGCGCGCTCGACACGATCGAGCGGGCGAACGAGATCCAGGTCGCGATCTTGGAGGAGCTCGGCGCCGACGTGGAGTGGGTCGCCGGGCCGGACGCGACCGGGCCCGCCTACCACCACATGGGCACGACGCGGATGAGCGACGACCCCGACCGGGGAGTCGTCGACGCCGACTGCCGGACCCACGACCTCGACAACTGCTGGATCGCCTCCAGCTCCGTCTTCCCGACGAGCGGCGCGATGAACCCCACGCTCACCATCGCCGCGCTCGCGCTCCGCGTCGCCGACGACGTGGAAGCCCGCCTCTCGGCGCAGACCTGACTGCCGTCGAACATTATTTTAGGTAAACCTAAAAACTCAAGTAGGTGCGAGCGGAGATCCGGGTAATGAGCGACTCAGCACACGCGACGAACGGATCTGCGAGCGCCGTCGACGTGACGGAGACCGTCGGGGAAGAGGGCGGAGGCTCGGCGGACGAGGAGATCGAGAGCGCGGCGGACGAGAAAGGCGAGAGCGTGGCGAACGGGGGGGACGGCGGGGCATACACCTTCGACGACCTCAGCGTCGTGATGGGGACGTACAACGAGGCGGAGGCGATCGGGACGGTCCTCGATGACATCGACGAGGTCACGGACGGGAGGGCGGAGGTCGTCTGCGTCGACGGATCCGACGACCGCACTCCGGAGATCGCCCGCGAGCACGGCGCTCGGGTCATCGAACAGGAGCCGCAGGGGTACGGCGTCGCCGTCCGCGAGGCGATCCTGACCCCCGACCGACCGGTGGTCGTCACGACCGACTGCGACGACACCTACCCCATGGAGGCGCTGCCGGAGTTCCTCGCCGAGGTCAACGACGGCGCGGACGTGGTAAGCGGCGACCGGCTCTACCACGGCGCGGAGGCGATGCCGGCGTTCAACCGCTTCGGAAACCACGCGTTCGCTGCGGTCGCGAGCCTGCTCATGGGCGAGCGCGTCCACGACACCACGACCGGGATGCGCGCGTACCGTCGCGAGGTGGTCGAGGAGATCGGCTGGACGGAGAACACCGGCCTCTCAGCGGAACTCCTCATCCGCCCGCTGATGCGCGGCTACGACGTGCGCGAGCGCCCGATCGCCTACGCCGAGCGGCTCGGCGACACGAAGCTCGACCCAATCGGCGGCGGCGCCGCCATCGCGAAGTCGATCGTCACCGTCTGCCTCGAAGAGCAACTGCGGCGCTTCTGAGGGCGCTTCGCCCCCGACGCGACGCCGTACGGCGGTCCGGACGGACGCTGTGGGCACAGTGGACCGCCGCCGGCGACGGTTTCTACGACCCTGAGCGACAGCGCCGATCATACATAAACAGACGCGGCGGTCGGCGCGTGCCGACGAACGCCCGCGGGGCGTGAGTCGCAGGCGCGAGGGAGTCGCTGGCTCACGGAGCGAAGCGGAGGGTGCCAGCGACGAGGCTGGGGAGGGGTGAGGCGCGGGGCGGTGCTGTGAGGGGCGGGACTCAAAGGGATAACCCCGAGGCCGCGGTAGGCGACGTAAGCATCGCAGCGAGCGGAGCGACCCAAGAGCGCAACGAGCGTACCGCGGCCTCGCGGCTGAGGCTTTGGAGGTTGTCACCACCGATCCACCAGCAACTGCGTGTGAGATATCGACGTATTAGTCGCTCGCCTCGGCGGCCGTCTCGAAGACGACCCACTCGGGGTGGGCGTCGGGCTCGTCGGGGAGGTACGTCCCCTCAGTCCCGCACGCCGTGACGAGCCGACAGGTCGAGCGCTCGGGCGGCCAGACGACCTCGACGCGCTCGCCGCTGGCTCCCGCCTCGCTGCCCTCCGTCACCCGAACCGTCATCTCCTGCCGGTATGTGAACGTCGCGCCGGCGGGGTCGACGAGCGTCACGGTCACGGCGACCGCGTCGCCTTCGGGGTCGAGCGGCACGGGGTCGCCCGCCTCGGGGTCGCCCGCGGCCGCCGCGCCGGGCAACCGGACGCCCTCGGGCGTCACCGCCCAGTCGACCGCGAGCGAGTCGCCGAGATCGCTCACCGTGTAGGAGACGTGGTCCGGACCGCCCGGAGCGCCCCGTCGCGGGTCGACGCGGACCTGCGCGCGGGCGACGCGGTCCGGCACGCCGACGGTCGTCTCGGCGTCGATCCGAGCGCCAGTGCGCCGGTCGAGCGGCTCCAGCTTCGGCGTGACGCGGGTCTCCGGATCCGCGGTCCAGACCCCCTGATAGCCGTAGCGGTACAGGGTGCGGTCCGGGTACGCGTCCAGCACCGCGAAGTTCTCGACCGGGTCGCGGTCGAGCGCGTACACGACCTCGCCGTCGAGCCCCGGCCCGTTCCGGAGGTACTGGAACGGGTGGTTCTGCCACTCGCCGTACGGCGTCGGCACGAAGACGAGCCCGTCCTCGAAGGTCGTCTCGTCGAACGGCGCGTACGCGGCCTCGTGTTTCGCGTCGACCGCGGCGTTCCGCTCGATCGGATCCGCGGCCGCGTCGACCGCGGCCACGCCGGCGACGACGACCGCGCTCGCGACGACGACCGCGATCGCCACGCGGGCGACCGTCCCCGAGGCGCCGCGGGAGACGAGCCGGTCGCGGGCCGCGGACAGCGCCCGGGCGGCGGCGGCGACGGCCAGCCCGCCGAACACCGACAGCGGGACGAGCAGGTCGAAGTGATAGAACGGGCCGAACAGCGACGCGAGCCCGTCGGTCGGGTCCGAGAGGTCGGCGAGCGCGTTGTGCGTCCCCCAGAAGTAGAGGTTCCCGACGACGACAGAGACGGCGACGCCGACGAGCAGCGCCGTCGCTGTCCGTCGGAAGCCGGGCGTACCGGACGCGTCGTCGGCCGCCCGGTCGTAGAGGAGTCCGCGCGGATCGCCGGTCGCGCGCCACCCGCGGAGCGCGACCGCGCCGCCGACGAGCGCCGCGAGCGTTCCGAGCGGGCCGGCGGCGAACCAGCGGGTCGCGATCTCCCGGAGCGCGTACCCGTTCGACTCCAGCGCCAGCCCGAGCGTGTAGTCGACCGAGTGGCCGAGGATCCGGCGCTCGCCGAAGCCGGGGCCGTCCATCGGCGCGAACACCTGGTACGGGAACACGAGCGGGGACCCCGTCATCCGGGCGTTGTACGCGAGCGTGACGCCGACGAACAGGGTACCGAACAGCGCCGTCAGCCCGTGGCGGCGGACCGGGTCGGGGAGCCCGCGGACGCCGGCGTCGACCAACGCGCGCGGCGTCGACGCCGCGGACTCGGCGCCGAACCGCCGGGTCGCCGACGCGACGCGCCACAGCGCGTGACAGATGAACGGGGCGGCGAACAGCACCGCCGTGTACGGCCGCGCGAAGAAGGCGACCCCGATCGCGAGGCCCGCGACGCCCGCGGCCCTGAGGGACTCGTCCCGGACGCTCCGGAGGTACGCGACCGCGAAGACCAGGTTGAAGAGCGTCGTCGGCGCGTACGGAAGGAACGCCGAGGAGGTCGCGATCGCCATCGGCGACGCGGCGAAGAGGACGGCCGCGGCGAGGCCCGCCCGGCGACCGACGGCCGCGGAGCCGAGCAGGTACACCAGTGCGGCGTTCCCGGCGGCGACGACCGCGAGAGTCACGCGCGGCTCGCCGAACAGGGCCATCGAGACGGCGAACGTCGCCGCGGGAACGGGGTTGTACTTCGGGTAGAGCCGCCCGCCGTCCTCGATGAAGAACCACGGGTGGACGGCGTCGGCGAGCGAGCCGGCGTGGAACGCCAGCTGACCGTCGAGGAGGAGGGCGGCCTGCGTGAGGTAGACGCCCTCGTCGTGGTTCGCCGAGTGGTGCGAGAAGACGGTGACGGCGACCGCGAACGTCAGGGCGCCGGCGGCGACGGCGACGAGCGCCGCGGCGAGGCTCACCCGGTCGGCGCGTTCGAGTCGCTGGCGGAGGTGGACGAGGAGCCGGCGGGGACGGAGCGACGGTGGGAGAACTGACACGGTCGGTGGAGTGAGGCTGTGAGCGTGACGGGCGCGCGGCGCGACGCGGGGGTGAGGCGGCGGCTCAGATCTGGACGCCGGCGTCGCGCATGAGGTCGATCGTCGGTTCGAGGTTGGACAGCTCCGAGAGGTCGATGTCCGGGACGTCGAGCTCGTCGATCGTCGGGAGGTCGCCGATCGGCTCGACCTCCGGAATCAGCGGGTACTCGAAGGTGGAGCGCGCGAAGTAGTCCTGCGCCTCCGCCGACAGCAGGTGGCGGACAAAGTTCGCGGCGAGGTCAGCGTTCGACGCGGTGTCGACGACCGCGGCGCCCGCGACGTTGAACACCGCGCCCGCGTCGCCCTGCGTGAAGGAGGTCGCGATCGGGGCCTCCGGGTTCCCGTCGAGCACGCGCTGGATGTAGTAGTGATTGGTGAACGCGGCGTCGATCTCGCCGTCGGCGATCTCCTGACACGCGCGGAACTCGTCCGGGTACGTCGCGGCGCCGCGCTCGACCATCGCTTCGAGCCACTCGCGGGTGGCCTCCTCGCCCTCCAGCAGCCGCATCGCGGTGACGAACGCCTGCGCGGAGCCGTACGACGGCGCCCAGCCGAGGTCGCCCTCGAACTCGTCGGGGTACGCCATGATGTCGTCCGGGAGCCCGTCTTCGGAGACCGACTCGGTGTTGTACGGGACCGTCCGGGCGCGCCCGGAGGTGCCGACCCACTGCTCGGTGTGGAACTCCCCCCGGACCTTCCCGGTCACGTCGTCGGGGAGCGCCTGCGTGCGTCCCGCGTCGGCGAGCGCGCCGAGCGAGCCAGCGTTCACCGAGTAGAACACGTCGGCCGGCGACCCCTCACCCTCGTTGATGATCGCGTTCACGTGGTCGGTCGAGCTGTTGTACCGAACGGTCAGGTCGAGGTCGTCGTACAGGTCGTCGATGTAGCCGACGAGGTCGCCGACGAGGAACTCGCCGCGGCCGGAGTAGACGGTGAGTTCGCCCTCCAGCGCCGGCATCTCCGCCATCGGCGTCCCGCCGGGGGCGTCGCGCCCGGCGCGGCCGGAACCGATCTGCCCGATCGCCGGTCCGCCGTCGCCACCGTCGGAGCCGTCTTGATCGTCGCTCCCCGTACAGCCGGCGACCCCCGCGACGCCGACCGCGCCGGCCGCCGCGAGGAACTTCCGCCGTCGAACGTCGCGCCCGTCTCGTGCGTCGGATTCGTGGGTCGTCATGTGTTTTAGGCTTGCCTAAATGGTTTTAGTCGTGTCGGTTCAGTCGTCCGCGGGCGCCGGCGTCCGCCGGATCGCGTCGAGGCAGTCGAGCCAGTCGCGCATGTACTCGCCGCAGTGGTTGAGGAACGCGCCGTTGTTCCACTCGTCGAAGTCGCCCTCGGCGAGCGCGTCGGCCATCGCGTCGAAGACCGCCGCGTACGAGTCGGCGTCGGCGCCCGCCTCGTCGACGACCTCCCAGACGTGCTCGTTCAGCTCCAGCCCGGCCACCTCGTTCGCGAGGTCGTCGAACGTCGAGCGCGGGGCCTTGTTGTGTTCACAGAGCGGGTCGCCGTTGTAGATGCGCTTGCCGAGCACGTCGCAGGCGCGCTTTAAGAACAGCCCCGACCAGATGTCGTCGAACCGCCCCACGTCCCACTCGTTGTCGTCCATCGGCAGCTGGTAGAACGCCGGGATCACCTCGCGGCGGAACGCGAGGTTCATCGAGCAGACGGTGAGGTAGTTGCCGCGCGCGGCGACGAAGTCGTCGCCGAAGTCGTCGGCGGTCGCCCGCGTCTGCGCCTGGCCCTCCAGGTCGCCGTCCATCAGGATCCGGACCGCGTCGAGGTCAGGGACGTTCGTCCACAGCCCCTGCGAGGCGACGACCTCACCGGCCTCGACGTCGACCGCGTCGGTCTCGACGGTCTCGTCCATCGCCGAGTACGGGTAGCCGCGCGGGTAGAGACCGTGCTCGTCGGCGTTGTCGTAGAGGACGTTCACCCAGTCCTCGTCGGAGCTGACGCGCTCGACCTCTCCCTCGAGCGCGAGGTTCGCCATGTGTCGACCGAAGTAGTCGACGTCGTCGTGCGGGAGCGTGTCGTCGTCGATGAAGACGCCGTAGTCGAACGACTCGTCGGCCCACATGTACAGCAGGCCGAAGCTCGTCTCGGCGTGGCTCGCCGCCGGGACGACGTGGCCGTACTCCGCGACGCCGTTGGCCTCGTACCACTCCTCGCGGCGGCTGCCGTCGAACACCTCGCCGGAGACGTCGAGGTCGTCGAGCATCGCGCGCATCTCGTCGGTCTCGCAGAAGTCCTCGGTGACGAGGACGAAGTGGAGCCGCGAGACGTCGAACCCGTGCTCGCGGGCGTTGGCGACGTACGCGCGGAGGCACTCGTACTCTCTGATCGTCGGAACGATGACGCAGATATCCGAGCCGTCGCCGCTCGGGGCGGTAGCCGTCATACGCGTTAGTTTTTAGGCTGGCCTAAAAGTTTAGCGGTCCGTCGTCGGCTGCGTCGCGGTCGCGTCGGGTTCCCGCTCCGACTCGTCGGGAGCGCGCGTCGGCGACAGGTCGAACGCGGCCGCGACGGCGCCGCCGCCGGCGAGCGTGACGGCGTTCTTCAGCGCGTGGTCGAGGGCCGCCGCGGCGAGCGCGACTTCGGCGGAGATCGGCGTCGCGGCGACGACGATCCCGGTGAACGCCGCCTCGTACAGCCCGATCCCGCCCTGCGAGAGCGGCAGCACCTTCGCGAGGTTCCCGGCCGAGACGGCAAGCGTCCCGACGACGGCGAGCGCGACCGGATCGACGGCCCCGCCGAACCCGCCCACGAGCGCCGCGAGGACGAAAACAGCGGTCGCGACGTCGAGCGCCCACACGACGCCGCTCGCGAGCGACACCCGAACGAGCGCGCCCGCGTCCGCGGCGACGACGCGGACGGCGGCGCCGAACCGGACCGCCGCGTCGACGGCACGGGCGAGCCGGGATCCCGCAGCGCGATCGCGGAGGGCCGGACCGAACTGCCGGTCGCTCCGAGCGACGACGACGGTGAGCGCCGAGAGCAGCGCGGCCGCGATCGCAGTGCCCCCGGCGACGACGAGCACCCGACCGGAGCCGTCGGGCGCGACGACCCGCCCCCCGGCGAGGCGGACGGCGAGCGCGGCGCCGCCGAGCGCGCCGAGCGCGATCAGGTCGAAGGCGCGCTCGACCGCCAGCGATGCGACGCCGGTAGCGTAGGGGACCTCACGGCGGTCGTTCAGCAGGTACGCGCGCACCCCGTCGCCGGCCCGGGCGGGGACGATCAGGTTCGCGGTCTGGCTCGCGAACACGGTCGCCGTGAGGAACGCCGTGCGACACCGGTGTCCCATCGGCCCGAGCACGTCGCCGTACCGCCGGCCGCGGACGGGCCACGACGACAGGTACGCGACGAGCGCGGCGGCGACGTAGACCGGGTCCGCGGTCGCGACCGCGTCGACGACGGCGGCGAGGTCGAGGGTCTGCGTCAACACCGCGCCGCCGATCGCGAGGACGAGGACGGTTCCCGCGACCGCGAGCGACCCCCGAGGGACGCGCGCTCGGAGCCGGGAGAGGCGCTCGCGGAGTCGAGCGGCGGCGGTTCGCGGTCTCATACGATTATTTAGGTCGCCCTAAAGAACATAACGCTGGCGGTTCGCGGAGGCGAACCGGCGGGGCGGGCCGGACCCGGCGCGACGCAACACGTTTGTTCGCGGCAATCGAACAACTACGCATGAGCGCGAACGAGGCAGACGCCGGCGCTGCGACCGAGGACGTGCGGATGTGGCTCGTCGAGCGCACGTACTCCGACGACGAGCAGAACATGGTGATCCTCACGTACGCGACGCCGGACGGCGAGCGCTACTTCCGCAAGGAGCGCGCGCTCACCTCCTTCACGGACGTGCGCGACACCACGGCCGCCGTCGACGCGGCGCCGTCGAACGTCGGAGCCGTCGACGACCCCGACGACCGCGAGCGCTACGCCGCCGAGGCGACGCGGATGGCCCGCGTCCACGACCCCGACGACGTCATCTGAGCCGCACCGCGGACGGGCCGCGAGCGACCGGGCCGCACAGCCTTTTCACCGCCCGGGCCCAACGCCCGGCCGATGCGCGCCACTCTCGAAACGCTCGGCGTCGCCCTCCTCATCGGCGCCGCGCAGGCCCTCCTCGGCGTCGTCGGCCTCGCCGGACTGTTCGCGCTGTCGACCCCCGTCGCCGTCGCTCCCTGGACGCTCGTCACGAGCGTGTACGCGCACGGCTCCGTCGGCCACCTGCTGGCGAACGCCCTCGCGCTGCTGCTCGTCGGGCCCCTGGTCGAGCGCCGGACGACCCGCGCCCGCTTCCACGCGTTCGTGGTCACGACGGGCGCGCTCGCGGGCCTCGCGCAGGTGACCCTCGGGAGCCTACTCGGCCCGCCGGTCGCCGTGTTGGGGATCAGCGGCGCGGTGTTCGCGCTCGGCGGTTACCTCCTCGCGGGAAACGTCGTGAGCGAGACGCTGTTCGACCGCCTGCGCCTCTCGCCGCGAGTCCAACTGGTCCTGTTCGGGCTCGTCGCCGTCGTCCTCACCGCGACGACGGCCGCGCCGGGCGTCGCGCTGATCGCGCACGCGACCGGGGCGTTCTGCGGGCTCGTCGCCGGACGCGTCGGCCTGCTCGACGCGCGGTGACCGGAACCGGACCGGACGGTGGGCGCGGGCCGCGATCGACGGCGCCGGGGCTAGGCGGTGTGAAAAACGAAAGGGTGAAAGAGAAACGCCCTAGCGCTCAGTCTTCGAGAACGATCTCGATGCTGACGTCGTTCGGCACTTGGACGCGCATGAGCTGGCGGAGCGCGCGTTCGTCGGCGTCGATGTCGATCAGACGCTTGTGGACGCGCATCTCCCAGTGCTCCCACGTCGCCGTCCCCTCACCGTCCGGGGACTTGCGCGACGGGATCTCGAGCGTCTTCGTCGGCAGCGGGATCGGGCCCGACAGGGCGACTCCCGTCGAGTCCGCGATCTCGCGGACGTCGTCGCAGATGTCGTCGAGGTCCTCGGGGCTCGTGCCGGCGAGGCGGACGCGTGCCTGCTGCATCGATTATCGCTCGTTGACGTCCAGCACCTTGCCGGCCGCGATGGTCTGACCCATGTCGCGGATGGCGAAGCTGCCGAGTTCCGGGATCTCGCCGGACGGCTCGATGCTGAGCGGCTTCTGGGGACGCACGGTGACGACCGCCGCGTCGCCGGACTTGATGAAGTCCGGGTTCTCCTCGGCGACCTCACCGGACGAGGGGTCGATCTTCTGATCGATGGACTCGATCGTACAGGCGACCTGCGCCGTGTGGGCGTGGAAGACCGGGGTGTAGCCGGCCGTGATGACCGACGGGTGCTGCATGACGACGACCTGGGCCTGGAACGTCTCGGCGACGCTCGGCGGGTCGTCGGCCGGGCCACAGACGTCGCCGCGGCGGATGTCGTCCTTGCCGATGCCGCGGACGTTGAATCCGACGTTGTCGCCGGGCTCGGCCTTGGGCACCTCTTCGTGGTGCATCTCGACCGTCTTCACCTCGCCGCCCACGTCGGACGGCTGGAAGGAGACGTTGTCGCCGGTGTTGAGGATCCCGGTCTCGACGCGTCCCACGGGGACGGTCCCGATACCGGAGATGGTGTACACGTCCTGGATCGGCAGGCGGAGCGGCGCGTCCGTCGGCGGCTCGGCCTCCGGCAGGTCGTTGAGCGACTCCAGCAGGGTGGGGCCGTCGTACCACGAGGTGTTCTCGGACGCTTCGGCGACGTTGTCGCCCTCGAAGGCCGAGATCGGCACGAACGTGGTGTCGTCGGTCGCGAAGCGGACCTGGTTGAGCAGGTCCTCGACCTCGCTGATGACCTCCTTGTAGGAGTCCTCGCTGTAGTCGACGAGGTCCATCTTGTTGACGCCGATGATGAGCTCGTTGATCCCGAGCGTGCGGGCCAGGAACACGTGCTCGCGGGTCTGGGGCGCGACGCCGTCGTCGGCCGCGACGACGAGCACCGCGTTGTCGGCCTGCGAGGCGCCCGTGATCATGTTCTTCACGAAGTCACGGTGGCCCGGACAGTCGACGATGGTGAAGTAGTACTCGTCGGTGTCGAACTCCTGGTGGGCGATGTCGATCGTGACGCCGCGCTCGCGCTCCTCGGCGAGGTTGTCCATCACGTAGGCGAACTCGAAGCCGCCCTTGCCCTTCTCTTCGGCTTCCTCGCGGTGCTGCTCGATTACGTGCTCGGGGACGCTCCCCGTCTCGAAGAGGAGGCGACCCACGAGCGTACTCTTGCCGTGGTCGACGTGGCCGATAATGGCCAGGTTCTGGTGCGGTTTGTCACTCATGGGGTAATCACGCGCTAAGGCGCTCTGTGAGTAAGTTTCGGTTGATTCCACTAAAACGGTTTCGATACGGCCCACAGAGTATCGTGCCGCCGTCTTGCGATTCTCGACAACCCGGGGCACGCCACACGGCCGCACGGAGACCGTCGGTGGGCGAGTCGGGCGTCGGCTACTCCAGCCGGCCCACGTCGCCGAGGACCGCGCTCGCGGTCTCGGGGCCGCCCGCGCCGCGGCCGGAGATGTTGAGCCGGCCGGCGTGGGAGGTCTCGATCTGGACGATGTTCTGCGTCCCCGAGACCGCGAGCGTGCCGTTCTCGGGGACGAGCCGCGGCGCGACGCGGACGGTCTCGCCCGTCGCCTCGCCGATCAGCCGGACCGTCCGCCCGTCCTCGGCCGCGAGGCGGAGCGCGGAGCCGGGCACGTCGCGGATCCCCGAGACGTCGGCGTCTTCGAGCGTGAACTCCCGGGCGTCGGCGGGGTCGTCGACCGCGCCGAACGAGAGCACGTTTGCGAGGATGACGCACTTCAGCGCCGCGTCGGTGCCGTCCACGTCGAAGGAGGGGTCCGCCTCCGCGACGCCGAGGTCCTGCGCCTCCGCGAGCACGTGGTCGTAGTCCAGCCCCTCGGCGGCCATCCGCGTCAAGATGAAGTTCGCCGTCCCGTTGAGCACGCCCCGGACCGCCGTGACGTGGCCGGGCTCGATGTCCTCGACCGTCGACACTGCGGGGATTGCGCCACCCACGGTCGCCTCGAACCGGATCTCGCCGTCGCTGTCGCCGACGGCCGCCCGTAGGTCGCCGTACCGCTCCGCGACGGGGCCCTTGTTCGCGAGGACCGCGTGGCGGTCGCGCTCTAAGGCGGTCGTCACGTGCGAGAAGCCCGGCTCGGCGTCGCCGAGCGTCGTCGGCGTCGCCTCCACGAGGACGTCGTAGTCGGCCGCCAGCGCGTCTGCCGGGTCGTCGTCGCCGACGATCCCCCGTTCCGCCTTCCGCGCCACGACCGCGTCGGGGTCGACGCCGACGGCCTCTCCGCCGGAACCGCCCGTCCCGTCCGCGACGACCGCGGTCGACGAGTCGGCGACCGCGACGACCTCGTGGCCGTGTTCGCCCGCCAACTCGACGACGGAGCGCCCGACGGCGCCCGCACCGATCACGGCAAGTCTCACGCCTCCACCCCCGTGAGTGGCTCAACGACGCGAAGGTCCTTCTCCGCGGCGAGGTCGCGGACCGCGGCGAGCGCCGCGTCCGTCTCGCCGGCCCGGGCTTCGAGCCGGAGCCGCGCGCTCGACACCTCCTCGGTGCCCTGCGGGGCCGCGAGCGACACGTCGGCGACCGACGCCGACTCGCAGGCCTCAATGCTCGAGAGCGTGTCGGAGAGGTCGGTGTCGATGAGGTGGCCGAAGAGGAGCAGCGTCACCTCCTCGGCGTACCGCTCCGTGCCGGCCTGCATCACGTTCACGCCCTCGCTACGGAGCGCGTCGACAATCTCCTCGAACCGGTCCGGCGTCGCCTCGAAGTCGACCTCGACCGGGATCCGGCCGCGGGGCGTCTTGTTCCCGCGCTCGTGGTAGATCGACAGGAGGTTCCCGCCGTTGTCGGCGATCGGGTGGAGCGCGGCGAGCAGCTGCCCGGGCTCGTCGACCAGCTCCAGCCGGACCGTGTGCGTCGAGACCGCCGTCGAGGCGTGGCCGCCGTCGGGCGACGCTCCCGAGTCGGGCTCGTCGACGCCCGCCTCCGCGTCGAGCGCGGCCTCCGGCGCCCCGTCGCGACGGTCGCTCACGGCGCCACCTCCGGCGCCGCGCCGCGCCCGGCTTCATCGCGGCCGGTCGAGTCCGGATCGCTCGTCCGCGGACGCGCTCCTGTCCCCGACGTGGAGCGGTCGCTCGGTGGCTCCGTCGCGGTGCGCCGGGGGGGAGTCGTGCCCGTCTGCATACCCGAACGGAGTCGGACGATCCGGTATAAGCCTTCGGCGCTGGCAGGCGTTGCCTCGCTTCCGTGCCTGTCAACGCGGCGCACGGTTCGGGGAGGTCTGCCGCGATCGACGGCGTCGGGGCTCTCAGGCCGAAGACACCAGAGAGAAGTTGACCGCAGAGACCGCGGACCGCGTCGTCGACTTAGAAGTAGTCGATCGACTGCGGCAGTTCGAGCTTCATCCCCTTGCGCTCGCGGATCTCCATGATCTTCTCGCGCTGGAGATTATCGACGAGGACGCGGAAGCCCGCGTTCTCGGTGTTCCACGAGGCGCGGCCCTCGGTGGCCGAGCGGATGTCGGAGGAGAACCCGATCATCTCCTCGACGGGCGCGATGCCCTCGACGACCATGAGGTCGCCCTCCTGGTACATGTCGTCGACGCGGCCGCGACGACCCTGGATCTCGCCGGAGGCCGCGCCCATGTGTTCGCTGGGCACGTCGATCCGGACGTCCTGGATCGGTTCGAGCAGGCGGACCTCGCCGTCGATCAGCGAGCGGTGGACCGCGTCGCGGACCGCCGGGATGACCTGCGCCGGACCGCGGTGGATGGTGTCCTCGTGGAGCTTCGCGTCGTGGAGTCGGAACAGCGACCCCTGGACCGGCTCGGCGGCCAGCGGACCGTCGTCGAGCGCCTCCTGAAGCCCCTCCAAGACGAGCTCCATCGTCTCGTTGAGGTGCTGGATCCCCTTCGTGTCGTCGATGAGGATGTTGGTCCGGTGGATGTCCTCGACGTTTTGGGAGGTGTCCTTGTCCATGCCGGCCTCCTGTAGCGCCTCGCGGCGCTCCAGTTCGGGCATGTCCATCGAGACCTCGCCGAGCTGGATGGCGTCGACGATCTCCTGGTCCATCGGCTCGACGGTGATGTAGAACTTGTTGTGGCGGTTCGGCGACTGCCCCTCGACCTCGCGAGAGGACTCCTGGGGCTGCTCGCGGAACACGACGATCGGTTCGCCGGTGATGACCGGGATGCCCTGGTTGTCGCGAATCCGCTGGGTGATCACTTCGAGGTGGAGCTCACCCTGCCCGCTGATCAGGTGCTCCCCGGTGTCCTCGTTGATCTCGATCTGGATCGTCGGGTCCTCCTTGGCGACCTGCTGGAGCGTCTCGATGAGCTTCGGCAGGTCGTCCATGTTCTGCGCCTCGACGGACTTCGTGATGACCGGCTCGGAGATGTGTTCGATCGACTCGAACGGCGTCATCTCGACCGAGGAGACGGTGGAGCCGGCGATGGCGTCACGCAGTCCGGTGACGGACGCGATGTTCCCCGCCGGGACACGGTCCACCTCCTCGCGTTCGGACCCCATGAAGAGCCCCACGCTCTGGATGCGGTTCTTCCCGGCCGTGCCGGAGACGTACAGCTCCTGGCCCTTCTCCAGCGTGCCGGAGAAGACGCGGCCAGTCGCGATCTCGCCCGCGTGCGGGTCCATGGAGATGTCGGTGACCATGAAGACGACGTCGCCGTCCTCGTCGACCAGCTGCATCCCCTCGGCCAGCTCGGTGTCCGGGTCACCGCGCCAGATGCGCGGGACGCGGCGGGGCTGCGCGTCGACCGGGTTCGGGAAGTGTTCGCAGACCATGTCGAGCACGACGTCAGACAGCGGCGTCCGCTCGTGGAGCTCCTGCCGCTTGTCGTTCTGTTCGAGCTCCATGATGTCGCCGAAGTCCATGCCGGTCCGCTGCATCGAGGGCATCGAGACGCCCCACTTGTACAGCGCGGAGCCGAAACCGACCGTGCCGTCCTCGACGGAGACGGTCCAGTCCTCGGGGATGTCGTCCATGTTCTCGGCCATCCCGCGGATGAGCTCGTTGACGTCGGCGATGACCGACATCAGCCGCTCTTGCATCTCCTGGGGCCCCTCCTGGAGCTCCGAGATGAGGCGGTCGACCTTGTTGATGAACAGCGTCGGCTTCACGCCCTCGCGGAGCGCCTGTCGGAGCACCGTCTCCGTCTGGGGCATCGCGCCCTCGACGGCGTCGACGACCACCAGCGCGCCGTCGACCGCGCGCATCGCGCGAGTGACGTCGCCCCCGAAGTCCACGTGGCCCGGGGTGTCGATGAGGTTGATGAGGTGGTTGGTGTCCTCGTACTCGTGGGTCATCGAGACGTTCGCCGCGTCGATGGTGATCCCGCGCTCCTGCTCGTCCTCCTTCGTGTCCATCGCGAGCTGCTCGCCCGCGGTGTCCTCGGAGATCATCCCGGCGCCCGCCAGCAGGTTGTCAGACAGCGTCGTCTTCCCGTGGTCGACGTGGGCGGCGATGGCGATGTTCCGGATGTGCTCCGGGTTGTCCATCAGCCGCTCACATTCCTGAACGATCTTCTTGCGTCGGCCCATTATACCGAGTGTTACCGAAAGGAGGGTCAAAAGGGTAGTGTTTCGTCGCGGCCGATTCGCCGGGGATCACCCCCGATCCCCGGCGATTTCGTGTCGCACAGTGTCACGGAACGACCGCCGCGGGCGCCCGGGTCGAGACCCCGGCGGAGCAGGCATCGGCGCGGTTTTAAGGGCCGACTCGGGAAACGGTGAGTATGAACGAGACGCTCTCACGGCTCGTCGACAGCGGCGTCGTCGCGGTGCTCCGCGGGGTGCCCGCCGACCAGCTCATCGAGATCGCGGAGGCGCTCCGCGAAGGCGGCGTCACCGCCGTCGAGATCACCGCCGACACGCCGAACGTCGCGGACCTCATCGACGAGGTGACCGCCTCCTTCGACGACGAGGTCGTCGTCGGCACCGGTACCGTCCTCGACAGCGAGACCGCCCGGACGACGCTGATGGCGGGCGCCGAGTTCGTCGTCTCGCCGAGCCTCCACGAGGACGTCGTCGAGACGTGTAACCGCTACGGCGCGGTCAGCGCACCCGGCGTGATGACGCCGACGGAGGCGGTCCGCGGCTACGAGGCGGGCGCCGACTTCGTGAAGGTGTTCCCCGCGAAGACGGTCGGGCCGGCCCACCTCGGCGCGATGAAGGGGCCGCTCGGCCAGATTCCGATGATGCCGACCGGCGGCGTCGGCCCGGACAACGCCGCGGAGTACGTCGAGGCGGGCGCGTTCGCGGTCGGCGCGGGCGGCGCGCTCGTCGACTACGACGCCGCCGAGCGCGGCGACTATGAGGTCATCACCGAGACCGCCCGCGAGTTCACGCGGGTGGTCGAGGAAGCGCGCGGCGACTGAACCCCGAGGGTCCGGCGCGGTGAGGCCCGCTCGACCCGCGGCCGCTCCCCCCACCTCACATGAAGTCCGCGATGCCGGACTGCTTGTTCGTGTCGTCCTCGAAGATCGACTCTAACGACTGGTCTAACACCTTCAGCCGCTGTTTCGTGTAGGGCCGGCAGTCGAACCGCTCCGCCACCTCGATGGCGGTGTCGACGTACTTGCTCACCGACCCCTCGTGGACGGTGAGGTTCACGCGGCCGCCGCACTCGCGGCACTCGCCCGTCAGCGGCATCCGCCGGTACTTTTCGCCGCAGTCGAGACAGCGCGTTTCCTGCCGCGAGAACGCCCGGAGGTTCCCGATGATGTCCGGCAGGAAGTGGTACTCGATCACCCGCTCCGCCACGTCGGTCTCGTCGACCGCGCGGAGCTTCCGGGCCAGCTCCAGCTGGGCGTCCATCTTCTCCATCATGTCGCCGAGCGTCTTGTACGCCGAGAGGTCCGGTCCCATCGCGATGTCGGTGGTGTCGTGGGTGTGGTCGAACCCGTGGTACTCGTCGTCGGTGCCGAGCGTGTCCTCGCCGATCTGGATCAGCTCCTCGACCGCCTCCGGGTCGGCCATCTCTCGGGACGCCTCGTACAGCTCTTTGGGGTACTCCCGCACGATGTCGACGTTGTGCGCCTCGTCGTCGATCTCGGAGGGGTCGATTCGCGAGGACATCACCAGCGGCGCGTCCATCCGCCCGCCGCGCTGATCGGGCAGAAATTCTTTCGAGAAGTTGAGCAGTCCGTCCATAAGCAGCATCACGCAGTCCTCGTCACCGTCACACTGACCGGAGTACACGTCGTTCGCGACGAGCGTGTTTGTCTCCTCAACAGTCAGACAGTATGTGAATTCGATGTCGGACTGGACCATCTCGACAGAGACGACTTCGTCAACCCAAACGTCGCCTCCGTCACCGAAGAGTCGCTGTGTTCGGGTATCGACGCGGTCCAGCACGTCAGTAAGCGTCTCGTCCTTGCGGCCGAGATGGAAGCCGACTCGGTCGGCGAACCGCACGGCGTTCTGTGATGTGATCTTGAGGACCCAGGATTCGAACGACTGCTCGCCGTCGTAGAACTCGGCCACCGCACCCGTCTTCGGGGTACGCTCCTCGCGATACACTTTCGTAGCGATACCGAACCGCTTGAGGGCTGCGATTAGGTCGGACTGTAGGTCGTCGCTCACCGTATGTGCGCGAACCTCGACGCGTTCGCTAGACGTGCTTCCGTCGCCAGAGAAGTACGCCGCGAGGAACGTTCGGAGAATCGAGTCCGGTGCGGAGAGCACGCAGTCCGGGATTAGTTTCGTCTCCGCACGACTCCCGGCGTCAAGAACATCCGAGAACAGCGTCGTGACGAGGCGACTGGAAACAGTAATCTTCCATTCGTTCTCCTCGAACGCCTCAACGTCAAATACGTCGTCAAAGACGTCAATGATCTCGTCGCGTGGCACGTCGTCCGGCGTACAGATTGTCGTCTGGTAAAATGACCCAGCCTCCTGCCGGGTGAACCCTTCTGCAGCGTAGTATCCGAGCATCGTGCCGACCGTCTCGTCGACATCGAACTGACGCGAAATCGAAGCGCTGTCTCGACGGATTCCAAGTGTCACGTCGGTGGGAACGCGTTCGACGACAGTGTCGCAGTCGTACAGTTCGATCAGAACGCCGGCCGAGATGCTGTCGCGAGACACCCAGTTGTACACCGTCGACTGACTAACGTCGAGGAGTTCCGCAACAGGCTTCAGGTAGTTCTCGGCGTCTGTCGCATCATCGAGGAGTTGTTTGAGATTAGATTCGCCGAGCCCTCGGATCATCAGGTCGTCGTTCGAAACGGCGTCCGCGTCGAGGAATTCCGCGAGCAGGTCGAACGTCGCTGTTTCCCCGTCAACCGAGATCTGTTTCGGCGCAGGGAGCGCATCTTCCGTGGTTAATTCTCGGGCCGACACGCGCTCGATTCCATCGCCGGTCCACCGACGCATCGAGTGGTCGGGCGTCACCGTCAGCTCCTGCCCACTCTTTGTTTCGACGCGGACGAGGTGGTCAGGCGAAGGATGCTTCGAGAGTGCTTCAGCCCGTTGGAGCGTTTTCTCGCCATCCTCAGTTACGGACGGTACATACACATCGTCATCGAGTTTCTGGACAAGCGTCCCGAAGTCGTCCTCTTCAGCCGTTTCGGCGTCAAGTCGGTCCTCAACGAGTGTCTCGATGGGGTCGTAGTGCCACTTTCCGGCTTCGTCCTCGTACCAGATTTTCGTCTCCGGGTGGAAGCAGTTCCGCCGTTTCGCGGCGTGAAAGTACGGATGAGCGTATCCGACCGCGGCCGACGTGAAACCCACCACTCTCCCAACAGTCGCGGCGCTCGTGTGGGGCGCCATCCCGAAGACGAGCTCGCCGACGAGGTCGTCGCGCTCGTTCACCTCGTAGAAGCGGTCGAGCCCGTAGAACTGTTCGAGGAGGTCGTCGACGAAGTCGGCGGTCTTGAGCATGTGCTCGGCCGCGCCGTCCGAGAGGACGATGTCCTGGACGCGCAGTTCGACCACCTGGTCGTCGTGGCGCAGCGGCTCGCCGTCAATATCGGTCTCGTAGCCGAGCTCGCGGAAGTGGTCGGCGGTGACGTCGAGCTCCTCGGGCCGGACCGCGGTGACCGGGAGGTCGGTCATGTCGTACCGGACCGTTCCGTCCTTGAACGACGTGACGCCGTTCTTCGCGCGGAGGACGCCCTTCTCGATCGGCTCCGGCGTCTTGTTCCGCGAGGTGAGCCCCTGAACCCCCTTCAGGATCTCGAAGGCGGACTCGCGCTCGCCGACCGTCTCCAAGGCGGTGCGGTACGCGTCGTTGACGTCGACCTCCTGATACCCCGCGGCCGTCACCTCCCACTCGCAGTTCGGGCACTCGACGCGGCCGGCCTCGTCGGGCTCGCAGACGGTGCCGCAGTCGTTACACTCGTAGTGCGGTTCGGTGTGCGTCTCGCAGTCGGGGCACAGCGCGGCGTAGGTGTGCTCGCCGCAGTCCGGGCAGACGCGGTCGGAGACCTCCAGTTCGTGTCGCCCCCGCCGGCCGGTGTCGTCCATCACGTTCGCGGCCTCGGCGACGTCGCGCTGGGGGCCGCCCGCCTCGTTGATCGGGAAGAGGGTGTGGACCGCCGGCGAGAGGTCGCGGCTCTCCGACTTCTCGGGGCGTCCCATCCGGTTACCGATGCGGGTGGGGGCCCGCTCGCGCACTTCGAAGGGGGCGACCTCGTTGACCGCGCGGATCGCGTTCTCGCCGTCGGCGTACTCCCGGGCCGCGGGGGAAAGGTCCGCGGGGTCCCACTCCTTCCGGAGGCCGTCGTCGATCCCGAGCGACCGCGCGAGCGGCCGCCACGTCGGGATCCGGAGGGCGTCCGGGGTCGCCGCGTGTTCGATCAGCAGCGACTCCAGCGTGTCTTGGACCTGATCCGTGCGCTCGATCGCGAGGACGCCCTCGACGACCTCGCCAGCCGCGATCGCGTCGGCGAGCGCCGCGAACGCGTCGACCGACACGTCGTGCCAGAGGTAGGTGTACTCGGGGTGGAGCGGGCAGTCGTGCTCGCGAGCCCACGAGAGCGCCCGGTCGACACCGGGGTGTTCGAGGTCGACGTGCGGGTCGTCGCGGAGCGCGCGGACGTCGGCGCCGGCCGCCTCGAACTCCTGGACCCACCACTCGGGGGCGTACGAGGCGGGCGCGAGCGGGTGGTTGTTCTCGACGAACTCCCCGTAGTTGACGAGGTACTCGCCCAGGTCGAGGACCTTCTCGACGCCGTTGCGGAGCTCCTTCGCCTCCTCGGGGTCGTCGATCCGGCGGACCTCGCCGTTCGCGAGCCGGACCGTGGGGCCCTCGATGGAGTCGACCGGGACGACGCCGTGCGCCTTCCCCGGCCGCTCGGTCTTGATCTGCGTGCCGGCCGCGAGGAAGTCGTCGACGATGTGCATCGTGGCGGGGTGGACGCCGCCGGTCGCGAAGCCGTGGTTGCGCGCCCGGCCGTACCGGAGTCGGAAGCCGCCCGCCTCGCTCGGGTGGGTGAACACGGGCCGCCCCGCGATGAGGTCGCGGAGGAACTTCTGTGAGGGGTCGGCCCGCGGCGGTCCGGCCGCGTCGTCGGCCGCGCTCTCGTCTCCCTCGGTGTCCGCCGCGTCGTCGGCTTCGGCGTCGCCGTCACCGTCTCCCGTGCCGCTCTCGGTGTCCTCGTCGGCCGCGGCGCCCCCGTCGCCCGCCCCGTCTTTCCCGATCGTCCCGTCGATCAGGTCCTGGAGCCACGGCCAGTCGACCTCCTCGAGGTCACGGGTGTACCGCTCGATCTTCGGGGCCTTCAGCGCGATCCCCTCGGCGGCGACGAGGCACATCCCGCCGCGCGCGGAGTTGGTGTCGACGCGTTCGAGGTCGCGGAACCCCGAGACCTCCTCGTCGCTCGTCGCCTCCCCGTCGAGCATGACGGGGATGTGCTTGGCGATGAACTTCGACTCCTTGTCCTTCGGCGTGTACTGGAGCCCGGTGTCCTTGTCGTAGAGGGCGATCTCCTCGGCGTAGCGCTCGACCTCCACGTCGCGGGGCTTGTACTCGTCGACGTCGAGCAGCGACCGGGCGTAGTCGGCGACGAGCACGGACAGCGCCTGCGCCGTCCCGCCCGCCGAGCGGATCGGACCGGCGTAGTAGACGTTGACGAACTCCGTGCCGTCGTCGTTCTCCAACAGCTCGACGCGGTCGATCCCCTCGATCGGCGCGGCGACGACCCCCTCGGTGAGCAGCGCGACCGCGGTCCGGACCGCCCCCTCGATCTTCCCCTCGCGGGAGTCGTAGTCACCGACGTTGCCGTCGACGAAGTCAGTGACCAGCTCCAGAGCCGCCTCCTCGCGAGACATCTCGCCCTCCAGCTCGCGGACGCGCTCGGCGACGCCGTCGATGCCGAGGATGTTTTCGACGCGGTCGGCCATGTCGCGGGCGATCGGGATCTCGATCTCCGGCTCCGGGTCCCGGCCCTGCTCTTTGGCCGTCTCCGCGACATCCCACGCCTCGTCGAGCCGCTCTTCGATCCGCGCGAAGTAGCGCTCGTCGTCCGGTCTCATCGGGCCTCTGGGGTCCGGTGGCGCGGTCGACGGGTCACAGCCACAGGTCGAGGTCCGTCGCCTCGTCGTGCGAGCGCTCCAGCGGCTCGGCGAACGCGCGCAGGTGACACTCGCCGGCCCAGACCGTCGCCGAGTCGAGGTGCCCCGCGAGCGCCTGTCCGCTCGGCCGCGAGAGGACGGCGTGGGTGTGTGCGAACACGTCGCCCTCCAACAGCGAGACGTTGCCCACGCAGGCGGCCACCTCGAGCGGTTCGTCGAACGTCACCGAGCGATACTCGGTCTCGTCTTGGTCGTAGAACCAGACGTCCGCGTCCTGGACCGCACCGAGCGCCGTGAACCAGCCGGCCTCGACGTCTTCCTCGCGGGCGAGCGACTCGATCTCCTCGCGCCAGTCGGCCCCCGTTTCGAACCGCGCGACGTACTCCGCCGTTGGTTCGACCTCGCGGTGGTACATAGCAACTCCCCACGGCGGCCGGGGAGAAAAAGGCTTCAGTCGGACCGAGGAGGACGGCGAACTCAATTCGATATAGCGTTATGTGATACATCTAGCGACGACAGCGAGAGTCAGAGAGACGACAATAAGGCCGAGAGAACGCGTCTACACCGTAGAAACGGTGGATCTACAGAGATAGGCGGTTCAGTAGCTGACGGCGTTGCGACTCGCGGAGCGGAAAGAGAGGAAAGGCGTGGTCGGCCGGGTTCAGAACGGCGCCTGGGGGCCTTCGTCGTCGCCGTCGTCGTCGGTCGTCTCCCCGGGGAAGGAGGGAGACATCCCGCCGCCGCTGCTGGTGCCGCCGAGGTCGCCGTCGGCGCCGGCCGACGCGCCGGTGTCGGCGTGGACCGTCTCGATCTCGGGGATCTCTTTGACCATCCGGGACTTGATCGCCTGGATCGTCATCGGGGAGATACCGCAGCCGGAACAGGCCCCGCCGAGCTGGACCGTCACCTCGCCCTTCTCGCGGTCGAGGTGGGCGATGGCGGCGCTGCCGCCGTGCATCTGGATCTGCGGGAAGTTGCGCCGCAGGAAGTTCGTGATCCGCTCGCGGAGTTCGTTGTCCGCGTCAGCCGTGTCCGTGCTCATGCCCGCGAGTTGGCGGGCACCGGGCTTATGCCTTTGGTTCGGCCGGATCCGCTCCCGTCGCGGGCCGCGTCGGACCCCTACTCCGGTCGGTCGACCCTAAGGGTCCGGTACAGTTCGGACTCGATCCGCTCGACGTACTCCTCGAGCGTCTCCTCGAACGTCTCGTCGTCGACCGCGACGGCGCCGCGGATGCGCTCGCGCGGGTTCTCCGGGAGCTCGACGCGGAACTCGCCGTCCTCGTAGAACGGCTCCGACTCGTTGAGCACGGTCTGGTCGATGCCGTGGATCAGCTCCGAGTCGTACCGGTCGTTCATCTGGTTGAACGCGTTCTTGTACGCCCGCTGGAGCTCGTTGAAGTAGTGCGCGTACTTGTCCTCGAACTTCTCCGGGTCGAACTCGTCGGCCATGTCGCCAGCGAGGGCTCGGCGGGAAAAAAGCCGGTCGATCGCCCCCGAGACGCCGAAACGGGGGCCCCCTCGAACTCGCGGCTCGGGGAGAGATTCGAACGTGGCCGACAAGATAAATTATATGTCGCGATATAGAATTTGATCGGCGCCGGTCACCGGGTCCGAAGCGAGAGTCACGACTCGGCGGCCGACAGCGAGAGGCTCGAACGGCGGGCGACGGCGGAGCGACGCACCGCCGGCCCGCGTTCGGCGGGGGCAGAGTCAGAGAGAAAACCGGGAGCGCGGCGATCGGGTTACTCGAGATCGAAGCGGTCGAGCTTCATGATCTCGCTCCACGTCGCGGCGAAGTCCTCGACGAACTTCTCCTCGTCGCTGGCGTACACGTCCGCGATGGTCCGGAGTCGCGCGTTCGAGCCGAAGATGAGGTCGGCGCGCGTCGCCTCCCACGCGACCTCACCGGTGTTGCGGTCGCGGATCTCGTAGACGTCCTCGTCTTCGGTGACCGCGTCCCACTCGTACTCCATGTCGAGCAGATTCGCGAAGAAGTCGTTGGTGAGCGCGCCGGGCTCGTCGGTGAAGACCCCGCGGTCGGAATCGCCGTACGTCGCGCCGAGCGCGCGCAGACCGCCGGCCAGAACGGTCATCTCGCTGGCGGTCAGGTTCAGCAGGTCCGCCTTGTCGACCATGAGGTCCTCGACCGGCTCGTCGGCGTCGCCGAGGTAGTTACGGAAGCCGTCGGCCTCCGGCTCGAGCGCCTCGAAGGAGTCGACGTCGGTCTGCTCCGCCGTCGCGTCGACGCGGCCGGGCTCGAACGGCACCTTGACGTCGTAGCCCGCGTCGGCCGCGGCCCGCTCGACGGCCGCCGTCCCACCGAGCACGATGAGGTCGGCGAGCGAGACGCGGACGTCGTCGTCGCGCGACTCGTTGAACTCGGTCTGGATCTCCTCGAGCGTCGAGAGGACGTCAGCGAGCGCCTCGGGCTCGTTGGCCTCCCAACTTCGCTGCGGTTCGAGGCGGATGCGGGCGCCGTTGGCACCGCCGCGCTTGTCGCTGTCGCGGTAGGTGGACGCCGCCGCCCACGCAGTCTTGACGAGTTCGCCGGTCGACAGGCCGGACTCGAGGAGCGCGTCCGTGAGCTCGGCGACCTCCGCGTCGCCGATGGCCTCGTAGTCGGCCTCGGGCAGGGGGTCCTGCCAGATCATCGTCTCTTCCGGGACCTCGGGGCCGAGGAACCGCTCCGGCGGGCCCATGTCGCGGTGGATGAGCTTGTACCACGCCTTCGCGAACGTCTCCTGGAACTCTTCGGGGTCGTCGCGGAACTCCTCTAAGACGGCCCGGAAGTCGTCGTCGTGCTTCAGGGCGACGTCCGTCGTGAGCATCATCACGTCCTCCTTGTCGTCGGGGTCCGCGACGCCGGGCGCGGCGTCGTCGAGCTCGTCGTTCTCCGTTGTCCACTGCCACGCGCCGCCGGGACCCTTCTCCGGCTCCCAGTCGTAGGTGAGCAGGTTGTTGACGTAGCTCATGTCCCAGACGGTCGGGGTGGCGTTCCACGGCCCCTCGATGCCGCTGGTGATCGCGTCGGGGCCCATCCCCTCGCCGAACTCGTTGTCCCAGCCGAGTCCCTGGAGGTCGATGGGGGCGTCCTCGGGCTCCGGACCGAGGTTGTCGCCGTCGTCGGCGCCGTGGACCTTGCCGAAGGTGTGGCCGCCGGCGATGAGGGCGACGGTCTCCTTGTCGTTCATCGCCATGCGGCTGAACGACTGGCGGATGTTCTTCGCGGACCCTTCGAGGTCGGGCTCGCCGTTCGGCCCCTCGGGGTTCACGTAAATGAGGCCCATCACGGTGTTGCCGAGCGGCGCCTTGAGGTCGCCCTCCTCGTCGAAGCGCTCCTCGGAGGTCGTCTCGAACTCGCTCTCGGGGCCCCAGTCGACCGCGTCGTCGCCCCGGAAGTC
This sequence comes from Halorubrum sp. CGM5_25_10-8B, assembly GCF_005435095.1. Classification (NCBI taxonomy): domain Archaea; kingdom Methanobacteriati; phylum Methanobacteriota; class Halobacteria; order Halobacteriales; family Haloferacaceae; genus Halorubrum; species Halorubrum sp. CGM5_25_10-8B. The sequence continues at coordinate 103,337 of NZ_SGTY01000002.1, read as the reverse complement.
GTCCTCGCGCCCGCCCGCGAAGCCGAACGTCTCGAAGCCCATCGACTCGAGCGCGACGTTGCCGGCGAGGACGATGAGGTCCGCCCACGAGAGCTTCTCGCCGTACTCCGTCTTCACTGGCTCCAGCAGCCGCCGGGCCTTGTCGAGGTTCACGTTGTCCGGCCAGCTGCTGATCGGGGGGAGGCGCTGGTGGCCGCCGGCGGCGCCGCCGCGGCCGTCGAGCGAGCGGTACGTGCCGGCGCTGTGCCACGCCATCCGGATGAACAGCGGCCCGTAGTGGCCGTAGTCGGCGGGCCACCACTCCTTCGAGTCGGTCATCACGTCTTCGAGGTCGGACTTGACCGCCTCGAGGTCGAGCTCCTCGAACGCCTCGGCGTAGTCGAACTCCTCGCCGTAGGGACCGATGTCGGCGGAGTTCTGATCGAGCAACTCCAGGTCCAACTGGTCCGGCCACCACTCTTGGGTGTTACTAGCCATCAAAAAATAGTCGCCCTTCTTTACGGATAATATTGTCTAATACGAGGAGACAATAATCGATATAACGGAGAGTTTCTATCGAGAAACTGAAGTTCTGTTTTCCGATCTGCGAAGTCGGCGTCGTGGACCGCAGCGGCGCTCCGCATGGCGTGCTCCGCCGAGAAGTGAGTGGCGACCCCGCTACGGATCAAGAAGTCGACAGTTCGATAATCATGTGTGAGAGTTCCACCCGAGGGAGGCGGGCGCGTCCGTTCGCCTCGCGGCCACTTCTGACTCCGCGCGGGAGCGTCGAGTCGCCGACGGCGCCGACCCGGGGTCTCGAAGACGGGCCGCTCAGCGGTTCAGCGTGTGGATCGCCTGCCCGCGAGCGTTCTCCGCGGCCTCCATCACCGCCTCCGCGAGCGTCGGGTGGGTGTGGACGGTGGCGGCCACGTCTTCGAGGGTCGCGCCCATCTCGACCGCGAGCGCGACCTCCGCGATCAGCTCCGACGCCTCGGGTCCGACGATCTGCCCGCCGAGGACGAATCCGGTCTCCTCGTCGGCGATGATCCGGGCGAACCCCTCGGTGTGGCCGGTCGTCATCGCCCGGCCGGAGGCGTTGAACGGCATCTCGCCGACGACGGGATCGAAGCCGGCGTCCTCGGCCTCGGCCTCGGTCATCCCGACCGTCCCGATCTCGGGGTCGGTGAACACCGCGGCGGGGACGGCCTGTCGGTCGAGCGCGGCGGGTTCACCGGCGATCACCTCGGCGGCGACGATCCCCTCGTTCGAGGCCGCGTGCGCGAGCATCGGGTCGCCCGCGACGTCGCCGACGGCGTGGATGTGCTCGACCGCCGTGCGCGTGCGATCGTCCGTCTCGATGAAGCCGCGGTCGTCCGTCTCGATACCGGCGTTCGCTACGTCGAGGCCGTCGGTGACGGGCTGACGGCCGACCGCGACGAGGATCTTGTCGACGCCGTACGTCGACTCCTCGCTGTCCTCCGTCTCGGTGTGGAGGAGGTACCCGCCGTCGGGCGCCTCCGACCACTCGCTCGCGCCCTCGCCGAAGTTGAACTCGACGCCGATCTCCGCGGCGCGCTCCCGGACGATCCGCTTCACGTCGTCCTCGTAGGGGTCGAGGATGTCGTCGAGCATCTCGACGACCGTCACGTCGGCCCCGAGCTTGGCGTACGTCGTCGCCAACTCCATCCCGATGTAGCCGCCGCCGACGATCCCGAGCCGGTCCGGGACGGTGTCGGCGTCGAGCGCGTCGGCGGAGCTCCAAACGTGGTCCTCGGCGAACTCGAAGCCGGGGATCTGGATCGGACGCGAGCCGGTCGCGACGACCGCGTGTTCGAACGAGAGCGTCTCAGAGCCCTGCCCGTCGCCGCCGTGCGCGACGCGGACGGTGTCCTCGCCGACGAACGAGGCGGTCCCTTCGATCAGGTTCACGCCGTTCGCCTTACAGAGCTTCTCGACGCCGCCGGTGAGCCGGTCGACGACGCCGTCTTTCCACTCGATCATCTTCCCCATGTCGACGGCGGGGTCCGCGTGGACGCCCATGAACTCCGCGTTGCCGGCCTCGTGGGCGAGCCCGCTCCCCGTGATCAGCGCCTTCGAGGGGATACAGCCGCGGTTGAGACAGGCGCCGCCGTAGGCGTCCTTCTCGACGAGGGTCGTGTCGAGCCCCTCCTGTGCGGCGCGGATGGCGGCGACGTAGCCGCCCGGCCCCGCGCCGATGACCAGTACCTCCGTTCCCGTGGTGACATCTCCGACGACCATTATTCGTTGAGTAACAGCAGGGGGTTTTCCAAGTGTTCCATGACGGTGTTCGCGAACTCGGCCGCGACCGCGCCGTCGACGACGCGGTGGTCGATCGATAAGGACAACGGGAGCGTCGGCGCCGGGACGACCGTCGAGTCGTCCGAGTCGTCGAGGAACTCGGACTCGACGTCCGCGTGGTCGCGGACGACAGGGCGCTCCTCGATGGCCCCGAGCCCGAGGATCGCCGTCTCGGGGTAGTTGATGATCGGCGTGGCGTACTCGCCGCCGATCGCGCCGAAGTTGGTGATAGAGAAGGTCCCGCCCTGCATCTCCGCGGGCTTGAGCTTCCGCTCTCGGGCGCGCGAGGCGAGGTCGTTCACCGCGTCGGCCAGCTCGAAGAGCCCCTTCTCGTCGACGTTCTCGACGACGGGAACCATGAGACCCGCGTCGGTCGCGACCGCGATGCCGAGGTTGTACTCGCTTTTCAACACGATCTCCTCGTCGTCCTCCCGGAGCTCGCTGTTGAGGTACGGGTACTCCTTCAGCCCGGCGACGATGGCCTTCATCACGAACGGCATGTAGGTGAGCTTCACCCCCTCGGCCTCGGCCTTCGGCTTCAGCTCCTCGCGGGCCTCCACGAGCGCGTCGACCTCGGCGGTGTCGTGGTGGGTGACGTGCGGCGCCGTGAACTTTGAGCGCTCCATCTGCTTGCCGATGGTGCGCCTGACGCCGCGGTACGGGACGGTCTCGTCGCCCGACGCGGGAGCGCTCGTCTCGGACGCGTCGCCGGCGGTCACGGCGGGCTCCGTGCCCGCGCCCGTCTCGACCGGTTCCGGCTCGGGCGTCGACGCGGGCGACTCCAGCGCGTCGGCGTACGCGTTCACGGCCTCGGCCGTGACGAACGCCTCGCCGTCCCGGGTCTGGTCGGTCGGCACGTCGTCGATGTCCACGTCGCGGTCGCGCGCGGCCTTCCGCGTGGCGGGCGTCGCGAGCGTCGTCTCCCGGCCCGCGGGGTCGGGCCCGCCGGCGGGCGTCGCCGGGGCGTCGGCGGAGCCGTCGTCGGCACCGCGCTTGCTGACCGCGGACTTCCGCCCGTCGGAGCCGGTATCGGTCGGCGTCGGCGCGGGACGGGGTTCGGGGCCGTCGTCCGGGCCGCCCGCGTCGGCGGCCCCGGCGTCGCCCTCGGCGTGGGCGCGCACGTCGGCCTCGGTGACGCGGCCGCCGGGGCCGCTCCCGTCGACGGCCGCGACGTCGACGCCGAGCTCGCGGGCGAGCCGGCGGGCCGACGGCGGCGCGAAGGTGCGTCCGGCGGGCGTGTCGGGCTCGGCGTCGGCCGCCTCGGTGGTCGGCTCCGACGCCGACTCGTCGGGCGAGTCGGGCTCCGGCTCCGGTTCGGCCTCCGCGTCGTCGCCGGCGGCCGCCTCGCCGTCCTCGTCGACGCGGAACGAGATGATCACGTCGCCGACGGGGACCATCTCCCCCTCCTCGGCGAACAGCTCCTCGACGACGCCGTCGTAGCTCGACGGCACCTCGACGAGCGCCTTGTCGGTCTCGACCTCGGCGACGGGCTGGTCCTCCTCGACGCGGTCGCCGGGCGCGACCAGCCAGCTGACGAGTTCGCCCTCCGCGACGCCCTCGCCGACGTCGGGCAGTTTGAACTCCTCGACCGTCATTCGTCGCCCCCCTCGGCGGTCGGGCGTCTCCCCTCTGCCGTCGTGCGCCGGTCCTCGGCGTTCATGGGTGTACCTCTGCCGGACATCTTAAAATTCGACCGCCTCCAAGATTCCGTCCTCGATGCGGGCGGCGGACGGGAGGTAGTAGTCCTCCAGCGCGTACAGCGGGTACGGCACGTCGAAGCCGGTGACGCGGCCGATCGGCGCCTCCTGGTACAGCAGCGCCTCCTCCTGAAGGATCGCCGTGATCTCGCCCGCGAGCCCGCCGGTCTTGGGGGCCTCGTGAACGACGACCGCGCGACCGGTCTTCTCGAACGCCTCGACGACCGCCTCGCGGTCGAGCGGGGAAATCGTGCGGAGGTCGACGACCTCGCACTCGATCCCCTCCTCCCCGAGCGTCTCGGCGGCCTCCAGCGTGGGGCGAGTCATCGCGCCGTAGGTGAAGACGGCTACGTCGTCGCCCTCGCGGCGCGTGGCCGCCTCGCCGATGGGGACCGTGTACGGCTCCTCGGGGACCTCCTCGCGGAACGCCCGGTAGATCAGCTTCGGTTCGAGGAATATCACCGGGTCGGGGTCGCGGATCGACGCCGCGAGCAGCCCCTTCGCCTCGTACGGCGTGGAGGGGATGACGACCTTCAGCCCGGCCTCGTGGGCGTAGAACGCCTCCTTCGACTCGGAGTGGTGTTCGGGCGCGCGGATCCCGCCGCCGTAGGGGGCACGTAGCGTCATGGGGAGCGTGAACCGCCCGCGGCTGCGGGTCCGGAACCGCGCCATGTGCGAGACGATCTGGTCGAAGCCGGGGTACATGAACCCGGAGAACTGGATCTCCGGGACCGGTCGCATCCCCATGGCGGCCATCCCGACCGCGGTGCCGACGATGCCCGACTCGGCCAGCGGCGTGTCGATCACCCGGTCGCCGCCGAACTCGTCGAACAGGCCCTCGGTCGCGCGGAAGACGCCGCCGTTCTTCCCGACGTCTTGCCCCATCACGACGACGTCGTCGTCCTCGCGCAGTTCGGTGTGTAGTCCGTCTCGTATCGCCTGTACCAGCGTGAGGTTCTGTGTCTCGGTCATTTACTCCTCCAGGAACGCCGCGTCGCCGCGCTCGTCGCGCAGGGCGGCGAACTCCTCGTACTGCCGCTCCAGCTCGGGCGGAAGCTCCGCGTACGCGTGTTCGAACAGCTCGCGCGGGTCGGGGCGCGCCATCGATTCAGCCTCGTCTATCGCGTCCGCGACCCGGGCCTCGACCGTCGACTCGATCTCCGCGACGCGCTCGTCGTCGAGGACCCCTTCGTCCCGGAGGTACGACTCCAGCCGGTCGATGGGGTCCTTCCGCTTCCAGCGCTCGACCTCGTCGTCGTCGCGGTAGACGGTCGGGTCGTCGGCGGTCGTGTGCGCGCCGAACCGGTACTGGACCGCCTCGATCAGCGTCGGCCGCGGCCGGTCGGTCTCGGGGTCGCGCGCCTTCTCTAAGGCCGCTTCCGTGACGCTGTACACCGCCAGCGGGTCCATGCCGTCGACCTGAACGCCGTCGATCCCGTACGCCTCCGCCTTCTGCGCCAGGGTCGCGCTCCGGGTCTGGCGCTCTCGCGGAACGGAGATCGCCCACTGGTTGTTGTTACAGAAGAAGACGGTCGGCGTGTCGAACACGCCGGCGAAGTTGATTCCCTCGTGGAAGTCGCCCTCGCTCGTCGCGCCGTCGCCGAAGTAGCAGACGAACGCGTCGTCCTCGCCGCGGAGCTTCGAGGCCCACGCGGCGCCCGTCGCGTGGGGGATCTGCGACGCGATGGGGACGGCGACCGGGAAGACGTTGACGTCCGTCGGCGCGTTGTTGCCGTCCTCGTGACCCATCCAGTAGAGCAGGGTCTGTTTCAGCGGGAGCCCGTGGACGAGGGCGGCGCCGTGTTCGCGGTACGACGGGACCATCCAGTCGTCGTCGTCGAGCGCGAACGCCGAGCCGATCTGGGCCCCCTCCTGGCCGGAGAGCGGGGGGTACGTCCCCATCCGCCCCTGTCGCTGGAGGCTCACCGCGCGGCCGTCGAAGTGACGCGCCAGCCGCATGTGCCTGTACATGTCGACGAGCGATTCGTCGTCGAGGTCCGGCACGTCGCCGACGACCTCGCCGTCCTCGTCGAGGACGCGAACCGTATCGTCGTACGCCCTATCGAACACGTTCACGGTCGAACCCACCTTCGCATGTAGGATCCCTTCACCGCCCGGGTAATATCGTTTTCGTAAATAATTTAGTATACTCAGAAATAGCGGCGTCGCTCTGAGAGACCGTCCATCAGACGGGTCGAGAATCGGACGTTTCTGAACAAACTCGGAGCATCACGGCAATATTTTCGCCAACATGGGCGGTTCAGCGGTTAGTAACGGACGAACAGGAAGGTTTTCGTCCGCGCGTCCGACCGTCATCGAAGTACGGTCCGAACGTCGCGGACGGTCGGAGCGGACGGCGCCGTAGCTCAACGGTGGACGGGTCTCTCCCGGATCGACGGAGCGGTGGAAATGGAAGGAATCGGCGGCTACCCGAGGCGGAAAGCGGGTTCGTCCGGCTCGCCGTCGAGGTCTTCGAGCTGGATTACGTCGTCGTCCTCGTCCTCGAGCTGCTCCCGGAGGTGATTGACGTACCGCTTGTGCTCTTCGAGCTGCTCCCGGAGGTGTTCGGCCTCGAGTTCCAGCCGCTCGTGCTCGCGGACGAAGCTCTTCGGAACCTCGACTTTCGGGGGAAACGGCTCGCCGTCGTCGCCCGCGTCGGCCAGTTCCGACTCCGGGACGACCCGGACCTGGCCGTCGTGGGCAACGAGCGCGTCCACGTAGTCTCGGAACACCGCCGACAGCGAGATGTCCCGCTCCTCGGCGATGTCGCGAAGGGCCTCGAACGCGTCCTCGTTGACGCGGAACGAGATGGTCTTGTTCTTGTTGCCCATCGCCCGAAACGTGGGCGCGCGGATCACTTAATGGTTTGTCAGACAGTCGCAAGAAACGGCGAAAAGTGAGTCGTTACGGGGTGACGCGCCCGATCGGTTCGTCGGGGCGGTCGGCCGTCGCCGGTCAGGGCTCGGGCGTCCCGGCCGGGTCCGGCTCGTCGCCGGCGTCGCCGGCGAGCTCGTCGCCGCTCTCGTCGAGGTCCTCTAACGCCGACAGCGCGGCGGCCTTGTACGTCTCGGGGTCGAGGTCGTACTCCTCGCGGGCCATTCGCGCGTACTCGTTGCCCTCGTCGTCGAACGCGGCGACGCGCTCGACGGTACGGCGGGCGGTCTCCGCGACCCAGCGGTCGCGGGTGGCGGCGTCGACCTCGGTGATCGACTCGGGACGGACGGACACTCGGACCGTGCCGTCGTCGGTCTCGTAGGTCCGGGGTTTCCCCACGACTGCGACGTAGGCCGGGGGCTCCAGGTCCCGGAGTTTGGAAGCGGCCTCGGGCTGGTACTGGCCGGCGTACACGAAGAACGTGCCCGTCGGGTCGACGATGCGACCGCGCCAGTACTCGCTGTCCTCGCCGACGTCCTCCTTCTCGGTGAGGGTGCCGACGAAGAACACGCGGTTCGAGGACTCGCCCGTCGGCAGCAGCGCGTAGACGGGGGCCCGCTCGTCGTCGGACTCGGTGAACGTGTAGCCGGCGTCGTTGAACTCGCTCGCGAACACGCGCCGGGCGACCTCTCGGGTGGGGGCTGACTGGCTCATTTCAAATCGACCTCGCTTCGATCAGCGCGCTTTCAACGTCGACGGTGCCGGGGTCCTCCATCTCGTCGACCAGGACGTACCGCCCGAAGGTCGGGCCGGTGACGCGGTAGTAGCGCCCGAGCACGTCCTCGCCCATCTCCTCGGCGACGACGGTGGTGTCGAGCGCGTCCATCGCCATGTCCTTGGCCTCCTCGAGGGTCATGCCGGTGAGATCCTCGGTGGCCTCGCGGTCGAAGATGACCTCGGTGACGGTCTCGCCGTCGTCGAGGACGCCCTTGATCCGCAGGTCGAACTCGCCCTCGACCTGGCCGTGCTCGGAGCAGCGCCCGTTCTGGAGGACGCGCGTACAGTCCTCCTCGGGGCAGCGCTTGATCAGCCCGGAGCCGGACTGGATGTCGACCAGCGCGCCCTCGACGGTGTCGGCGTTGTCGCCGACCTCGATCGCTTCGTCGATCTCGGTGATACCGGTCGTCCGGTTGAGCTTCACCGAGTAGCTCCCCTCGTACTCGTCGGTGACGACGTTCGAGAGCTCGTACGCCTGTCCCTCCGTCAGCTCGGGGAGGTCGGAGGTCTCGAAGGCGACGAACTTGATCGTGCCCGACTCGTCGCCGAGGAGCCCGACCTGCGAGATGGAGTCGCTGCGGGGCTCCCACAGGTCGACCAGCTCGACGCGCAGGTCCACCCACTGCTCGTCCTCGTCGATGTCGTTGACGAGGACCTCCTCGCTGCCGCCGCGGCCGAGCTCGTCGCGCTCCATCCCGGCGTCTTCGAGGTAGCTGTTGGTGACGCTCCGGCTCGCCTCGTCGAGCGGCACGCGGTACTCGTCGACGAGCGTCGTCAGGCGCTCCTCGACATTGTCGGGGTCGACGTCCGTGTGGTCCGAGAACTGTTCCGCTATCGCTTCCGCTTCCTGTCGCAGTTCGCTCATGGGGTGTCTCCGCCTCCGGTCTTGTTTCACTGGGAGGCGTACGGCCGTTGGTTCCTCACCGTATTAAAACGCCCGTGACCGCGGTGAAAGTGAACGTATCCGTCGAGAGCGCGCTTCTCTCCGGAGTTCTCCGGATCGGCGCCGGACTGACCGCGGATCAGATGCTCGGAAGACACCGGTGCGGCGGCGGCCGCGTCAGACGCGCGTCAGCCGTGCGCGGGCGCCGTTTCGAGTGGAACCGTCCCACGGTTTGCGGTAGCACGGAGGGAGACGAGCCGAACGGAGGAACGGGTGTTCGGGACCCTCACTCGTCGGCGTCGGGGAACGGCACCTCGATCAGGTCGCCGTCGTCGGGGAGCAGGCACTCGCCGTCGAACGCCTCGCGGGCGTCGCGGCGGATCGGGCGCGGGTCGGCGGCGTAGCGCGAGGAGATGTGGACCAAGGCGAGCCGCTTCGCGTCCGCGCGGTCGGCGATCGACCCCGCCTCGCCGCCGGTCGAGTGGGCCGTGTCGCGGGCGCGGTCGGCCATGTCGTCGGCGAAGGTGGCGTCGTGGATGAGCAGGTCGGCGTCCGCGGCCGCTTCGACCGTCGACTCGCGCGGGCGCGTGTCCGCGGTGTAGACAAGCTTCCGGCCCGGACGCGGCGGGCCGACGACCTGCTCCGGCTCGACGACCGTGCCGTCCTCGGCCTCGACCGGCTCGCCCCCGTGGAGGCGGCCGAACTTCGGCCCGACGGGGACGCCGAGCTCCTCCGCCTTCGGGCGGTCGAACCGGCCGGGGCGGTCGTCCTCCGCTAGGACGTACCCCTGCGAGACGGTGCGGTGTTCCGTCTCGAACGCGCGGATCTCGTACTCGTCGGTCTCGTGGGCGACCTCGCCGGGAGCGACCGGCTCGATCCGGATCGGGAAGGCGGGGTCGTGGCCGGCCGCGTGGACCAGGTCGTGGAGGTGCCCGCCGGTCCCCGGCGGGCAGTGGATCGCCAGCGGGTCGGTGCGGTCGTTGAATCCGAGCGTCTGGACGAGGCCGGGGATGCCGAGGACGTGGTCGCCGTGGAGGTGCGAGACGAACACGCGGTCGACGGCGAACCCGGTGCCGCTGCGCATCATCTCGCGCTGCGTGCCCTCGCCGCAGTCGAAGAGGAAGCGGTCGCCCTCGCGGTTGACGAAGACGGCGCTGGCCGCGCGCTCGACGGTGGGAACGGCGCCGCCCGTCCCGAGGAACGTGACGCGAAGAGACATGGCGACTCATCGGGTCGGCGGTTGTAAACCGGTGTCGATGCGGGGGAGGAGGGCGCCGGATCGGGCGGGCGGCCGATCGGTCGACACCCACATGAGTCCGGCCGCCCGAGAGCGACCATGCGAAAGCCGATCGCCGCCTTGGTCAGACAGGAGGGGTGGCGCGCGGAGGGCGCGGCCGCCCGCGTCCACTACGAGGGGGGCCGGGACCGGTACGGGGTGGAGTTTTACGCCGAGACGGGCCACGTCCTCTACTGGTCCGTCCCGACCGACGAAGACGAGGAGGGAACGGCGACGCCGGTCCCGCGGGACGGGGTGCCGGACCCGCTCCGGCGACGTGTGCGCGACGACCTCGACGAGGCCGGGATCGACACCGCCGTCGAGCGGCGCGAGCTCTGAGCCCGGCGCGCGGTCGGCGTGACCGAGGTCGCCGCGCGTGCCGGACTGACCGTCGGGTCGACCGCTGCGCCGACGCCGGTGACCGCGGTGGTTCCGGGAGAGATCACCCGATCGAACGGGTGTTACCGGCGTTTTCTGCCGACGTATTTCGGTTCGAAGGAAACCTATTTGCCCGCCTACCTGATACGAACTCGTGATGAGTGGCGTCGAATGGGAGGACGACGATCCCTTCGAGGAGCAGCGGGACAAGATAGAGAATCCGATGAAGCGGCTGTTCGTCGAGTACGGCCGCGACTACGTCCCGCAGGTGACCGTTGGGGTGTTCGCGAGCGTCTTCGCGCGGCTGCTCGACCTGCTCCCGCCGCTGATGCTCGGGATCGCCATCGACGCCGTGTTCTACGAGGACGCCCTGTTCAGCGAGCAGATCCCGCTCGTCGTCCTCCCCGACGCGTGGCTGCCGACGGGACAGACCGCGCAGTTCTGGTTCACCATCGCCGTCATCGGGGGCGCGTTCGGGATCGGGGCCGGGTTCCACTGGATCCGGAACTGGGGGTTCAACGCCTTCGCCCAGAACATCCAGCACGATGTCCGGACGGACACCTACGACAAGATGCAGCGGCTCAACATGGAGTTCTTTTCCGACAAGCAGACCGGAGAGATGATGTCGATCCTCTCGAACGACGTGAACCGGCTCGAACGGTTCCTCAACGACGGGATGAACTCCCTGTTCCGCCTGTCGGTGATGGTCGTCGGCATCGGCGTCCTCCTCTTCTGGATCAACTGGCAGCTCGCCTTAGTCGCGCTGCTGCCGGTGCCGATCATCGGCGGGTTCACCTACCTGTTCATCAGGATCATCCAGCCGAAGTACGCCGAGGTCCGCTCGTCGGTCGGGAAGATGAACTCCCGGCTGGAGAACAACCTCGGCGGCATCCAGGTGATCAAGTCGTCGAACACGGAGCCGTACGAGTCCGACCGCGTCGACGACGTGTCAATGGACTACTTCGACGCCAACTGGGACGCGATCACGACCCGGATCAAGTTCTTCCCGGGGCTCCGCGTGCTCGCCGGAGTCGGCTTCGTGGTGACGTTCATCATCGGCGGCCTCTGGGTGTTCCAGGAGACGCCGCCGGGACCGTTCACCGGCGAGCTCTCGGTGGGGATGTTCGTCGTCTTCATCCTCTACACCCAGCGGTTCATCTGGCCGATGGCGCAGTTCGGGCAGATCATCAACATGTACCAGCGCGCCCGTGCCTCCTCCGCGCGGATCTTCGGGCTGATGGACGAGCCGTCGAGGCTCGCCGAGGACCCGGGCGCGGAGGACCTGACGGTCGGCGACGGCGACGTGGTGTACGACGACGTCTCCTTCGGCTACGACGACGAGACGATCGTCGAGGACGTCGACTTCGCCGTCGAGGGCGGCGAGACGCTCGCGCTGGTCGGCCCGACCGGCGCGGGGAAGTCGACCGTGCTCAAGCTGCTCCTCCGGATGTACGACGTCGACGAGGGGTCGATCGAGATCGACGGACAGGACGTCCGCGACGTGACGCTCAAGTCGCTCCGTCGCTCGATCGGCTACGTCGGGCAGTCCTCGTACCTGTTCTACGGGACGGTCCGCGAGAACATCACCTACGGCACCTTCGACGCCACCGACGAGGAGGTCCGCGAGGCCGCCGAGGCCGCCGAAGCGCACGAGTTCATCCAGAACCTCCCCGACGGCTACGACACCATGGTCGGCGAGCGCGGCGTGAAGCTCTCCGGCGGGCAGCGCCAGCGCGTCACCATCGCGCGGGCGGTGCTCAAGGACCCGGACATCCTCATCCTCGACGAGGCGACCTCGGACGTCGACACGGAGACGGAGATGCTGATCCAGCGCTCGCTCGACCGGCTCACCGAGGAGCGGACGACGTTCGCGATCGCCCACCGGCTCTCGACGATCAAGGACGCAGACACGATCCTCGTGTTGGAGGGCGGGCAGATCGCCGAGCGGGGGACGCACGACGAGCTGCTCGACAACGACGGGCTGTACGCGCACCTCTGGGGCGTTCAGGCGGGCGAGATCGACGAGCTCCCGCAGGAGTTCATCGACCGCGCGCAGGAGCGCACGGCGCGGATAGTCGAAGAGGCCGATACCGACGACGACTGATCGGGGCCGCGCGCCGAGCGGAACGGGGCGGAGCTCGACCGAAGAGTCACCGCGGAAGCCGCGTCCACTCGTCGGCGGCCGCCTCCGGGGACGCGTCGGCGTGCCCGAGCGCATCGAGAACGGCCTCGCGGACCTCCGACGGATCCCGAAACTGCGTCTCCTCGCGCCCTTCGAGCAGCCCGTCGAGCCGCGCCGTCCTCGTCGGCGTCTCCAACGTCGCGGCGCCGTACTGCTCTATCAACTCCGCCGCGGTCACCGGATAGCGGTGTTCGCGGAGCGCCCGCTTCAGCGGGCCGAACGTCACGGCCGGAGCCGAGTCGTGTGTCCCCGTGTCGTGATCCGCGTTGTCACCGCTCATGGAGCCGCGATCCGCGGGAAGCGTCATAATACCCCGGGAGCGGCCGCGGGGCGAGCGCCCATGCCTCGCGAGCGGTCGACCGCCCCTGCGCCGCGGCGACCACCAGACGCCGACGGTGACCACTCGGCATCGGCGATGACCGCCGGCTATACGACGCCGGCCACCGAGGCATCGGTATGCGCCTCAGCGAGGTCACGTGGACCGACGTTCGCGACGCCGACGTCGACGTCGCGTTCCTCCCGGTCGGCAGCACGGAACAGCACGGGCCGCACGCCCCGCTCGGCACCGACGCGCTGAACGCCGTCGCGGTCGCGGAGGCGAGCGCGGACGCCTACGAGGAGACGGGAACGGACGACGAGGGGTCGGGCGGCGAGCCGGGAGCGGACCGCGGGGAGGTCGCGGTCGCGCCGCCGATCCCGGTCGGCGTCGCGGAGGAGCACCGCGCCTTCGACGGGACGATGTGGGTTTCCCCGGAGACGTTCCGGGCGTACGTCCGGGAGTCCGCGGAGTCGCTGGTCTCGCACGGGGTCGACCGCGTCGTGTTCGTCAACGGGCACGGGGGGAACGTCGAGGCGCTGGCGGAGGTCGCCCGCCGCTTCTCGCGCGACGACGCCCACGCGGGGTACGGGGTGGCGTTCACGTGGTTCGAGTCGGTCGGCGACCACGCGAGCGACATGGGTCACGCTGGCCCGCTGGAGACGGCGCTGCTGCGCGCGACGAATCCGGACTTGGTCCGCGAGGAGCGGGTCGACGATGCGAGCGCGGGCGCCGCCGACCGGTGGGGCGAGTGGGTGTCTGGGGTGAACCTCGCGCACGACTCTGCCGAGTTCACCGACAACGGCGTCGTCGGCGACCCGCGGGAGGGCGACGCCGAGCGGGGCGCGGTCCTGCTCGACCGCGCGAGCGCGGCGCTCGCGGCGCTGGCGGAAGCGGTCGCTGACCGGAAGTCGACGTAGGGCGCGGCCGGAGCGGAGGGTTACTCCTCGTCCGCCGCGTCCTGAAGCGCCCCGCGGATCGCGGGGACGGTGCCGGTGAGGGAGGCGACCTCGTCGGCGGCGCTCTCGATGTCGCCGACGAGCGATTCGAGCTCCTCGATCTCCGCTTTCAGGTCGGCGGCGTCCTCGAAGGCGTCGGCGCGCTCGCCGAGGACGTACGCCTTCTTCGCCGAGCGGACGCTGTCGACGGCGTCGCCGGCGTCGAGCGCGGATTTCAGTCCGTTGAGCGCGCCGAGGACGTTGTCCGCGTCCGTCTCCCACACCGCGTCCGGGTCCGGGAGTTCCTCGCGCGCCGCGGCGAGGTGATCTTCGACCTCCGCGCGGGTCTCCGCGGCCGCCTCGCCGAACAAGTCGTCGTCATCGAACGTGGACTGGCCCATACCGGACCCGTCTCGCCCGCGCCTTTTAAAAACGCGCCCGAAAGCGGAAGTGAAACCGACGGAGAGGACGGGTCGAGTGCCGGATCGGGCGGGTCTCGCGTTCAGTTTCGGTCGGCCGGCGGGCTCAGATGCGAACGAGCAGCTCGACAGCGATCAGCGTCACGAGGAGGACGAGAAGGCCAGCGAGGACCGCGAGCGTCCGGAGCTGATCGAGCACCGCGTCCGTCCCGGGCGTCGCCGCGAGGAGGGCGGGACGGTCGCGGAGACCGGACTCGCCGTCCGGGTCCGAGTCGCCGCTCGGGGAGCCGCCGGCGGGCGGGCCGGCGTCGGTCCGCGAGTTCGGGTCCGGCACGGGCGGGGGTTCGATCCGAATCCTCGTTAAACCGACTATGAGGCCACAATACCGGTATTGAGCGTTACGGAGATCGGTCTCGGTTCCACGACGCCTCCTCGAAGTCGACGATCCGCTCGCGGCGGTCGAGCGCGTCGATCCGGGCGAGTTCCTCGTCCGTCAGGTCGATCTCGCGGGCCGCCCAGTTGTCCTCGACGTGGCCGAAGTCGGCCGCCTTCGGGATCGGCGCGACGCGCTCCTTCGAGAGCAGCCACGCGAGGCTCACCTGGGCCGGGGTCGCGTCGTGGGCCGCGGCTATCTCTCGGAGGGCGTCGACCTCGGCGACGCGGTTGCGCGCGATCGGCGAGTAGGCGACGAGCCAGTGGTCGTGTTCGACGGCGTACTCGCGGAGCCGCTCCTGTTGAAGCAGGGGGTGACACTCCACCTGGTGGGCGAACACGTCGTGGTCGAGGCGGTCGAGCGCCTCGTCGAGTTCGTCGGGCTCGAAGTTCGAGAGCCCGATCCGATCTATCACCCCGTCGTCGACGAGGTCGTCGAGCGCGGGCAGCGTCTCCGCGGGCTCGTAGGTGTTGATCGGCCAGTGGACGTACAGCAGGTCGATCGAGTCGACACCAAGCCGGTCGCGGCTGGCGCGGGCGGTCTCGACCGCGTCGTCGTACGAGAGGTTGTCCGTCGAGAGCTTCGTCGCGACGAACAGGTCCTCGCGGTCGCGGTCGCTCCGGTCGATCCCGTCGCCGACCGAGGCCTCGTTGTCGTACCCCTGGGCGGTGTCGACGTGGCGGTAGCCGGTCTCGATCGCGTGGGCGACGCCGGCCGCGCACTCCTCGCCGGCGGCCAGCTTGTACGTCCCGTATCCGAGTCTGTCGAAGGCGGTCACCATGCGCGTCCGTGCGGGCGGCGACGCCCTCAACGTACCGGTCCCGGCGGATCGGGGTGTCAGGCCCGGCGGCCTCGCGCACGTGCTCGCTTTCTGCTCGCCGAGCCGCCGGTACCGCCCGACTCGACCGCGAGCAGAGTATCACTGGTAATATTCGGGGAGGAGTTATTATGACGATAGGATCTCTGCCGTTCGGTATACATGCAAGAGGGATCGGCCTCGGGCGTCCGATCGAGCTACGGTGCGAAGCTCGCTCTGTCGCTGATCGGGGTCATGGCGGTCTCAGTTTCGTACGGAGTCATCGTCTATCTACGCGCGGAGGGGACCGGCGCCGCGGGCGCCGAAGTGCGCTCCGGACTGATCGGGATGACGCTGTTGACGGTGATCGGGCTCGCGCTCATCGGCGTCACCGTCGGCTCGAACACGGTCATCTCCCTGCGGCAACTGACTGACAAGGCCGAGCGGATGGCCGAGGGAGAGCTCGACGTGCGGCTCGACACCGGGCGAACCGACGAGATCGGGCGGCTGTTCCACGCGTTCGACGAGATGCGCGGTTCGCTGCGCTCGGAGATCTCCGACGCCGAAGCGGCCCGCGAGGAGGCGGAACGAGCGCGACGGGAGGCCGACACGCGCGCCGAGACGGTCGAACACAAGGCGACCGAGTACGAGTCCGCCATGCGCGCGCTCGCCGACGGCGACCTGACGCGCCGGGTCGACCCCGAGAGCGACAACGAGGCGATGGCGCGGGTGGGCGCCGCGTTCAACGAGATGGCCGACGAGCTGGAGGGGACGGTCGCGTCCGTCGCGACCGTCGCCGAGGACACCGCCGACGTGGCCGGGACCGTCGACGACCGCACGGAGGACCTGCGGGCGACGACAGGGACCGTGAGCGAGGCGGTTGAGGAGATCGCCGAGGGCGCGCGCACCCAGCGCGACGACCTGCGGGCGGCGACCGACGAGGCCGAGAACCTCGCGTCCTCGGCCGAGGAGGTCGCCTCCACCGTCACCGACGTGGCGGAGACCGCGGAACACGCGGCGGAAGTCGGCGACGAGGGTCGCGAGGCCGCCGAGGAGGCGCTCGCGGAGATGGACGCGGTCGAGGAGACGACCGCGGAGACGACCGCGGAGGTCGAGGCGCTCGCCGCGGAGGTCGAGGAGATCGGCGAGGTGGTCGACACCATCTCGGAGATCGCCGAGCAGACGAACCTGCTCGCGCTGAACGCCTCCATCGAGGCGGCCCGCTCCGGGGCCGACGGCGCCGGCTTCGCGGTCGTCGCCGAGGAGGTGAAGGCGCTGGCCGAGGAGACCCAGGAGTCGGCGAGCGAGATCGAGGCCCGGATCCGCTCCGTCCAGGAGCGCGCGGAGACGGGCGCCGACGCGATGGCGCGTACGGAACAGCGGATCTCGGCCGGCGTCGACACGGTCGAGACCTCGATCGACGCCCTCGAACGCCTCGCGGAGGCCTCCGAGCGCACCGACGCGAGCATGACCGAGATTACCCGGACGACGGAGACGCAGGCCGACTCCGTCGACGCGGTGGTCGGCCACGTCGAGGACGTCTCCGCGATCAGCGCGCAGACGGCCAGCGCGGCCGGCGACGTCACCGGTGCGGTCGACGAGCAGGAGCGGACCCTCGGGGCGGTCGAGACCGCGGCCGGGTCGCTCTCCGACCGGGCGCTCGCGCTGCGCGACGCGGTCGACGACTTCGAGTTCGCGGCCGGCGACGGTCTCGGCGCCGCGGGCGACGGGACGGGCCGCGGCGCGGCGGCCGACGGCGCCACCGCCGTCCCCGACGGGGGAGGCGACGGCGACGGGAGCGAGTTTGACTTCTCGCGCGGCGGGGGCGACGACGCGCCCGCCGGGGAGGGGGTGAACTGAGATGCTCGTCGACACCACCGTCTGGGCGTGGATCGGCGCGCTCGCGATGGGCGCCGGAACGGTTCCCCCGCTGTGGGCGTGGCTCTCCGGATCGTCGGCGACCGACGAGTCGCACGGCGTCTACTACGGGACCCTCGCCGGCGTCACCGGCGTCGCGGCGCTCGCGTACCTCGCGATGGCGCTCGGCGTCGGCACGCTGTCGACGGCGGCCGGCGAGCTGGAGGTCGTCCGGTACGTCGACTGGCTCGTGACCACGCCGCTCATACTCCTCTACCTCGGGCTGCTCGCCCGCCCGTCCCGACGGGTGCTCACCGGGCTGATCGGCGTCGACGTGGTGGTCATCGCCGGCGGGGTCACCGCCGCCGCCACCGGCGGAGCGGTGTCGTGGGCCGCCTTCGCCGTCGGCGGAGCCGCGTACCTCGCGCTCGTCTACGGGCTGCTCGTCGCGCTCCCGGGGTCGGCATCGGCGGAGGGCGACCGGGTCCGCGCCGTCTTCGGCACGCTGCGGAACATCACCGTGGTGCTGTGGACGCTGTACCCGGTCGTGTGGCTGCTCGCGCCCACCGGCTTCGGCCTGCTGACGTCCGCGACGGAGATGCTCGTGTTCGTCTACCTCGACATCGTCTCGAAGGTCGGCTTCGTCGTCATCGCGGTCGCGGGCGCGGACGCGCTCGACCGCCTCGGCGCCGATGAGTTCGCCGCCGCCGACTCGGCGGCAGAGGAGCGGACGGCCGCCCTCGGCGACGACTGAGCCGCGGAGATTTTTCCTGCGTTACGCGTCGTCCGCGACGAGGTCCTCGTAGCGCGCGCCGGTCTGTTTCAGCGTCTCGGTCGAGTAGAGTCGCTCGTGGTCGAACGGGAGGTGGTCGGTCGCCAGCTCGTCGATCTTCGCGTCGACTGCCTCCGCCTCCCGACCGTGGATCATCGTGAACAGGTTGTACTCCCAGTCCTGGTCGGGGCGACGCGGGCGGTGGTAACAGAGCGTGACGTACGGGAAGCTGCCGACCGCCTCGCCGCGCTCGTCGAGTTCCTCGTCCGGCACGTCCCAAACCACCATACAGTTGTTCGTGAAGCCGGTGACGACGTGGTTGACGACGCAACCGATCCGCTTGATACAGCCGTCGCCGAGGAGGCGCTCGACCGCCGCGAGCACGTCGTCGACGGGCGCGTCGATCTCGTTCGCCACGTCGGCGTAGGGGGTCGCGGACAGCGGGAAGCCGTCCTGGATCGCCAAGAGGAGGTTCGCTTCGAGCGGGCTCAGGTCGCCGCGCGCGTCCTCGGAGATGCGGGTGGCGGAGACGTCGGTGTGGTCGAGCGACTCCCGCGCGAACCGGTCGGCGTTGACTACGGGGAACTCAAGGTCGATGTAGTAGTCCGTGAGCATCGGGAGCGCGAGTACCTCGCAGCCGGTTCGCTCCTCGATCTCCGCGAGGATCTCGTCGCGCTTCTCGCGGGAGCCCGCGGTGACGACGAACCACTGGTTCCACTCGTGGTCGCGGCGGTAGTTGTGGTTCACCTGCCGGTACCCGTTGATCACCTCGGCGACCTCGTCGAACCGGTCGTCCGGCGCGCGCACCGCCGCGAGCGTCGACGAGCCGATGACCGGCGGGTTGAGGACCGCGCCGAACCGGCGGAACACGCCGCGCTCGCGGAGGTCGCGGACGCGGTCGAGGAGGTCGTCGGCGTCGACCGCGACGCCCGTCTCGGCCGCGATCTCGCGGGCGACCCGCTCGAACGGACGGCGTTCGACGGGGAAGCCGCTCTGGTACTCGTCGATGAGGGCCGCGTCGACCGCGTCGAGGTCGGCCCGCCAGTCGGCGTCCAAACTCATTGGAAACGCTTGGGGCGGAGTGTACCTACGGGTTTCGGAGGGCGCCGACCGTCAGGGGGACACCACGTTCGGGGCGGAGCGTCGGTCGGGGTGGAGCGTCGGTCGGGGTGGAGCGTCGGTCGTCGGCGGGGGGCCTCGCCGGGCGTCGCGACGGTGATTCAGTCGTCGGCGGGGGCCTCGCCGGGCGTCGGCGCGAACGCCCGGGCGCTCTTCTCCAACTGCGCCGTCGAGCAGCCGCCGACGGTCGCGGCCTGTTCGAGCGTCAGCGTGCGGGACCGATACAGCGTGAGCGCGGTGGCGACGGATTTGGACGTCATCGGGTACGATCGCTAACTATCTGGACAAGCATATAACTCTAACGCTATTTTGACTCTGATACGGCACACTTACAGAGCAAGTTTAGCGCTTATTCACATATATTCTTACAGAACAAGACATTCGTTCATTTGTACTGTGTGGGTGAGTACCACAGATCGGGCGAGAGCGGTCGCGCCGTCCCGGCTCATCGCTCGCGCGCGGTGTTGCCGCGTCGAGTCGGAGGGCGGAGGCGGTCCCTCTCGTTCCCGCGGTGCGGGAGTCGAACGGGGGACTTTTCGTGCGAGAAGCCTAACGGAGCGTATGGCTCAGGCGACTCAGGAGTTCGGCGACTGGCCCCTCAAGCGGCTGATGACCGAGGTCTGCGGCTCCGGCCACAAGTCGGCCGACGACCTGACGCGCGCGCAGGCGACCGAGGCGTTCGAGCGCATCCTCGCGGGCGAGCCCGACCCGACGACGCTCGGGGCGTTCTGGCTCTCGAACCGCTGGAAGCGGAACACGGCCGAGGAGCTCGGCGCGTACGTCGACGTGATGTGCGACCGCGTCGAGTACGCCGAACCCGACGCCGACCCCGTCGACTGCGGCGCGAACTACGACGGGAAGGGACGGACAGCGATCCTCGGCGTTGCGGCGGGCGCGGTCGCGGCCGCCGCGGGCACTCCCGTCGTCGTCCACTCGGGCGACCGCGTGCCCACGCAGAAGCAGGACGCGTACAAACACGTCCTCGACGAGCTCGGCGTCCACACGGAGCTGACCCCCGCCGACTCAGCCGACATGGTCGACGAGACCGGCTTCGGCTTCTACTACCAGCCCGCGTTCAACCCCGCCATCGACGACCTGTTCGACCGGCGCGACCAGATGGGCGTCCGGTCGTTCGTCAACACCGTCGAGACGCTGGCGAACCCCGCCGGCGCGTCCGTCCACCTCGGCTCCTTCTACCACCTCGCGTTCGCGAAGAAGGTGGTCGACACGTTCGTCGAAAGCGAGTTCCACGACCTCGACCGCGTCCTGATGTTCCAGGGCATGGAGGGGTACGACGACGTACGCCCCGGCTACACCAAGGTCGCCGAGTGGGACGCGTCGGGCGACGACGGCGAGGGCAGCGAGGGCGCGTCCTTCGACGACTTCGAGATCGAGACCGCGGAGTACGGGATGGACCTCGAGGAAGACGACCTCGCGGTCGACGACGTCGCGACCGACTCCGCCGCGATCACCGAGGAGGTGCTGGCGGGCGAGCGAGACGGCGCCTTCGCGGACGCGGTCGCGGTCAACGCCGCGCTTCGGATCTACGCCGGCGGCGACGCCGACTCCATCGAGGAGGGTCTCGACGCCGCCCGCGAGGCCATCGACGACGGCTCCGCGCACGACGTGCTCGAAGCGATGCGGGAGTTCTGAAGGGGCGCGACGCGGGCGTTACAGTTCGCGGGCGGGCGCCGGGGGCATCGCCCGCTTGTGGGCGCTGCGCTCGTGGAGGTCGACCACGCGGTCGACGGCCTCTTCGGGCACGTCGAGTTCGCTGACCGTCGCCGACCGCGAGAGTCCGCCGTCGACGTGGACCGCGAGGATGGCGTCGACGGTGTCGTAGTCGAGCCCCATCTCCTCGGCGTCGGTCTGGCCCTCCCACATCCCCGCGGTCGGCTCCTGCATCACGAGGTCGCGGGGGACGCCGACGTGGGCGGCCAGCTGGCGCACCTGCTGTTTGTAGAGTTTGCCGATGGGGTTACAGTCGACCGCCTGGTCGCCGTACTTCGTGTAGTAGCCGGTCATCGCCTCGGCGCGGTTCCCGGTGCCGAGGACGACCCGGTTCTCGGCGTTAGCGACGAAGTAGTTCAACACGGCGCGGGTGCGGACGTAGACGTTCCCGGCCGCCATCTGGTCCGTCGCGGCCTCCGGGACCGCGTCGAAGAAGGCCTCCGCGATCGGCTGGATCTCGATCACGTCGTACTCGACGCCGAGGTCGTGGGCGACGCGCTCCGCGTCGCTCATCACGTCCGCGTCGTTCACCGCCGAGGGCATCGTGAGGCCGTGGAGGCCGTCCTCGCCGAGCGCCTCGACCGCGAGGTGGGCGGTGAGCGTCGAGTCGATACCGCCCGAGAGGCCGAGGACCGCCCCCTCGGCGCCCGCGTCGTCGACGACGTCGCGGATGAACGAGACGATGCGCTCGCGGGTCGCCGCAAGTTCGTCGTCCGAGAGGCGGAGGTCGAGCGGGGGGTCGTCCGACAGCAACACCGACTGCTCCGATGCGTGGCTCATACGTCTATTGAGGGGCCGCAGCGATTAATACCTCCGCGTTGGCCCCGTGAACTGGACGCGTGTCGGGTTCTGTCCGGTCGCCGGCGGACGCCCGGAGGGGTCGCCTACAACAGCCCCTCGCGCTCGGCGAGCAGGAGCCCTTCGAGCGTCGCGTCGTTCGTCGGGGGCTCCCGGGCGATGTCCAGCGCCTCGTCGACCGGGACCGCTCGCGGCGCGAGGAACTCGTTGCTGTCGTGGTCGACGTCGACCGGCTCCAACCCCTCGGCGAACACGTAGCCGCGCGTGTGGCGCAACACGCCCGTCGAACACCACACCTCCTGGAGCAGCGACGTCGAGGACGGCGCAAAGCCGGTCTCCTCGGCGAGTTCGCGCGCACCGGCCTCGGTGTAGGACTCGCCGGACTCGACGATTCCGGCCGGGAGCTCCAGCTGCGTGTTCCGCACGGTGGGCCGGTACTGCTCGACGAACAGCACCCGGTCGTCGGCGACCGCGACGATCACCGTCGCGGGCGACAGCTCCGCCCAGTAGTACTTCTTCGCCGTGCCGTCGGGCTGCTCGACGCGGTCGTAACCGCCGACGAACCACCCCTCGTCGTACTCGACGACGACCTCCTCCACCGGCCACTCGGGCTCGCCCGGCAGCGAGTGGTTGCGCCCGTCGGAGAACGCGGGGAGCTCGCGGAGGTCGGCGGCCGGCGCGTCGGCGCCGGCGGGTCCCTCGTCCGCGCCGGGCGCCCCGTCTTCGTCCGTCACGGGCGGACCACCTCGGCGTGGTACACCTCGCCGCCGCGGCGCACCCGCACGCCGGTCTCGGTCGAGGCGTTCGGCACCTGTTGGGTGAGCGCGTCGACCTCGTCGAACGGGGTGTGGGTGAACCACTCCTTCATCCCGTACGGCCCGGCCTGGTAGCCGTCGGAGCGCCCGTCAGGGCTCTCTATCGCACCGATCAGGTACGGGTACCGGCGGTCGGAGACGTTGTTCACGTCGGCGGCGGTGCCGTTCGTCTCGATCGGCTCGACGCTGAGGTAGTAGGGGTCGCCGCTCCCGAGGTAGCTCGGGAGCGCGCCGAGCGCGAGCAGCGCGACGACGACGAGAACGATGGCGATGAGGAGGTTCCGGGTGACCCGGCGCATGGTCGCCGTAGGGTCCCGCGGGGAATACCGGTTTCGGCCGACCGGACCGCGGTCGGCGGGACGCGACCGCGTGGGTGACGACTCGCGGTGACGCGACCGCGACGGCGGCGACTCACGGCGAGAGGGCGGCGACGCGTTTTAGCCCGAGGCCGCCCTGTTCGCGGTATGGAGTACCGGTTCGAGCTGGCGTTGTGCGCCGCGCTCGAATCGCCTGACCGGGTCGTCGCCCGCCAGCTCGGGGCGGGCGTCGAGACGCCCGGCGCGCGCATCGTCGATGTCTGTCTGCTGTCGCCGGGACCCGGCTTCGACGACCGCGCCGCGATCAGCGCCGAGCGGATCCCCGGTCCGGCCGTCGAGGCCGCGGTCGGCCCGGGCGAGGCCGTCCCCGTCGCCGACGCCTTCGACCTCCCGCCGGACCGGGCCGCAGCCGTCGTCGACCGCGCGGTCGAGGTCGGCTACCTCGAACGCGAGCGGCGGAACGGCCGGGAGGTCGTCCGCGCGACCGCGCGCTACCCGGACGACTGGGTGGGCGAGCTCGTCGCCGTCGAGAACAAGCCCGACCTCGGGACGCCGGGCGACCTGGAGGCGCAGCTCCGGTACGACGCCGCGCTCGGACTCTTCGACGAGGTGGTCCTCGCCACCGCCTCGTACGTCACCCGCGCGCACCTCAACCGGATCCCGGACGCGGTCGGGGTCTGGCGGTTCGACCCGGAGACGGGCGAGCGCGAGGTCGTCCGCGAGCCGACGCCGCTCGACCCGGCGGCGCCGGGCGTCGAGATCCGCGACGAGCGGCCCTCCCGCACGGACGTGGCGCTCGTCGGCCCCGAGGCGAAGGCCCGCAAGCGGCGGCGGGTCGCCGAGCGCGCCTACGGGAAGGGGTGGCGCCCCGAGCCGCCGGCGTGCGCGCACGGCGAGACGACCGCCGACGGGCGACCGCGCTGCGCGCACTTCGACCGCGTCGTCGACCCCGGCCGCGAGTGCGGAGGCGGGTGTCCCGCGTTCGAGGCGGCCGACCGGCCGGCGGCCGAGCGCGACGGCCTCCGCGACGAACGGACGGCGTGGGTCGCGGCTCCCGAGGGGGACGGCCCGCGCCGTCAGTCCGGGCTCTCACGGTATCTGTGAGAACGCTTATACGGCGAGGGCGGGTCTCTCCGGTATGGACGAGATCGAAGACGTCTTCGTCGCGCGACTGATGTCGACGGACCTCCACACGGTGACGCCGGACACGTTGGTCGAGGACGCGGCCGCGGTGCTGCTCGAAAACGACATCAGCTCCGTGCTGGTCGTCGACGACGACGGCGACCTCGTCGGGATCCTCACCTCGACGGACTTCGTCGACATCGTCGCCAAGAGCCAACCGAAAGCCGAGACGACCGTCGAGCGGTACATGACGCGCGACCCGATCACCACCGGCGCGCAAGACGACGTGTCGGCGGTCGCCGCGACGATGCTGGAACGCGGGTTCCACCACGTCCCGGTCGTCGACGGGAGGACCCCCATCGGCATCATCACCACCTCCGACTTCGCCGCGTACGTCTCCTCGCCGGAGTCGGTCTCCGCGTAGGGCCCGCGGGTCGGCGTCCGGTCGGCGGTCGCTCCGCGCGTCTCCGTCGCGAGGCGTCCGCGACCGCGACAAGTGACGCCACTTCCTGTGGCCGTATTACCCCGGAACGCGTACGGTGGTCCGTGTCCGATCACCTACACCTCAACCTCTTCACCATGACCTCGGTGGAGCACGTCTCGCCCGGGTCGTGGCGGTACCCCGGCGACCGGTCGGCGGACTACGCCGACCGCGAGTACTGGACCGAGGTCGCGCGCACCGCCGAGCGCGGCGGCTTCGACGCGGTGTTCTTCGCCGACGTGCGCGGAATCTACGACGTGTACGGCGACGACCGCGAGACGGCCGTCGAGCGGGCGGTCCAGACGCCAGCGAACGACCCGCAGCTGGTCGTGCCCGCGATGGCGGAGGTCACGGACGACCTCGGCTTCGCGGTGACGCGCTCGACGACGTACACCCACCCCTACCAGCTGGCGCGGGAGTTCTCGACGCTCGATCACCTCACCGACGGCCGGGTGGCGATCAACGTCGTCACCTCGTACCTGGAGTCGGCCGCGGCGAACCTCGGCCTCGACGATCGGATGGACAAGGAGACGCGCTACGACCGCGCCGACGAGTTCCTCGACGTCTGCTACGAGCTGTGGGAGGAGTCGTGGGAAGACGACGCGGTCGAGGTCGACCGCGAGGCCGGGCGGTACAGCGACCCGGAGAAGGTCCACGCGATCGATTACGAGGGCGACCACTTCTCCGTGCCGGGGCCGCACGGCTGCGAGCCGTCGCCTCAGCGCACCCCCGTCGTCTACCAGGCCGGTTCCTCCGACTACGGCCGGTCGTTCGCCGCGCGCAACGCCGAGGCCGTCTTCGCCAGCCAGCCGACCGAGGAGGGCGTCGTCGAGTACATGTCGGACGTGAAATCGCGCGCGGCCGACGCCGGGCGCGACCCCGAGAGCCTCCGCTTTTTCATCGGCGTGGTGCCGATCGTCGGCGAGACGCAGGCGCTCGCGGAGGCGAAGCACGCGGAGTACAAGCGGCACGTCGACGTCGAGGCGACGCTCGCGCTGCTGTCCGGCTTCCTCGACATGGACCTATCCGAACTCGACCCCGACCAGAAGGTCGAACACATCGAGACGGACGCGATCCAAGGGACGATGAACGCGTTCACGAAGGCGCAGCCGGACCGCGAGTGGACGGTCCGCGAAGTCGCGGAGTTCTGCGGGCTCGGCACCACCTCGCCGAAGATCGTCGGCACCCCGGAGGTGATCGCCGACGAGCTCCAGCGCTGGCACGAAGAGGTCGGCGTCCACGGGTTCAACGTCAAGGAGGTCGTCCGCCCGGACTCGCTCGTCGACTTCGTCGACCTCGTCGTCCCGGAGCTCCGCGAGCGCGGGCTCGTCCCCCCGGCCGACGCCGAGCCGCCGGGTGAGACGCTCCGCGAGCGACTCCTCGGCGAAGGACAGACGCGGCTCCGCGCCGACCACCCCGCCCGCCAGTAGCGGGAGAGAGTCCGCCGCCGAGTCGACGGGACCGGACCGCAGTCGGGCTGTTTCGGTTCCTGTTGGTCACGTGTTGTGAACATCTTGCCGCTAGCTAATACGATAACGCTGCCGCCCCCGGCACGCTTAAGTATCTACCTCCGCTTGTTTCAGGTGACGCTTCGCTTGGAGGGCCGAAGCGTCAGCGGGGACCTACTGAACGACACGCTCGTGCCACCTTTTCCCGGCACGGGCGTGCCGTTCGTTCCTTTGACTCCCGAGCTACGGGTGTTCCGTCCGTTTGCGACGACGGCGTGGTAGTGGTGGAAGCGCTCGTCACCGACCGGTGCGCCCAGCGGCATCGCACTCGCGCGCGGCGGTGGATGTGGCTGACGGGCGCCAACCGATCGTTTCAGAGGTTCTCTTGCTGGTACGCGCCGTCGTACGTCCCGTCGTGGTCGGCCTCTGCGAGCACCAGCTGCGCGATCCGCGCGCCCGGCTCGATCTCGATCGGGTGTCCCACGTCGAGGCGCCCCTCGCCGACCCCCTCGTAGCCCGCGTCCCACACCGCGGTGTCGAGGGTACAGGCGTTCCGCAGCAGCGTCGAGCGCGGGAGGACGAAGCCGATCCGCTCGTCCGGGATCCGCACCGGCTCGCCGTACCGGACGACGTAGCTCCCGCGTTCGAGCCGGTAACAGTCGCCCCGCGGCTCCAGCTCCCGGCGCTCGCCCACGCGCTTCCCGTCGCGCCCGAGCCGGCCCGGTTCCGCCTGTTCGAACAGCGCGTCGACGGTGAGGTCGACGCCGTTCGGCTGTCGCTGCGCGTCGTCGAGGTCGGCGCCGGCCGCGGAGAGCGCCGCCGCGACCGCGGCTCCCGAATCGAACATGCGCGTCCGGAACCGCGGCCGAGCCTAAACGGTGTCGACCGCGCCGCGGGTCGCTCGGGCGGAAAGCGGCAGCTCTCGCTGGAGGCGCGGAGACGGTGGTTTTCGGCCGTTTCAGGCGTTTAATGACCTAAAATACTCGGCACGGCTACGTATTTCACGGTGTATGGTACCACTGCGAGGTCACAGCGAACGTTGCCGCATCGGACGATCTAACACGGTCGATCTTCGGGAAACTCGCGGGTTTTATATCCACGGGAGAGCCAACTGCGGATGATATGGGACAAACGATTACAGAGAAGATCCTCGATGAGCATCTCGTCGAGGGCGAGCTGACGCCCGGCGAGGAGATCGGCATCGAGATAGACCAAGTGCTGACGCAGGACACCACGGGGACGATGGTGTGGCTCCAGTTCGAGGCCCTCGAAATGGACGAGGTCCAGACGGAGCTGGCCGCGCAGTACTGTGACCACCAGACGTACCAGTTCGACTTCAAGAACACTGACGACCACCGCTTCCTCCGCTCCGCGGCCGGCACGTACGGCGCGTACTTCTCGCGGCCCGGCAACGGTATCTGCCACCAAGTCCACAAGGAGAACTTCGCGGCGCCCGGCAAGACGCTGCTCGGCTCCGACTCGCACACGCCGACCCCCGGCGGGCTCGGCCAGCTCGCGATCGGCGCCGGCGGGCTCGACATCGCCGTCGCGATGGGCGGCGGCCCCTACTACGTCGAGATGCCGGAGGTCGTCAACGTCCACCTCGAGGGCGAGCTCCCCGAGTGGGCGACCGCGAAGGACATCGCGCTCCACCTGCTCGGCGAGCTGACCGTCAAGGGCGGCGTCGGCAAGATCTTCGAGTACACCGGCCCCGGCGCCGAGAAGCTCACGATCCCCGAGCGCACCACGATCACGAACCTCGGCACCGAGCTCGGCGCCACCTCCTCGATCTTCGCGACCGACGAGAAGACGAAGGACTGGCTCGCGCGCCAGGACCGCGAGGACGAGTTCGTCGACCTCCAGCCCGACGAGGACGCGGAGTACGCGGAGACGATCGAGGTCGACCTGACCGAGCTCGAGCCGCTCGTGGCCGCCCCCTCGATGCCCGACAACGTCGCCCCCGT
The DNA here is from genome assembly GCF_005435095.1 of Halorubrum sp. CGM5_25_10-8B. Taxonomy (NCBI): domain Archaea; kingdom Methanobacteriati; phylum Methanobacteriota; class Halobacteria; order Halobacteriales; family Haloferacaceae; genus Halorubrum; species Halorubrum sp. CGM5_25_10-8B. The sequence goes on along the minus strand of NZ_SGTY01000002.1, from coordinate 75,646 downwards.
CAGCGAGTACGAGGGCACCGACGTCGAGCAGGTCATCGTCGGCTCCTGTACCAACGGCGCCTACGAGGACATCCTCCCCAGCGCGAAGATGCTGGAGGACCGCGAGGTCGCCAAGCAGACCGAGATGATCGTCGCGCCCGGCTCGAAGCAGGCCTCCGAGATGCTGGCACGCGAGGGCTGGACCGCGGAGATGATGGCGGCCGGCGTCAACTTCTCCGAGGCGACCTGCGGCGCGTGTATCGGCATCGGTCACGTGCCCGCCTCCGACTCCGTCTCGCTGCGCACCTTCAACCGCAACTTCGAGGGCCGCTCGGGCATCGAGGACGACTCCGTCTTCCTCTGCTCGCCCGAGGTCGCCACCGCGGCGGCCATCACCGGCGAGATCGTCGACCCGCGTGACCTCGCGGACGAGCTCGGCGACCTCGAAGCGCCCGGTCTCGAAATGGGTACGAAGTACGGCCCTGGCATGGGAGAGGACGACTCCGACATCATCTCGCCCGACGAGGCGATCGACGACGGGCTCGTCAAGGGTCCGAACATCGGCGACGTGCCGCTGAAGGACGACATCGACGTGGACGGCGGCGAGGCCCTCCTCAAGATGGAGGACAACATCACCACCGACCACATCATCCCGGCGACGGCGGACATCCTGAAGTTCCGCTCGAACATCGAGAAGCTCTCCGAGTTCACGCTCTCGCGCGTCGACGACACGTTCGCCGACCGCGCGCTCGACGCCGACGGCGGCGTCCTCGTGGCCGGCGAGAACTACGGCCAGGGCTCCTCGCGCGAACACGCCGCGCTCTGTCCGATGTACCTCGGCATCGAGGCCGTCTTCGCGCAGAGCTTCGCCCGCATCCACAAGGCGAACCTGTTCAACTTCGGGATCGTCCCGCTGGCGATCGACGAGGAGACGTACGAGGAGATCGACCAGGGCGACGACCTCGAAATCGTCGACGACGTGCCCGCGGGCGTCCGCTCCGGGCAGGAGGAGTTCACCGTGAGCGTCAACGGCGAGTGGGAGTTCACCGCCGACCTCGACGCCTCCGAGCGCGAGCGCGACATCCTCGCGGCCGGCGGCAAGCTCTCGTGGGTCAAACAGCAGCACGCCGACGGCGGCTCCGGCGCGACGCCGGCCGACGACTGACGCCGCGACCGCGCGGCCGAACCCGACTTTCTTTTTTCGCTCCTCACCAGCGGCGGCGACGCGCCCGACGCGGCGAGATCGAGGCGGACCCGTCGGTGGGCGGTCGGAAAGAGATGTAGAAAACGCCGGCGGCGTCAGCGGGCCGCGGCGGCGACGCGTTCGCGCTCCTCCTTCTGCGAGATGGAGTAGGAGCCCTCGACGTCGTAGTCGGCGGCGGCGACGAGTTCGTTCGCGAGCGCCTCGGCGGCGGCGGTCGTCGACTTGTACGTCGCGCTCGCGACGGCGTCGGAGATGAAGAGCAACGCCTGATCGACGCGGCGCTGGGGCGCGACGTCGACCGCCTTCGGGACGGAGATGCCGCCGTACTTCAGGCGGACGGTCTCCTCGCGGGGCGCGGCGTTCTCGACGGCGCTCACGAGGATCTGGACCGGGTTCTCCTCGGTCCGGTCGTGAACGATGTCGAAGGCGTCGCGGACGATCCGCGTCGCCTGCTGTTTCTTCCCGGTGTTCTCCTCGGTCTGCATCAGGCGGTTGATCAGCCGCTCGACCAGGGAGATCTCCGACTTCTTGAACTGCTTCGACGCGTGGCGGCCCATCGTGTGCGCGATGGGCGTCACCGTCATGTACCGCTTCGTCGAGGGATCCTCGTAGGCGATCTCGGTGACGTCCCAGACGCCGAACAGCTTGGCGTTCTCGTTGGCGGCCTCGCTCGACGCGGGCGCGTCCGGGTCCGGCTCCTCGGCGGCGACGTCCTCCTCGGACGGCGCCTCGGTTTCCTCGCCGCTCATCTGACCGGCTTCTCCGCGTTGCCGCGAACCAGTTCGATCATCGACACGCCGTTGACCTTCTCGACTTTGTAGTTGACGCCGGAGAGGTCGCCCATCGCGCGACCCTTCGCGCCGCCGATCCCGGCGATCGTGACCTCGTCGTGCTCGTCGATGAACGAGATCGCGCCGTCACCGGGGCAGAACGCGGTGACCTGCTTCCCGTTTTTGATGAGCTGAACCCGGACGCACTTTCGGATCGCCGAGTTCGGCTGCTTTGCCTCGATGCCGACCTTTTCGAGGACGATGCCGCGCGCCTGCGGGGCACCCTCCAGAGGGTCGGACTTCGTCTTGAGCCCGCGCTCGCGCCGAGCGTACTCGGAGTCGGACCAGCGTCGCTTCTGCCGGTCCTTTTTGAGCTTACGGGCCGCGTACTTGCCGTTCGCCATCGTACGTCTACTTCCGAACGGAGCTACTTAAGCGTCGTCTTTCGCCGCCGCGAAACGCCCTCAGATCCGTCGAGAGGTACCGCTCGGGGAATCTGAGGGCGTTTCGCGGCGGAACGACGGGCGCAAAACAACGTTGAGGCGATAAGCCGCCGAGAGACGCGTTCGTTCTCCGGTCGAAGCCGGCGGAAGAGTGCGCGGGTTCGGGCGCCCTCGGCGCGCGAACCGGGGCGTCCGACCCGGGACGACCGGCGGAGCGTCGCTCCCCTCAGGTCAGCTGTACGTCGTCGACGTCGTAGTGACGCTCGGCGAGCCGGCGGGCGGTCTCGATGTTCGCACCCTCCGCGCCGATGGCGACGCCGCGGTCCGCCTCCGGAACCTCGACGTACGCCACGCGGTCGTTCTGCTCCGAGATGGTGACCGCGTTGACGGCCGCCGGCGCGAGCGTGCTCGCGACGAACGCCTCGGCGGTGTCGGCGTCCTCGACCAGTTCGATCGACTTGTCGAGCCGCCGCTCCGCCTCCGTGACGGTCTCGCCGGCCTGCCCGATCGCGGCCGCCATCTCGCCCGCGGGTACCACGAACACGAGCCGGTCGCCCTCCACGAGGCAGTCGGTCGGCGTGACGCCGGTCAGCTCGTCGAACCGACCGATGTAGCGCCGCGCCTCGTCGGAGAGCTCGACGCGCATTAGTCGTCGCTCACGACGCGCGACCCCATCCGGAGGTCGACGTCGCCGGTCCCCATCGAGATGGGCTTGCCGGCGATGACGTTCTCGATGACCCCGTCGAGGTCGTCGTACTCGCCGTGGATCGCGGCGTCGAGCAGGTGGTTCACCGTCACCTCGAACGCCGCGCGCGCGAGCACCGAGTCCTTGTTGCCGGAGATGCCGTGCCGGCCGATGGACTCGATCTCGCCGTTGTTCGTCATGATGTCGGCGACGAGCATGAGGTGGCGGACGTTCACGTCGTCGAGCCCCTGCTCTTCGAGCGTGTTCTTCGTCTCGTCGATGATCGTCTCGCGGGCCGCCTCGACGCCGAGGTTGCGGTAGATCTCGTGGATGTTGTTACACGTCGTCCGCGAGGCGTCGACGCCCTCGATGTCGAGGGTGTCGCCGAACGCCGACCCCTCGGTGTAGAGGACGAACTCCTCGTCGCCGTCGATCTCCTCTTTGCGGATGACGACGCGCTCGATCTCTTCGATCCCCTTGAAGACGATCTCCCGGAGCCGCTCGACGAGTTGGAGCAGCTCGCGGTAGCTCGGCTCGTTGGGGCCGAACTCGATCACGGTGCCGGCCTGCCGGGCGTCGACGCCTAACGCGTCCTCGATCGTCTCGGCGATGATCCCCGCGATCTCCGTCGGGTCGGAGTGGGTGGGCCACCGCTCCAAGAGGGTGTCGTCGTTTAAGTCGATCCGGACCAGCATGTCCGCGACGTTGGTCGATACGTCGCCGAGCGCGAGGATGCGCGTCGCCTCGATCGACCAGACGACCTCGTGGGCCTTCTCGCGGTCCGTCGCGTACTCCCCGTCGAGGTGGACCGTCATCATCGGCGTGTCCGGCGTCTTCCGGGCGTCCACCAGCTCGATGAGTCGGGGGAGCCCCTGCGTGACGTCGATTTCTGCGACGCCAGCGTAGTGAAAAGTATTCATTGTCATCTGAGTACCGGGTTCACCAATCGATTGGGCAGAAACAGTGCCCACAGGGTCCAAGGGATCAACCCGCGTCTGCTCGTAGCGGTTCTCGACGCCCTCGGCGATGTCGGTCGCCTGCTCGATGGTGACCTCGCCGGCCTCCTCGGCCTTCCGGTCGATCGCCTCGTACACCTTCGTCCTGAGTCGGCGGGGGAGCTCGGTCGCCTCCACGACCGCCTCCATGTCGTCGGTGACGTTGTCGTACTCAGTCATCGGACTCCACCCCCGGCCCGCCGGCCTTGTTGAGCCCCGGCCCGGCGTGCTCCGAGAGGTTCGTCGGCGGCTCGCGCTCGCCGAGGAACCGCTCCTTCTCCTCGTCGGAGGCGAACTCGGCGTCGACCACGCGGTCGACGATCCCATCGACGTCGATGCCGTCCTCCTCGCCGGAGGAGACCTTCACGGGCGAGGTGCCGTCCTCGCCGAACTCGAACTGGACGATCCGGCCCGAGGTGTCCCGGACCGTGCCGTCGTACTGCGCCTCCAGCTCGGAGAGCGCGTTGATGAGCCGACGCTGGAGGTAACCGGACTTGGAGGTCCGGACCGCCGTGTCGACGAGCCCCTCGCGGCCGCCCATCGCGTGGAAGAAGAACTCCTGCGGGGTGAGCCCGCCGCGGTAGGAGTTTTCCACGAAGCCGTGGGCCTCAGAGGAGAGGTCGTTCGGTCGGTAGTGCGAGAGCGTCCGGTCCTCGTAGCCGCGGTTGATCCGCTCGCCGCGGACCGCCTGTTGGCCGACCGACCCGGCCATCTGCGTCAGGTTCAGCATCGAACCGCGGGCGCCCGAGCGCGCCATCACGACCGCCGGGTTGTCGTCGCCGAAGTGCTGGTCGGCGATCTCCCCGGCCGAGTCGCGGGCCTTCCCGAGCGTCTGCATGATCTTCATCTCGAGCGTCTCGTCGACGCCGCGGCCCGGCAGCGACTCCAGCTCGTCGGCCTCGTACGTCGCGATGAGCTCCTGAACGCGGTCGTAGGCGCTCTCGATCGCTTCGTCGACTTGCTCTTCGGCCTCCGGCGGGATCGACTCGTCGTCGATCCCGATCGAGAACCCGAAGTTCATGATCGCGCGCATCGCCAGCGACGCGATCTCGTTGATGAACACGCGGGCGCGGGTCTCGCCGTACTCCTTCGTGAGCGTGTCGACGACCTCGCCGCCGAACGCGCCGACCGCGTCCTCGTCGATGGTCCCCTCTATCAGCTGTCCGTCCTCGATGACGACGCTGTCGCCGGCCGAGGAGGTAAAGGAGAGGTCGAGGTCGTCCGGGAGCAGCTCCGAGAACAGCGTCCGGCCGGTCCAGAACTCGCGGCCGTCGTCGTCGACGCCGTCCGCCTCGGGCAGTTCGTCCACGCGCGTGGCGCGGAGCAGGTCCAGCGCCTGCGTCTCCGTGAACTTGGGGTTCGAGTGGGTGAGCAGGTAGGTGCCGGAGATGTGGTCCTGGATCGCGCCGATGATGTTCCCGCCGAACCGGGGCGAGAGGATCTGCTCTTGGACGCGCATGAGGACGCGGGCCTCGGCGCGGGCCTCCTCGTTTTGGAGCGCGTGCATGTTCATCTCGTCGCCGTCGAAGTCGGCGTTGTACGGCGGGCAGACGACAGTGTTGAGCCGGAACGTCTTGTACGGCATCACCACGACCTCGTGGGCCATGATGGACATCCGGTGGAGCGACGGCTGTCGGTTGAAGATCACGATGTCGCCGTCCACGAGGTGGCGGTTCACCTCCCAGTCGGCATCGACCTTCTCGGCGAGCTCCTCGCAGTTCTTCTCGGTCACCTTCAGCCGGCGGCCGTCGGGACGGCGCACGTAGTTCGCGCCGGGGTGGGCCTCGGGCCCGTTGCGCACGTACTGCCGCGCCTCCTCGACGTTGCGCTCGGTGACGTTGAGCGTCTGGGTCATCTCCTTGGCGACCCGGTCCGGAACACCGACCTCGTTCAGCGAGAGGGTCGGGTCCGGCGAGATAACGGTCCGGGCGGAGAAGTTGACGCGCTTTCCGGAGAGCGAGCCGCGGAAGCGGCCCTCCTTCCCCTTCAGCCGCTGACTGAGGGTCTTGAGGGGACGGCCGGAGCGGTGTCGCGCCGGCGGCGTCCCGCTGATCTCGTTGTCGACGAAGGTGGTGACGTGGTACTGGAGCAGCTCCCAGAGGTCCTCGATGATCAGCTGCGGAGCGCCGGCCTCGCGGTTCTCCATGAACCGCTGGTTGATCCGGATGATGTCGACCAGCTTGTGGGTGAGGTCGTCCTCGGAGCGCTGGCCGTTGTCGAGCGTGATCGAGGGACGAGTGGTCACCGGCGGGACCGGGAGCACTGTCAGGATCATCCACTCGGGGCGGGAGTGCTCGGAGTCGATGCCGAGGACCTCGAGGTCCTCGTCCGGGATGTCCTCGAACCAGTCGCGGATGTCCGAGGGCATCAGCTTGTTCATGTCCTCCTCAGTGAGGTCGACGTCCAGCGCCTTCTCGATGGCGCGGCGGTCCTCCTTGCGCGGGCGGAACTCGCCGGCCATGATCTCGTTGATCCGGTCGACGGCGATGTCCGTCTTCTCGGCGAGCTCCTGCGGCGAGGTGCCCGGGTCGTCTTCCTCCTCATCGGGCTGCATCGCGGCCGCGATTCGCTCGGAGTAGTCTCCGGAGAGCACGTCCTGAACCTCGTAGTAGGTGGTCGGCTTCTCGTGTTTGATGTCCGCCTGCGGCTCGCCGCAGAACGGGCACGTCGACGCCTTGCGGGCCTGCCGGACGGCGGCCTTCAGCACGTCGTGTTCGTCGTCGCCGAGCTCCTTCGCCCGCTCGTAGCGGTCGCGGAACTCGTCGCGCTGGGCGTCGTCCAGGGCGAGCCGACCGCACTCGCGGCACGTCGAGCGCAGCAGCCGCCGGATGAGCTTCGTGAAGCCCACGTGGATGACCGGCGCGGCCAGCTCGATGTGGCCGAAGTGGCCGTTACAGGAGCCGGAGTGGGAGCCGCAGGTCCGGCACTCCAGGCCGGGGTCGATGACCCCCAGTCGCGGGTCCATCAGCCCCATGTCGATCGGATAGCCGTCGTCGTCGTACGTGTCGGCCGTGATCACCTTCGTCGCGGACATGTCCCGGTACGTCTCCGGGTCCATGAGGCCGAAGTCGATCCCGCCGAGCACTTTCGGTGTTTGCATTGACATCTAAATCGCGTCCTCCAGTTCGAGTTTCGGTCGGATGCCGAGGGCGATCATCTCGTCGAGCAGCAGCTTGAACGCGTAGCTGACCTCCAGCTCGTGGATGTCGTCCTCGTCGCCCGTGACCGGGTCGTACACGCGGCGCTGCTCGCGGTCCTCGACGGCGACGAGCCCGGTCTCCGCTGAGACGTGGACCGTTTCGGCGTCAGAGGACTCCAGCAGCCGCTCGTTGAGCACCATCGACGCGCCGTGGCCGATGATCGTGTCGCGCTCCATCTCCCCGACGCGCAGCCCGCCCTCGCGGGCGCGCCCCTCGGTCGGCTGGCGCGTGAGCACCTGGACCGGCCCGCGCGAGCGGGCGTGGAGCTTGTTCGACACCATGTGGTACAGCTTGTGGTAGAAGATCGTCCCGACGAAGATCTCGGCGTCGATCTTCTCGCCGGTGACGCCGGAGTACATGACCTCCTTGCCGGAGGACTCGAAGCCGTACTCCTCCAGCTGACCGCGGAGCTCCTCCTCGTCTTCCCCCTGGAACGGCGTCCCGTCGACGCGCGAGCCGCGGAGCGAGCCGACCTTCCCGCCGAGCATCTCCAGCACGTGGCCGACCGTCATCCGCGACGGCAGCGCGTGCGGATTCATCACGAGGTCCGGGACGACCCCCTCCTCGGTGAACGGCATGTCCTCCTGGGGCGCGAGGTGGCCGACGACGCCCTTCTGTCCGTGTCGGGACGCGAACTTGTCGCCCAGTTCGGGGACGCGCTGGTCGCGCACCTTCACCTTCGAGAGCTTGGAGCCGTCCTCGCCTTCCATCAGCGTCACCGTGTCGACGACGCCCGATTCGCCCGAGCGCATCGTCACGGAGGTCTCGCGGCGCTTCTGCGGTGAGAGCCCGCCCATGTCGTCCGGCTCTTCGAGGAAGCGCGGCGGACTGGTCTTCCCGAGCAGGACGGACGACTCGTCGACCTTCGTCTCGGGGTTGACGAGGCCGTCCTCGTCGAGGTGGGTGTACGCGTCCTCGCCGCGCGCGCCGCGAACGTCCTGGTCCGGAATCTCGAAGCGGTCCTCCTGGCCGCCGGGGTACCGGCGCTCCTCGCCCTCGTAGGTCCGGAAGAAGTGCGATCGGGTGAGCGCGCGGTCGACGGAGCCCTGGTTCATCACCAGCGCGTCCTCGATGTTGAAGCCCTCGTAGGACATCACGGCGACGACGAAGTTCTGCGCCGCCGGCCGCTTGTCGAAGCTGATCTGGTCGGACGTCTGCGTCTTCACCATCGCCAGCTGCGGGTAGTGTAGGAGGTGCTGACGCGTGTCCGGCCGGATGCGGTAGTTGGCCGAGGGGAGCCCGAGCGACTGCTTCATCATCCCCGCGCCCATGGTGATCCGCGGGCTCGCGTTGTGCTCGGGGTACGGAATCATCCCCGCGCCGATGCCGAAGACGAGCTGCGGGTCGATCTCGAGGTGCGTGTGGTCCTCGGTCACGTCCTCCTCGTCGACCGCGACGAGGATGTCCTCCTCCTCCTCCGCGTCGATGAACTCGACGTAGCCGCGCTCGACGAGGTCCTCGAACTCGACGTCGCCGCGTTCGAGGGCCTCGATCTCCTCGTCGCCGAGGAGCGGCTCGCCGTTCTCGACGACGATGAGCGGGCGTCGCGCCCGCCCCGCGTCGGCGTTGACGATGACCTCGCGGGTCCGGTCTTTCACCGAGACGTTCACCATCTCCGAGACGTCGCCGCGGCGGCGCGCCTCGCGTATCTGTTCGGCGAGCTCGTCCGGGTTTTCGTGGGTGCCGACGAGGCTCCCGTTGACGTACACCTTCGCTTCGCGTTCTGCTTGTGCCATGATCAGTCGTCCGCCGTCTGTCGTTCGACGCCCTCGATGCCGGGGATCCCCTCGACACCCATCGACGCCAGTTCTCGTTTCAGCCCCTGTTCGTCCTCAACCGTCTGCGAGAGCTCCATCGCCTGCGCGAAGTTCTTCACGAGCCCGCAGTTCGGCCCCTCCGGCGTCTCGGAGGGACAGATGCGACCCCACTGGGTCGCGTGGAGGTCCCGCGCCTCGAAGTGCGGCTGCGACCGCGACAGCGGCGAGCGCAGGCGCCGCAGGTGCGAGAGCACGCCCATGTAGTCGGTCCGGTCGACGAGCTGGGAGACGCCCGAGCGGCCGCCGACCCAGTTCCCCGTCGCGATCGGGTGTTCGAGGCGCTCGGTCAGCACGTCGGAGCGGACCACCGTGTTGACGGTGAGCTGCCGGTTCCGCATGTTCGCGCGCTCCAGCTGGTACTTCACGTCGCGCGCCAGCTTGTTGAGAGCGGTCCGGAACAGGTCGCGCATCAGGTCGCCGGAGACCTTCAGGCGCTTGTTCGCGTAGTGGTCCTTGTCGTCGGCCTCGCGGCGGTCGAGAGCGAGCTCGAAGCACGCCTCGGCCATCCGGCAGAGGTAGTACGCCTTGTTGATCCGCACGTCCTCCTCGTCGACGCCCTCCTCGTGGAGGTGCGGGAGGAGGTAGCGGTCGATGACGTAGTTCGCCCGCTTGAGCTGGTAGTTCTTCCCCTGACCGCTCGCGACGCGCTCGCCGAGGGTCTCGATTGCCTCCTCGGTCGTCTGGACCGAGGCCTCCTCTAAGTTCTCCAGCATGAACTTCACGATCTCGGGGTCGTCCGAGACGCGGTGGACGATCTCCTCGTCGGATTCGAGCCCGAGCGCGCGGACGAGCGTCACGAAGTCGATGGATCCGGAGACGGAGGGGAACGACACTTCGAGCAGCCCCTCGCGGTTGCGTTCACAGAGCACTAAGGCGCGGTAGCCCCGGCGCTGGGAGAACGTCTTCGCGACCTGGATCTCGTCGCCGTACTTCGAGTCGTACTCGGCGAGGATCTTGTTCGGCGCCAGGTCCTCCGAGGTCATCAGCACGCGCTCGGAGCCGTTGACGATGAAGTAGCCGCCGGGGTCGACGGGGTCCTCGCCGATGTCGATGAGCTCCTCGTCGGAGAAGCCCGCCATGTTACACTTGTCCGAGCCGACCATGATCGGCATCCGACCGACCTTCGTCTCGGTCGTGTCGACGACCTGCTCCGGTTCGTCCTCGCCGCCGCGGACGATGGACATCTCCATGAACACGGGCGCCGAGTAGGTGATGTTGCGGAGGCGCGCCTCCTGGGGATAGAGCAGCTCCTCGGAGCCGTCGGCCTCGCGGACGCGCGGGGTGACCATCCGCACGTCGCCGAGCTCGACGTAGACGGGCTCCTGGCCCTCCTTGTCGCCGATGTCCGTCTCGATCGTCTCCTTCTCGTCGACGACTTCCTGCATGCCGCGGTCCAGGAAGTTGTTGAACGAGCGGAAGTGGTGTTCGGCGAGCCGTTCGTCGGAGAAGTATTCGCGTGAAACCACGCGTCGGTCTTGCCTGTTCATGAGACGACCAGTCGATACACGACCGCCTCGTCGGTCGTGCGGGAGTCGCGGACGATCTTCACCACGTCCCCGACCTCGGCCTCGTCGGGGAGCGCGGGATCCGTGCGTTTGATCTTCGGTAAGTTCGTTTTCTTCACGTCGTACTCCGCCAGGACCTCTTCGACCTCCTCGGGGTCGTCGAGGAGGACGTGGTCCGGGACGAGTTCGTGTTGGCTTACGTCTACCATGGGTGCTGGTGGTGGGGAGAAGCTATCACGAGATACTACAGGCAGGTATATGCGCCAGCGTCATAAGACTTACCAAGCGCCGCCGCGCGCGGCTCACGGGTCGCGGGGCGTTCGACACTCCCACACACGCGAGGTTGACACAAAAGGATATCGGAGGTGGCCCCCCTGTCACCGGACCCCATCCTCGTCGGCGATGACAAGCCTTATTTGCCAGACAGGGATACGAACTGGTACGACAAGCCCGGATGGTGTAGTGGCCCATCATACGACCCTGTCACGGTCGTGACGCGGGTTCAAATCCCGCTCCGGGCGTCCCCGGTTTCGGGGCGCTGTCGCTTGGTTGCCCGGATGGTGTAGTGGCCCATCATACGACCCTGTCACGGTCGTGACGCGGGTTCAAATCCCGCTCCGGGCGTTTCTGCTGTCGCAATTGCGAGCGAGGAGCGGTAGCGACGAGCGAGTACCGCGACAGCAGAAACCGTCGAAGGGATTTGAGTCAGGGAGTGAAGCGAGCGTAGCGAGCGGAACAACCGGGGTTCAAATCCCGCTCCGGGCGTTTCTGTCGACGCCGACTACGAGCGAGGAGCGGCAGCGACGGGCGAGTCCGGCGTCGACCCACCTTCCGGGCTACAGGTCCAGTTCCGCCCGCAGGTCGTCGACGAGGGACTCGGTCTTCGCGTCCGGGTCCTCGTCGGTGTCGACCGGGGGGCGCCCGTCGTACGTCTCGTGGACCATCGAGACCCCCTCGGCGAGCGTGTCGAGGCCGTATCCGCCCTCCAGCACGTACGCGTGGGCGGCGCCGGCGTCATCGGCGAGCGTCCGGATCCGGTCGGTCAACAGCGCGTACCCCTCCGAGGAGACGCGCATCCGCGAGATGGGGTCGTGGCGGTGCGCGTCGAACCCCGCCGAGACGATCAGCAGGTCGGGGTCGAACCGATCGATCGCAGGCCCGATCCCCTCGTCGACGGCGTAGAGGTAGTCGGCGTCGCCGGCACCGGCCGCCAGCGGGAGGTTCACGGTCGTCCCGTCGCCGTCTCCCTCGCCGGTCTCGTCGAGGTCCCCCGTGTCCGGGTAGAGGCCGTCCTCGTGGATCGACGCGTAGAGGACGTCGCCGCGGTCGTAGAAGATGTCCTGCGTGCCGTTCCCGTGGTGCACGTCCCAGTCGAAGATCGCGACGCGGTCAGCGAGGTCCTCGTCGAGGGCGGTCTGGGCCGCGACGGCGGCGTTGTTGAAGAAGCAGAACCCCATCGCGTCGTCGGTGACGGCGTGGTGGCCCGGCGGGCGGCCGATCGCGAACGGGGTCTGCCGCCCGGTCGAGCCGTCGAGCGCCGCGCGGGCGGCCCACTGGGCGAGCCCGGCCGAGGTGAGCGCCGCGTCCCACGTCCCGTCGCTGGCAACGGTGTCGGGGTCCCAGCTGCCGCCGCCGTCCGCGACGAACGACTCCAGTTCGTCGACGTAATCGGGGTCGTGAACGGCCGAGACGGCCGCCTTCGCCGCGGGATCGGCCTCGACGTACTCGACGCCGTGCCGCTTCGCGAGACCGCGGCGGATCGCGCGGAGTCGGTCCGGGTTCTCCGGGTGTCGCTCGCCGGTGTCGTGGTCGAGACACCGCTCGCTGTAGCCAAACTGCATCTACTCGAACAACGCGAAGTACGTCTCGATGTCCTCGGCCTGTACGGTCCGTCGGTCCGCGTGCCGGGCCAGTGTCGCGGCCGCGCTCGCGACGTTGTCGGCGTAGTCTTCCAAAATGTCGGCCAGCGCGACGCGCGCGTCGACGCCGACCCGATAGCGGTCGTCGATCCGGAGTCGAGCGATCCGGTCGATGGGCGCGACCGGGAGCGTGAGATCTTCCCGGCCGACGACCTGCTCGACGCCGAAGTCCGCGGCCATCAGCGTCTTCCGGCCGTCCGCGGTCGCCTGCTCGGCCGCGTCGACGGCGAGCTCGGCGCCGTGCGATTGGATCCGTCGCGCGAGCTCCTCGGCGGCGTCCGCGCTGACGCGGAGTTCCCCCGCGTTCCGCCGGATGATCCCGTCGACCGGCGCGAACGGTAACTCGACACTCATACACACAGTCGCGTCCGTGTGTCGTATAACGCTTTCCGTTACCCGCTTTGCCGCCGGATCCGGACGGGCCGCCGCGGCGGTCGGGCGCGTCAGAAGACGTCGTCGGCGTCGATGGTCCCGTCGCGCTCCGGGCCGCGGACGGTTATCTCCTCGCCGAGCCGGAGGCTCGCGTCGGTGTCGACCGATTTCGTCTGCTGTCCGTCGTCGAGCACGACCGGGTCCCCGGTCTGGACGACCGTGCCGGTGAACTCGACGGCGCCGTCCGATCGCTCCGCCGCCGCGGTCGCCGCGCCGCCGCTCGCACCGCTCCCTTCCTCGTCGCCGGCCTCACCGGCGACGGCCTCGGCCGCCGCCTTCTTGCCGTCATCGGAGAAGGCACCGAGGCCGGTTTCGTTCGACCCGCGGCCGTCTCCGTCGCCCCCGGTGCTTCCGGCCCCGGACGCGCCGCCCGCGACGCCGGCCGCCGCGTCGCTCCCCTCGTCGAGGACGGAGACGGTCGAGCGCCAGTTCGCGGACGCCTCGAGGTCGTCCTGCCAGCCGTCCTGGATCTCGACGTCGGTGAAGACGACCCGATCGGCCAGTTCGATCTCGCGGTCGGCCTTGTCGCCCCACAGCGCGACGCGGATCTCGCCGGTCTCGTCTTTGATCCGGACGTTGCGGACCTGTCCCTCGCTGCCGTCGTCGCGGTCGAACGTCCGCTTCGGGTCGGTCTCGATGACGCCGCCCCCGATGTCGACGGTCTGGCCGATCTCGAGGTCGGCGATGTCGGTGGTCTCCGGGACGTACTCGACGTCCTCGTCGACGCGCTCGACCGTGCCGCGGTCGCCGACGTGGAGTTCCAGGTCGCCGTCGCGCTCGCGGACGTAGCCGTCGCCGACCTCGACGACCTCGCCCGCCGCGAACTCCTCGGCGAGGTCGGCCTTCCCGTCCCAGAGCGTGACGCGCACGCGCCCCGTCTCGTCGCCGAGCGTGAGGTTGGCGACGCGTCCCTCGCTGCCGTCGTCGCGGTCGAACGTCCGGATCGAGTCGGTGTCTAACACCTGCCCCACGAGGTCCACGTCGGACGCCCCGAGCGTCAGGTCCTCGACGCGGTAGGTGTCGAGCACTTGGACGTCGACCTCGGCGTCCTCGTCCGGCTCGACCTTGTCCGCGCTCACTTCGAGGCCGCTGTACCCCTCCTTGGGACGGCCCATGACGCGGAGGACCTGCCCGACTTCGAGCTCCTCCTCGGCCGCCGCGGCCATGTCGTCCCACAGTGCGACCCGGACGGAGCCGGAGGCGTCGGCGACATCGACGTTACACACGCGACCCTCCTCCGCGTCCTCGTCGTCGCGCTCGAAGGTCCGGATCTCGCCGATGGCTGTCACCTTGCCGAGGAACTTCACCTCGTTCATCCCCGGTTCGATGTCGGCGATGGTGTCGGCCTCCTCGTCGCGCAGTTCGTGTGCGATGAGCATCGCGGCGGTCTCCTCGTCCGCGAGCCCGCCCATCTGCTCGACCTTGTCCTCGACGGCGGCCTCGAACTCCTCGAACTCGACGTCGGTGTCGAGGTCCTCGTACACCTCCTCTATGGCGCCCATACTCGTCCCTCCGTGGTCGACGGGTTCGCGCATAAGCGTTGCCGTTGGCCGGGGGTCGCGCCGGGCACCCCCCGGTCGGCACGGGGACCGGAGCGGGTCGCGGTCGCGGCTCGAAAGCGTCTCATGGGCGTTCATGGGTCCCGTCGATACAAAAGGTGTTCATCCGGCACGGGGAGTATGCGGACCGCAGGCACGCGGCCGCCGGACCGTAACCGTCTTAAGTTCCACCGCGATACGTAGAGATGAGTCCTGGTAGGGTAGTGGACTATCCTCTTGGCTTGCGGAGCCAGGGACCGGAGTTCAAATCTCCGTCAGGACGTTTTCGGACAAACCAAACGGCGAGCGTAGCGAGCCGTGCGTGTGTCCGAAAACTCCGCGAAGATTTGAGCAGGAAAGTCGCAGCGGCCGAGCGAAGCGAGGCCGAACGTCTTTCCGAGTTCAAATCTCCGTCAGGACGCTCACTTTGCGGCTGCCTCACTTCGTTCGGCAGCGACTGCGTTCGGTCCCGACGTGCCCGACGCTTGTTTCACTCGCGTCGGACTCCGTCGAGACGTTTCGGCCACACCAAACGACGGGCGCAGTGGAGAGTATGTCGCCCCCGCGACTGGGGCTCAGAGCCGGTCACCCTCACTCCACGGGCGATCTGACCGAGCTGTTAATCGTGCGGGTGGAACCGCTCCATCGCTCGGCGGACCCCGTCGGTGGCGCCGATGAACGTCACGCTGTCGCCCATTTCGAGGACGCTGTCGGCCGAGGGAACGCGGTTCTCGCCGTCGCGGCTGATCACGGCGACGAAGGTGTCGTCCGGAATCCGCGCGTTGAGGTCGCGGATGCTCTTCCCCGCCAATTCGCGAGAGGTCACCTCAACCTCCTGAACGTCGTGGCTGTCGCCGAGCTCGTTCATCCAGTGGGTGAGCGCGGGGCGTTCTATCTCGTCGTCGATGGCCGCCGCGGTCGCCGTCGTGGCGTCGATGCCGGTGACGCCGATGCTGTCGAAGGCGTCGACGTTGTCCGGGTCGTTCACCCGTGAGTAGACGGACGCAACGTCGAACTTGGTGATGGCGAGCTGGCACGCGAGGAGATTGATGTCGTCGTCGGCCGTCGTCGTGATGAACCGCTTCGCGTCGTCGATGTCGGCGGCGCGAAGCGCCTCCGTGTCGCTTCCGTCCCCCTCGTAGACGGTGAACCCCTCTGCGCGCGCCCGTTCGGCGACATCCGGGTCCGTCTCGACGACGACGACGTACTCGCCCCTGTTCTCCAGTCGCGTAGCGAGCGCCTGACCGACCCGGCCCCCGCCGATGATTATCGTGCGCATTGGTGACACTCCGAGAAACTCTCCGATCTGCCGCGCGAACCCCGCCTCGACGAGGACCGTCGCGAAGATGACCGCGAACACCGTGCCGACGAGCAGTTCGCCGGCGGCGATGCTGCCAGCGAGCTCCAACTCGATGGCGAACAGCGTCGCCACGCTCGCCGGGATGATCCCCCGCGGCCCGACGGTCGCGATGAACAGGCGCTCCGGGCGGGTGAACCGCTCGACACCGAATGTCGCGAGGAACGCACCGAGGGGTCGCAAGACGAGCATGATGACGGCGACGATCGCGATCACGCCGACCCCGAGGCCGGCGATCGCCTCGACGTCGATCAGCGCGGCGAGCGAGATGAAGACGAAGGATAAGACGATCGTGGTGGTGTTCTCCGCGAACGTCTCTATCTCCTCGCGGTTGTCGATCCCGAGGTTCCCGAGGAGGATCCCGCTCGTCGCCGCCGCCGCGATGCCCGCCTCCGCGGCGACGGCCTCGGCGGCCGCGAACGAGCCGATCGCGGCCGACAGCACGAGGAACTGCGACGCCTGTACGTCGCGTTCGGGGACGATGTCGCTGTCCAGTAACAGGTAGATGATCCCCGTGGCGAGCAGCCCCGCGGCGACCCCGACGCCGAACCGCTGGAGGAACGAGAGCACCGTCGCGGGGACGCCGAGGTCATCGAGCAGCAGCGTCTCGAAGATGACGACCGCGACGATCGCGGCCGTCACGTCGTTGACGATCCCCTCCGTCTCCAGCGCGGTCGCGACGTGGTCCCGCACCCGGACCACGTTGAGGATCGGCGTGATGACGGTCGGGCCGGTCGCCACCAGCAGCGCGCCGATCAGCAGCGCGATCTCCCACGTGCCGTCCGTGAACGCGCGGACCGCCGCCGCGGTGCCGAGGAACATCACGACCGCGCTGATCGTCACCAGCCGGAGCGACACCGTCGACGCGCGGCGAATCCGGTCGATCCGGAGCGCGAACGCCCCCTCGAAGACGATGATCGCGACACTGAGTCCGACGATGATCTCCAGCCCCTCACCGAACGTCTCCAGCGTGACGAGGCCGAGCAGCTCGGGTCCGAGCACCACGCCGATTGCGAGGTAGAAGATGACGCTCGGCACCCGGAGCCGGTGAGCGAGCAGCTGGACCGCGAGCCCCGAGACGAGAATCACCGCGATCACTGGGAGTAGACTACTGGACACGTCGATCGACAGTACGACCCCCCACGTGGTTAGTGTACTGGTGGATCCGCCGACGCCGAGCGGAGTGGCGGAGACCGGCCACGACATTGGTTTCCACACACGGGAAACTATTAATCCGGTTCCGTCACACGGTGAACGTACGCCCGGTCGGTCCCCACCGCCGGGTCGAATCCATGACCGTCCGCGACCCCATTCCGACGTTCGCCCCCCGCTGGAGCGTCCGGAAACGGGTCCGCGGGCCGGTCGCCGCTCTCCTCGGTGCCGTCGCCGCGTGACCCCGACGCGGGGGCGGCCCGCTCGCTGCCGACGCGAGCGACCGCTTCTACCGGACTGCTCTCGACACCGATCCGTCGCCCTCCGACCGCGCGGTGCGGTCTCCGGCGGCCGAACTGACGCCGACCGCGAGGCGCACGCCTCGCACCACACCCCAATCCGACGATGACAGCAGATCGACCCCCCTCCAGACGCATGGTTCGCCCCGACCTGTACGCGTGCCCGCACCCGACCGAGTCCCTCCCGTCGCTCGGCGCGACGATCGCCTTGGCGGCGCTGCCGGCCGTGGTGGTCGGGGTCCTCGCGTTTCCGATCGCGGCCGCGGTCGCGCTGGCGGCCCTCGCCGGCGCGGTCGTCGGCGCGGCGCTCCACCGACGGTATCCGAGCGCGGTCGGCCGGACGCTCCGCCTCCCGGCCGACGACGCGAGCATCCGAGAGACCTGACCGACCCCGCTGACGCACGAACCCTCCGCCTCCCGCTGACGCACGAACCCTCCGCCTCCTGCTGACGCTCCGCCCTCCCCCGAGCCGCTCGCGGAACTCGACATTTATCACTCGCCGCCACCGACCGCGACGCGTGAGCGACCGCGACTCGGAGGCACGGAGCGACCGCGGGGACGCCGTCCATCGCGATCGCGTCGTCGCCGGCGCCGCGCTGTTCAACGAGGGGCACCCCCTCGCGGCGCGTCACGTCTGGGAAGCGGCGGGGGCGTCGATCGATGACGGCGGCGGGGAAGACGCAGAGCGACCGGAGGACGCCGAGCGACTGCTTCGGGGGCTGACCGCGACCGCGACGGCGACGCACCGCGCGGCCGACGGCGACGAGCTGGGCGCTTCCGAGCGCGCGGCGGACGCCGTCACGGCGCTGACGGCGGACTCCGACTCGCTGGGGGTCGCGATGGCCCCCGTCCGGGAGTGGGCTGAGCGGCTCGCCGAGGCGCCAGAGGCGACGGGGCCGGCGACGCCGCCGCGGATCCGCGTCGACGGCGAGACGCCGACGTTCGGCGATCTGTCGCTCGGGGCGGTGGGTCTCGCGGTGCCGGCGCTCGCGGCGACGGGCGAGCCGGGCGACGCAGCGACGCTCGCGACCGCGGCCGAGTTCGCGTCCGCGGAGCGCGGGACCGGGCGGACCGAGTTCGCCGAACTGCTGCTCGCGTACCTGCGGACGCCGGACGCGCGGCCGCAGGTGGCCGCGCGACTGGGCGACCACGTGGAGCGAGAAGAGCGGAAGCGGCGGGACGTCGAGGACCTGTTCTAGCGGCGCGGTCCGGCGCGAGGGCGGCCGGCGGCGGCCGCTCAGGCGTCGTCGCTCGGCGCGTCCGGGTCAGCCGGGAAGTTGGGCTCAGCGGGCGCGTCGGCGGCGTCCGCGCCGGCGGCGTAGCGGCCGCCGTTCGTCTCGGTGTCGCGGTCCGGCTTGGGTTCGCCCTCGAAGGTGTAGTCGCCCGAGTTGTCCGCGGGGTCGTAGCCCAGCGCCTCGCGGGCTCGCTCGATGGAGTAGTAGCGCCGGTCGTTGTCCGAGATGCCGTACACGACCTCGTAGCCGTACGTCGCCCGGAGACAGCGGTCGAACAGGTGCGCGCAGTCGCGGTGCGAGAGCCACATCGCCTGCCCCCGCTCGTACTCGCGGGGCGGGTGGTCCTTGGTGAGGTTCCCGATGCGGACGCAGACGACGCTCATGTCGAACTCGTCGTGGTAGAAGCGGCCGAGCGACTCGCCGGCCGCCTTCGAGACGCCGTAGAGGTTGCCGGGGCGCGGGAGTTCGCTCCCGTCGAGCCGGTACTCGTCTTCGGGGCGGTACAGGTCGGGCGTCCGCTCGTCGGTCTCGTAGCCGCCGACGGCGTGGTTCGAGGAGGCGAACGCGAACTTCTCGACGCCGGCCTCGGCGGCGGCGCGCATCACGACCTGCGTCCCGTCGATGTTGTTCCGGAGGACGGAGTCCCACGGCGCCGTCTTCCGCGGGTCGCCGGCGAGGTGGATCACCGCGCCGACGTCGGCGATCGCCTCGCGGACGGCGCGCTCGTCGGTGATGTCGGCGACGTACCGGTCGGCGTCGGTGACCCCGTCGGGCACCTTCGCCGCCGGGAGCGGCTCGCGGTCGAGGAGCCGCCAGTCGTAGTCGTCGCCGATACCGCGGAGGATGGCCTGTCCCACCCGTCCGCCGGCGCCCGTCAGCAGTACCGGCTCGTCCATTCGACTCTACGTGGGCGGGAGAACGGCATATATGACACGGTTCGACCGGTACGCCCGAATGCTGGCCGCGAGGCCGGGGTCACGAGAAGAAAACGGGGACGAGCGGTCGGGAGGGCGCGCCTATAGCTTCTGCCGCGAGACCTTGACGCCGGTGGGGGTGACGATGATCTGGTCGTCGCCCTTCTGGACGATGTCGCCGTCGACCTCCTGGACGACCTGCCGGAGCTCGTCATAGACGTGTTCTATCGTCCGGTCCGACGTGGAGTGGCGGGTGATGTCGGCGATGACGAAGTCGCCGTCGTACACCGCGTCCTTGATCGGGATGACGTCGCTCTGGTCGGCGATCTCCGCGAAGTGTACCTGCGTGTCCGTTTCCGCGTGCGCGTCGGCGAAGTCGTCCGCGTCGAGTTCGACGTAGTCGTCGACGGAGCGGCTCCCACCCCCGCCGAGGATCTTGCTCATGATGCCCATACACACCACACGACGAGGTCGGACATTAGTTCTTACGTCAGACGCACCCCCGGCGAGCGGACGCGGCCTCAGTCGAGTCGCTCCTGCCACTCCTGGACCCGCGAGAGCAGCTCCACCGGGGGCGTCTCCGCGACGTCGACGTCGCTCAGCTCCTCGATCACGGCGCGGGTCTCGGCGTCGAGCCGCTCGGCCGCCTCGGCGTCGGATCCGGTCGCTGCGGTCTTCGCAGCGCCGCCGGAGCCGCCGGGTTCGACCGACGTGTCCGCGGAATTGCCTCCGTTCCGACGCGCGTTCGAGGGCTGGGCGTCCGCTCCCGTTTCCCCGTCGGCGTCGGACGCGTCCGAGAACGACCCGGACGAGAGGTCGAACACGACCTGCTGGGTGCCGCCTTCGCCGTCGCCGCCGGCGCCCCTGCGGCTCCCGTTTCTCCCGGTCCGCGAGCCGCGGGCCTCGATCGCCTTCTCCTCGCGGAGCCGGTCGAGGACCTCGTCCGAGCGGGAGACGACGGGGTCCGGGACGCCGGCGAGGTCGGCGACGTGGACGCCGTACGAGCGGTTGGTCGGGCCGTCCCGGACGGTGCGGAGGAACGTCACCTCGCCGTCGCGCTCGTCGACGGCGACGTGGACGTTCTCGACGCGCGGAAGGTGGTCAGCGAGCGTCGTCAGCTCGTGGTAGTGGGTGGCGAAAAGGGTGCGCGCGCGGACCTCGTTGTGGAGGTACTCGGTCGCGGCCCACGCGATGGAGATGCCGTCGTAGGTGGCGGTGCCGCGGCCGACCTCGTCGAGGATGACCAGCGAGTCCTCGGTGGCCGAGTGGAGGATGTTCGACAGCTCCTGCATCTCCACCATGAACGTCGATCGACCCTGCGCCAGCTCGTCGAGCGCGCCGACACGCGTGTAGATGCCGTCGACGAGCCCCACCTCGGCGGCTCGCGCGGGGACGAACGAGCCCGCCTGCGCGAGCAGCTGGATCAGCGCGGCCTGCCGCATGTACGTCGACTTGCCGCTCATGTTCGGGCCGGTAACGATGAGGAAGCCGCGGTCGGCGTCGAGCCGCAGGTCGTTCGGGACGAAGTCGGTCGTCCCCTCGACGACGGGGTGGCGGCCGGCCTCCACGTCGAGCCGGCGCTCCGTCGTCAGCTCCGGGCGCGTCCAGTCGCGACGCGCGGCGTGGGTCGCGAGCGAGGCGAGCGCGTCGAGTTCGGCGATCGCGCGCCCGGCGTCCTGAAGCAGTTCCGCGCGCTCGGCGACGCGCTCGCGCAGTTCCTCGAACAGCTCGTACTCCAGCTCGCCGCGGGCCTCCTCGAGGCGGAGGACCTCCCGTTCCTTCTCCGCGAGCTCGTCGGTGACGAACCGCTTCGAGTTCTTCAGCGTCTTGATCTCGCGGTAGTGCTCGGGCACCTGATCGGCGACCGACTTGCCGACCTGAATGTAGTAGCCGTCCGTCTTGTTGCGGTCGACGGTGACGTGGCTGAGCCCGTGCTCTCGCTTCTCGCGCTCCGCGAGCCCGTCGAGCCACGAGTTCACGCCCTCGTGGCGGTCGATCAGGTCGTCGAGCTCGTCGTCGTAGCCGCGCTTCAGGAGTCCGCCGCTCGTCTTCGCCTTGGGCGGATCCTCGGCGAGGGCGTCGGCGAGCTCTTCCCGGAGCGCGGCCGCGCGGTCGCGGTCGACCCTACCGAGCACGGCGGCCGCGGGCGAGTCGGCGAGGGCGGTGTCGTCGAGCGCGTCCGCGAGGGCGGGCAGCAGCGCGAGCGTGTCGCGGATCGAGAGCAGTTCGCGCGCGCCCGCGCTCCCGCTCGTCGTGCGCGCCGCGAGCCGTTCGAGGTCGTACGCGTCGCCGAGCACCTCGCGGAGCCGGTCGCGCGCGAGCGCCGCGGACGCCAGCGCCTCGACCGCGTCGAGCCGGTCGTCGAGCGTCCGGCGATCGCGGCGCGGCCGGGTGAGCCACTCGCGGAGTAGCCGCCCGCCGGCGGCCGTGAGTGTGTGGTCCACCGTGTCGAACAGCGAGCCGTCGGCGTCGCCCCGCATCGTCTCCGTGATCTCGAGGTTGCGCTGCGTGGTCGCGTCCACGTCGACGCGGTCGTCCGCGCCGTACGCCGTCAGGCGGGTCATCGAGGCCAACACGCCCGCCCCCGTCTCCTCGACGTACGAGAGGACCGCGCCCGCGGCGCGGACGGCGAGCGTCGAGTCGAGCCCGACGCTGTCGGTCGTCTCGCGGCCGAACTGCTCCCGTACCGCGTGCTCTGCGCGCCCGGTCGCGAACGCCTCCGCGTCGAAGGCGGTGACGCGTCCCGAGAGGTCCTCGCGGACCGCCCCGAGCAGGCCGTCGTCGTTCCGGACCTGCGGACCGGGCAGCACCTCGGCCGGGTCGAACCGGTACAGCTCCGCGCGCAGTTCGCCCCCGTCGTCGACGGTCGTGGCGAGGAACCGCCCCGTGGTCACGTCGGCGAACGCGAGGCCGTACGGCCCGTCGTCGGCGGGTCCGTCCGCCGCGCCGCGCCCGTCCTCCTCGCGGACGACCGCCGCGAGGTAGCGCGCGTCGTCGTCGCTCGTCTCCAACACCGTGCCCGGCGTGACGACGCGGACGATCTCGCGGGCGTGGTCGCCGCCCTCGGTCTCGTACTGGTCCGCGACCGCGACCCGGTAGCCGCGCTCGACCAAGGCGTTCACGTACGGCGTCAGCTCCGAGAGGGGCACGCCCGCCATCGGGTACGACGAGCCGTGGGAGGACTTCTGCGAGATCGACAGATCGAGCTCGTCGGCGACCAACTCCGCGTCGTCCGCAAAGAACTCGTAGAAGTCGCCGCACTGCATCGCGAGGACGTCCGCGTCCGTCTCCGCCTTGAGATCGAGGAACTCCCCGACGATCCCCGTTGCCATATGTCTCTACTCCCGCCGTGCGCGGCTAAAACCCTGCGGGTGTCCGTCCGGTCGGCCCGAGCCCCGCCGCGCGCCGGCGCGCCGTCATCCCAGCCGGTTCCGCTTCGTCGACGCCCGGTGAGCGATCCCGGACGCCCCGAACACGAGCGTGAAGAGCGCCGCGTACGCGTACCCGGAGACTGCGCCGAACGGGGCGGTCCCGGTCCACCCCGCCGTCGCCAGCAGTCCGCAGACGACCGCGAGCCCCGCGTAGTACTCGGCCCAGAGGATCTCGTTCTCCGAGACGATCTCCAGGTACACCTCCAGCTGTCGGCTCTCCTCGGTGAGCGACACCAGCCCCCGGTCCGACTCGTAGTCGATGAACCCGCTCGCCGCCAGCTTCGGCAGGTGCGACTGGTGGAGCGCGGTGTACACGCGCTTGCGCTGCTTGTACGTCACCGCCGGAATCTCGACGTCGTTCTCCCACGCGGCCAGCTGCTCGGCGATATCCCTGACGCGCGCCTCGGTGCCGTTGGTCTTCAGGTACTTGATCACGTTGCGACGCCGCCGATTGCTCAGCGCGGTGAACACCTCGTCGCGCGAGGGGCCCTCACCGTCGGTGTCCGACGACGCCGCTTGCTTGGCGAGTTGTGGTGTCATAGCTCATACATGCCGAATGAGAGTACGGTTATCATGGGAGGATATATCACTTCGCATTGTACCCACTAGAGCCGGTCCCCGGAAGATTCGCCCGAACAGAACCGTACACACTCGCCGTACTTCGGGCGTTCTTGACGTCTCCGACACAATTCATTACATCGATACAAGTGGATTTGTCCGGGCGCTGTAACGATGTTGTGGGCCGGAGAGCCCGCGTCGGACGCGGTAGGCGGCGCATACATAGGTCGGTGCGTCGCGTTCGGACCAGCATGAACGTGTCACGAGACTCGGTCGTCGGTCGCCTCCGGCAGCCGGAGTACACCGGTGCGAACCGGTGTCTCCCCTGTACGGCCGTCAACGTCGGCATCGCGGCGGCCTGGGCGGGAGCGGTGGCCGCGGTGGGCGCGCCGCTACTCGGGGCGGTCGGGTTCGGCGGCGCGCTCGGAGCCATCTGGCTCCGCGGGTACCTCGTTCCCGGGACGCCGGAACTCACGAAGCGCTACCTCCCGGAGCGGGCGCTCGCGCTGTTCGGCAAGGCGCCCGGCAACGCCGAGCCCCGCGGGCTGGGCGTCGGTGAGGTAGACCCCGAAACGTACCTCCTCGACGCGGGCGTCCTCGTCGAGACGCCCGCGGGCGACGACTTCGCGTTCGCCCCCGACTTCGCCGCGTCGTGGCGGGCGGCGGCCGAGGACGGGGCGGGAGCGACGCCCGACGAGGGGAGACGGACCGACCGCGACGACCTCGCGGCGCTCGCGGCGCTCACCGGACTCGACCGGCACGAACTCTCAATCGACTGGCGGGGCGGCGCGGGGTTCGCGTACGCCGGCGAGGAGCGGATCGGTCACTGGGAGTCGCGGCCGGCGTTCCGGGCCGACGCCGCGGCCGACCGCGTGCTGACGGGGCTCGACGGCGACTGGGCGGATCGCCCGCTCGCCGAGCGGAGCGCGGTCCTCGGCGCCCTCCGGCTGTTCGTCGCGGAGTGTCCGTCGTGCGCCGGGGACGTGGCGCTCGAAGAGCGCGTCGTCGAGTCCTGCTGTTCCAGCTACGACGTGGTCGCCGGTCGCTGTGCGGGCTGTGACGCGCGGGTGTTCGAACTGCGACTGCCGGCGTCGCTCGCGGCCGCGAGCGAGTAGGAAGCCGAGGGAGGTCGGACGAGTCGAGAGGAATGGACGGTCAGTTTTCGGGGAGTGGGTTTCCGGGAAGTCGCGTCGGAGAGGCCTCAGCGTAGCCGTAGCTGTCGCAATACCGAGAAGCGGTTGACCCACAGCTGGGCGGCGCTGGCGGCGGCGAAGGCGCCGAGCGCGAGGCTGGTCCACAGCATGGGGTCGACCGCCGACACGAGCGGGACGTCGAGGAGCGCGGCGAGCACGACGAGCAGCGATCCCACCGCCAGCGCGCGGTACAGCTCCGACCACGTCGCGCCGCCGGGCGCGAGAATCTCCGTGTACAGGCGCACGTCGCGTGCGCGTCGAGAGAGTTCGAGCGTCTGCGACTCGCGGTCGTACGTTATCACGCCCGCCTCGGCCAGCTTCGGGAGGTGCGTCTGGACCAGCGACGTGTACACGCTCTCGCGACAGCGCTTCGGGGGCGGGGTCTCCCCCGTCTCGCGGCGCGCGACGAGCGTCGACAGCTCGTTGACCGAGACCGTCCCGCCGACGGAGCTGAGCTGTTCGATCGCGCGCCGTCGGCGCTCGTTCGCGAGGATGGCGTACACCTGTTCGGCCGGAAGCACGTCGTTTCGGAGTTTCATGGAGATGGGGGCCGGGCGGCCGCGCCCGGCGGCGCCCGAGTTCTGCTACTTCCTGCGTCTGACGGGGGTATATGTATGGGCTGGCTACCCGGGGGGACCGCCGATCGGGTGCGGGAGGTACGGGCCGCCTGCCGGGTTCGACCCGCCGAGTACGGTGTCCGTGCGGCGATCTGGGGTGTGGGTATGAATCGCATGCGGTCGCGATCCGCCACGGTAGGGGCGCCGGACCGCCCGTCGAACGCGACGTTTGACCGGTGGCGTGAAGGCTTCTACCGGCTGGAATCGGTCGTTCGACGGTGACGTGGGAGCGCGTAACTAGGTGGGTGTCCCTCGGAGGGGAAAGTAACCGATTCGGTCAGCCCAGCGCGGACGGGGGGCGAGTCGGAGGAGACACCATGAGCAAAGACACAAACGACAAAATCGGACTCTCGCGGCGCAAGGTGCTCGCGGGCCTCGGCGCGGTCGGCGTCGCGTCCGCAGGCGCGGGACTCGGTACCACGGCGTACTTCAACGACACCGAGTCGTTCGACGGGAACACCCTCACCGCGGGCGAGCTGGACCTGAAGCTGGACTACAAGTCGACGTACCTCGGCGGCCCCGGCCGTCTCGACGACATTCGGGCGATGGGGTACCCTGACGTCGAGGACCTCGGCGACGGGCGCTACCTGCTCGACCAGACGCCCGCGCCCGGAGAGGGGCAGAGTTGGGAGGACTACGTGACCGGCGAGATCGACTTCTGTTCACCGGCGATGGACGAGTTCCTCGTCAACGGCGACGGGATCCCGGTGTTCACGCTCGACGACGTGAAGCCCGGCGACTCCGGCGAGGTGACGATCAGCCTCCACATCTGTGACAACCCCGCGTACGTCTACCTCGCGGGCGAGCTAACCCAGGCGGAGAACGGGCAGTCCGAGCCCGAGGCGGACGCGGACGACACGCCCGACCAGGGCGACCTCGCCGACGCCATCGAGGTCTGCGTCTGGTACGACGAGGACTGCGACAACGTGTACGAGCCCACGGGCACGGGCGAGCGGCAGGAGCTTGAGGTCGCCTTGGTCAGCGACACCTCCGGCTCGATGAGCGGCGCGAACCTTTCGGCGCTACAGGCGGCCGCAACGAGCTTCGTCGGTAACCTCTCGTCGCCGGACGAGGCCGCCGCGATCTCGTTCGCGAGCGGCGCGTCGCTGGACCAGAAGCTGACGACCACCTACCAAGACGTCATCAACGCGATCAACAACTACACCGCGTCCGGCAGCACGAACGTCGCGGGCGGGATCAACGTCGCACAGACCGAGCTCACGAGCGGCACGAACGCGACGCCCGGCGCCTCGAAGGTCATGATCGTCTTGACCGACGGCTTCGAGAACGTCGGCGACGCTCGGACGGCCGCCACCGCGGCCAAGAACGCCGGCACGCGTATCTTCGGGATCGGGCTCGGCAACAACGTCGACGCCAGCCTCGTCCAGGACATCTCGTCGTCGCCCGGCGACGCGTTCCTCGCGCCCGACCCGGCCGACCTCGACACGGTCTACGCCGAGATCGCGCAGATCGTCTTAGCGGGCGAACAGAAGATCCTCTCCGGCACGATGAGCGAGGTCTTCGCGGAGCTGGCCGACGGCGAGGCGCTCGACGGCAACCGGCAGGAGGAGGGTCGGCAGCCGTACCCCGGCGCGACCACCCAGTGCATCGGCTTCGAGTGGACGCTCCCGGCGGATGTCGACAACGAGACCCAGACCGACTCCGTGAGCTTCGATCTCGCCGTCTACGCCGAGCAGTCGCGGCACAACGACGACCCGCAGGTGGCGTTCAACGGGACCGACGTGAACAGCACCAGCCCCGGTCCCGCCCCCAACGGCACCGGCAACATGAGCGGTCAGAACTAGCTCCTCGGAGCGACGCGGCCCCGGACGACGAGACACGTCCGGTTCCCGGCTCGGCGCCTTCGGGCGGCCGACGCGGCGGTTCACGACCGCCGCCGGGAGTTCCCTTCGGGGATGATACACAATGAACGACGACAAAATCGGACTATCGCGGCGCAAGATGCTGGTCGGACTCGGTGCGGTCGGCGTGGCCTCCGCGGGCGCAGGCCTCGGCACCACGGCGTACTTCAACGACACCGAGACGTTCGAAGACAACACGCTGACGGCCGGCTCGCTCGACCTGCGCGTGCTGTACGAGGCCTCCTACGACAGCGACGGTGCGGTCGAGAACATGGCGGACAGCGCCATGGGTACGCAGGACGGCGACCCCGCCGGGATGTTCTACGACCTCGACGACGTGAAGCCCGGCGACTCCGGCGAAGTGAAGTTCTGCTTCGAGATCGTCGACAACCCCTCGTACATGTGGGCGTGCGGTGACCTCTCGCAGGCGGAGAACGGCATCAACGAACCCGAATCGGCCGTCGACAGCACGCCCGATCTCGGCGAACTCGGCGACTCGATTATGGCGAGTCTCGCCTACTGTGACGAGGACGGTGAACCCCTCGCGGACGGAGAGATCGTCTCCGGCTCGCTCGTCGATGTCATCGCGGCAATCTCCAACGGCGCGGCCCTCGACGGCGACGGGATGGCCGGCCTCGTTCCCGGCGAGCAGGCGGAGTACGCCGACGTGGTCGAGCCCGAGGAGGGCGAGGCGTTCATCACCGGCCCGTGCGTATGCCTCTCGTGGGAAATCCCGACGAGCGTCGGCAACGAGGTTCAGTCGGACTCGCTGACGATGGAGTTCGAGTTCCACGCGGTCCAGTCGCGCCACAACGACGGCACGGCGAACCCGTGTGAACCCTCTATCACGACTACGACCGGCGAGGGCTTCGCCAAGCAGCAGGAGTTCGCCACCGAACAGGAGACCTCGTTCGCTCGCGGCCGCTTCGGTGGTCAGAACACGTGGGAAGTCGCGGTCGGCCCCGACGTCGGGAGCGCCAGCACGGCCGACTACAGCTGGTCGTCCGGTAGCACGGTCCCGTTCAGCTACACCTACGACGGCAGCGCCAACGCCTCGTTCACCCTTGACGGCGTGAACGTGGCCAGCACGATTCCCGCCCCCAGCGGGAAGCTCGGCATCACGACGAAGGCCGACGAGGCAACCGTCGCCGTGACAGACCTCGGACTGGACCTAGACGGCACCGCGGTGTCGCTCAGCGGTCCCGACGCGATCTCCGCGTCGAACGACGACGACGGTTCCGACCGCGATGTCACCTACCTCGTGTTCGACACCGACGCCGCGGACGTCGCGAACGCATTCACCATCAGCGGTAACGTGACGGTCACGCTACAGGGCGACTACGATCTGACAGCCGAGGAGGGAGTCGCCTTCGACATCAGCGTCGAATAAGACCGAAACGAGCGCGCGACTTCCGTCTGAAACGGGCGGGCGGAGCGTAGCGCACCCGACCGCGGCGGTCGCGGTCCTCCCACGTGGCGTACGACGGTTCGACTCCGTCGGTGGGACTCCCTTCGGGGATTCACAATCATGGAAGACAACGACAACATCGACTCCATCGGACTGTCGCGGCGGACCGTGCTGGCCGGCCTCGGCGCGGTCGGCGTGGCCTCGGCTGGCGCGGGTCTCGGTACCACGGCGTACTTCAACGACACCGAGTCGTTTGACGGGAACACCCTCACCGCGGGCCAGCTGGACCTGCTCGTCGACTGGCAACAGACCTACGACTTCGGCGAGGGCAACCAGTTCGTCAGCGCGCACCCGGACCACGACGGCGACGGCGAGCAGTCGATCGAGATCGACGGCGAGGTGTTCACGTACAGCGACTTCCCGGACGAGGACGACGAGGACAGCAACGGCGCGAACCTCCCGATCCTGGACTGCGAGACCATCCCGCCGCTGTCGGAGGCGGACTTCGGCACGGACCCCGTCACGGGCGAGGTGATGGAGACGCTGGTCCGGCTCACCGACGTGAAGCCCGGCGACTCCGGCGAGATCACCTTCTCGCTCCACCTCTGTGACAACCCCGGCTACATCTGGATGCAGGCGAGCGACGTCGACGACGACGGCGGCACCGAAACCGAACCGGAACTGATCGTCGACCCGGATAACCTCGGCGACCTCGGCGACGCCATTGAGGCGAAGCTCTGGTACGACGAGGACTGCGACAACGTGTACGACGGCGCGGAGCCGGTCGACATCATGCTCACGCTGGACTTCTCGGGGTCGATGCTGTACGATCAGTTCGACGGCGTGGTGAGCGAGGACAACATCACGGTGGGCGGGACCACCTACGACGAGACCACGAAGATCGACCTCGTCGAGCTCGGCACCCGCCAGTTCGTCGACTACCTCGAGTCGCAGGGGTCGGACGTCCAGGTCGGCGTCACGTACTTCGACGGCGAGGGGAGCGGCGACACCGAGCCTAGGACCGGGCTCCTCCAGCCGTTGACGGCCGACCTCGACGATGTCGACGACGCGCTCGACGGGCTCCGGAAGAAGCTCGCGAACGTCGTCAGCGGGACGAACAACGACCCCGACATCGACGACAGCGACGCGGACCCGTTCTCGAACGCGAGCGGCATCGCGACGGGGACGTACATCGGCGAGGGCGTCAACGACGCGCAGGCCGAACTCGACGCGAACGGCCGCGGCGGCGTCGAGTTCCGGAACATCGTCCTCTCCGACGGGGAGTCGTTCAACGGGACCGGCAGCACCCAGTTCGCCGACCCCGTGGACGCGGCCGACGACGCCCGCGCGGCGTCGCCGAACCCCGCGACGAACGTGTACACCATCTCCGTCGGCAGCGCGAACGACGCGGTGCTGTCGTCGATGGCCGGCCCCGCGGGGGGGCCGGGCGGCGATCCGTCATTCTTCAACGACGTCGACGACCCGCTCGTCATTCCCTCGGTGTTCGGGAACCTCGCGGCACAGACTGGACAGGAGAAGATCATCATCGAGGGCTCGCTCGCGGACGTGCTCGACGAGCTCGAGAGCGGCGACGGAATCCCGCTCGATGGGAACCGCGCGACGCCGTACGGCGAGCTGGCCGACCCGGCCGACGACGAGAACCGCGACCCGTTCGCGGGCGACGGCGTGATGCACTGCGTCGCGCTCGAATGGGAGCTGCCGATCGGCGTGGGCAACGAGGTTCAGGGCGACGCGCTCGGCTTCGACCTCGGCTTCTACACCGAGCAGGCGCGCCACAACGACGGCGCGGGGGTTCAGTCGGCCTGAGAGCGCGTCTCGGACCGCGTCGCGGCGTCGGCGGGCGGGAACGAAGGTCTGTTGCCGATCGGCCGACCGCGGGCGGGTACGGCGTCCGTACCGCCCGGTACGGTCACCGATCCGGGCGGGTAGGGCGCGCATACATACGAGCGTCGTGAGAGTAGGAAGGGTATCGACGATACGGCCGTTCGGAGCCGCGACGACACACAATGACACAGAAAGAATCGGGACTCACGCGGCGGGAGGCACTCGCGGGCGCCGGAGCCGTCGGCTTCGCGGCCCTCGGGGCCGCCTCCGGACGACCGACGGGAACGGACAACTGGGACGAGTACACGAACTACACGTACGCTCAGACGGACACGCCGTTCAATCTGCTCGTCGGGTGGCGGCGCACGGAGAACGGGACGCTCGTTGATTCGAGCGCGGTCGGCGCGGTCGACGACGTCGGAGCGGTCGGCGTCCGGCTCGTCGACGTGGGCAACGCGCTGCCGCACGATTACGGCACCGCGAGCGTCGGGCTCCGGCTCGAAGATCCGGAGGACACCGCCCGCGTGTGGCTGCGGATCGACCCGCACCTCGACGGCGCCGACGCCGCGAGCGCCGCGCTCGCGGAGCGCGTCACGCTCACGGTCCGGCAGGACACCGGGATATTCGGCATCGGTAGCTGCGGCGGCGCCGAAGGCGAGTTCGCGAGCGCCGGGGAGCTGATCGCCGACGAGACGTTCGCGGACATCGACGGCTCCGCGCTCGCGGACGGGATCGAACTGCGCCCCGGGCTCCTCGGCGACGGCTGCCTCGCCCCGGGCGAACAGCGCTGCCTGACCTTCGCGTGGGAGTTCGACGGCGAGGGCGGCAACGCCGGACAGGGCGGCGCGGTCGACTTCCTCGTGGAGTTCGCCGCCGACGAGTGCGGCGCCGAGGGGAACCCCTTCGACGGGAACGTAGCGGCCGGGGGCGGCGGCGCCGGAGGCGACGCATGAGCCCCGACGACGGCGGGCGGCGCCCGAGCGGGCTGAGCCGACGACGGCTGCTCGCCGGGATCGGCGGCGTCGGCGCGGTCGGCATGGCGAGCGGCATGGGCACGGGCGCGTACCTCGCCGATCGGGAGACGTTCCCGGGCAATGTCTTCGGCGCCGGCGAGGTCGGACTGACGGTCGATGGGGTGCCCACCGACGGGACCGTCTCGCTCGGCCCGCTGACGGTCGATCGGACGACGTTCGACGAGCGTCCCGGGCCCGAGACGTTTGACGTGGGGGCGTCGGCGAACCCGGTACGGGTGTGGCTCGCGACCCCCTGTCCGGACGGCGATCGCCTCGGGAACGCCCTAGAGGTCGAGGTCGTCGTCGACGGCGAATCCGTGACCGGCGGGTACCGCCCCCTCGCCGAGGTCGAGCGCGACCTCGCGACCGGGGTGCGGATCGACGCCCGGTGTCTCGGGCCCGACGACGACCCGGTCGCCGTCGAGGTGTTCCCGTACCTCCCGGCGGACTCGCCCGACGTGGGCGGCGCGGCGACCGACCTGACGTTCCGGGTGTACGCGGAGCAGTGCCGCCACGTCGCCGAGGCGGACGCGGCGAGGTCGAACCCCTTCGTAGGGACCGAGTGCGCGTCGGCGTGCGTCCCCTGCGAGGACGAGAACGGCGTCGCGGTCGGCTCGCTCACGCTCCGGTACCTCGGCGACGACTCGGCGACCGTGGTCGTCGTCGCCACCGGCGGCGGCGCGGGCGGTCGAGGCACCGCCGGGACGACCGTGTTCGACGGCGAGGTGACTCCGGACGGGACCTTCGTGGTCGACGGGACCGCCGCGCCAACCAACGGCGACCCGGGCTGGATCGGCCCCAACATCTACCTCGACGACGGCGGGACGGGCACCGACCCCGAGACCGACGCCGACGGTACTGGCGGAAACGGCGGCGGCAGCAGAGGAAACGGAAATGGCGGCAACGGCGGCGGCCACGGGGGCGTCAACATCCACACGAGCTGTTCGGTTCCGCTCCGGGTCGGCGACGTCTACGGCGGGCTGTACGAGATCGCCGCGGCCGCGACCACGAGCGGTGAGCCGCTGTGCGGCACGGAGGAGAACTGATGACCAAACTACTCACATCACCACGGACGAAGCGCGCGGCGAACGTACTCGGGATCGTCCTGCTGATCGCCCTCGTCGCACCGTTCGCGGTGTACGCGGCGCCGGAGGTCGTCGGCGCGGACGAGAGCTTCGTCGTGCTCACGGCGAGCATGACGCCCGCCATCGCGCCGGGCGACGTGGTGATCGTCGCCGAGCGCGACCCGACTGCGATCGCCGAGGGCGATGTGATCACGTTCGTCCGCGGCACGAGCGACGTGCCGGTGACGCACCGCGTGATCGACGTGGTCGACGAGGCCGGCACGCTCGCGTTCGAGACGATGGGCGACGCCAACGAGGGGCCGGATCCGGGGCTCGTCCCCGCCGGGAGCCTCGTCGGCGCCGTGACGCTGACGATCCCGTACGTCGGGTACGTGATCCAGTTCGCGGGGACGCGAGTGGGGTTCGTCGCGCTGGTCCTGTTCCCGTTCGGGCTGCTCGCCGCGACGGAGATCTGGTCTATCGTCCGGGGCCGCGACGGATCTGAATCGCAACCCTCGATGACCGTCGATCCGGTCGACCCCGTCGACGAACCGGTCGACGGAGACGGGGCG
This sequence comes from Halorubrum sp. CGM5_25_10-8B, assembly GCF_005435095.1. NCBI lineage: Archaea > Methanobacteriati > Methanobacteriota > Halobacteria > Halobacteriales > Haloferacaceae > Halorubrum > Halorubrum sp. CGM5_25_10-8B. Next base: position 42,639 of record NZ_SGTY01000002.1, on the reverse strand, counting down.
ACGGCCGGACTCGATCCGGTAGTCGGGCCCGACCCGGCGGCTGGACCCGGTCCCGCGGCCGAAATCGTGACGGCGCAGGCGACGGAGGAGGCGAGCGGTTCCGGGGGCGTCTCGGTCGACGCCGTCGGCGGCGCGGCGGCGGTGCTCGCCGCATTCGCCCCGTACGCGGTGTACGTCGCGTTCGAGCTCCGGACCGCCGTCGCGATATCGGTCGCGATCGGCGTGTCGACGCTGCTGCTCGGGGCGCTCGCCGCGTGGGTGCCCGCCAGCGGTGTCTTGGACCGCAGCGGTGGAACGCCGGATCCGGCTGTCGAGACGGACGCAAGCGGACCGACGACAGACGCGATGCGTAACGGAGACTCCCCCGAGTCCGACGGGGGCGCGTCCGAGCCGAACGACACCGTCGACTCGGCGGCGGTCGCCGCCGGGGCGGAGACGACGGCGGCCGAGGACGGGGCCGAGCCGGCGTCGACGCCCGGGTCGACACCGGTCTCACGTCCCGAGGCCGCCGGGGAGGGCGACTGATGGCCGCGAACCGTGGGCTCGTCGCGCTCGTCGCGCTGGCGGTCCTCGTGTGGGGCGTCGCGTTCGCCGGAGGGGCCACGGTCGCCGTCCTCTCGGCGAGCGTCGACGTGACCGCGACGTTCGAAACCCCGGACGAACTGAACCAGATCAACGAGACCTCGACCAACGGCAGCCAGACCAACGAGACCGCCGATGTCGATCTCACCGCGGTGGCCGTCGAGAACAGGACGAGCGACCCTGACGGAGACGGCGCCGGACTGGATCAGAATGTCTCGGCGCCCGTTGGGAGCAACGTCTCGGCGCCCGCTGGGAGTAACGTCTCGGCGCCCGCTGGGAGTAACGTCTCGGCGCCCGCTGGGAGTAACATCTCGGCGCCCACTGGCGGCAACGTCTCGGCGCCCGCTGGGAGCAACGTCTCGGCGCCCACTGGCGGCAACGTCTCGGCGCCTACCGAAGAGAACGTCTCGGAACCCACCGCGGACACCAACGCCTCGGTCCCGGTAACCGACTCGGCGACAGCCGAAGCGGATCAGTCGGGGAACGAAACGGCAACCATGGAAAACGAGGATCGTCCGTCTGAAACGCCGGACTCCACGGATTCCGATACGTCTGACGCTGCGAACGAGAGCGCGTCGAGCCCGGCCGTGACATCATCAGACACGGACAGCAACGAGTCCGACCCGGCCGTGACATCCGCAGACACGGACAGCAACGAGTCCGACCCGGCCGTGACATCCTCGGGCACCGACGACACGTCGAACACCGACGACAGCACGTCTGACGCACAGAGTTCGGAGACCGACGCGAAGACTCTGACAGACGATGACGACACGTCGAACACCGACGACACGTCGAACACCGACGACAGCACGTCTGACGCGCAGAGGTCGGAGACCGACGCGACGAGCCAGACGGACGATGACGACGCGTCGGAGCCGTCCGAACCGTCGCCGGAGCCGCCGGAGAACACGACCGAGCCGACGGCGAACGGATCGGCCAGCGCGGGGGACGCGACCGGCGCCGCCGCTTCGCCGAGCACGGTCGATGCCGTCGCGGCGGAGACCGACCGGTGACTTCGATTCGACCGCGGGGCGGATCGTGAACGTGGACGTACCGATTCGACCGCGACGGAGCGGAGTTCGAGGCGGCGGTCCGTCTTGTGCGCTCGGCACCAAGCTCGCAGTACTCCTGCTCCTCGTCGCGCTGTTTCTGTTGGTGCTTATTTCCGGTCTCGCTCACGGCTTGGGGTGAACTCGGCTTCGCCTCGGAGGGGTAGGTAGTTCCCAGCGCGTGGGGGCGTCCCTCGGAGTTATGACCCGGAGCGGCGTACCGTCGCGTACGAATGGTCGCACTCGACGCCTACGCGTTCGTGTTCGTCGCCGGGTTGATCACGGCGCTGGCGACCGGGATCGGCGCGCTGCCGTTCTTCTTCTTCGAGACGATCAGCGACCGCGGGAACGTGGCGCTGTGGGGGTTCGCGTCGGGGATCATGCTCTCCGCGTCGCTGTTCGGACTGATCCAAGAGGGGCTCGCGGAGGGGACAGCGGTTGAGATCGGCGTCGGGATGCTCGCGGGCGTCGTCCTCGTCGTCATCGCGCACGAGGTCCTGGCGGACGCCGAGATTGATCCGCGGGAGTACGAGGAGGCCGACTTCAAGAAGCTGATCCTGATCCTCGGCGTGTTGACGGTCCACAGCTTTCCGGAGGGGATCGCGGTCGGCGTCTCCTTCGCCGACCTCGGGCTGGAGGGCGGGACCGCGCTGTTCGGCTTCACCGTCCCGCTGCTCGCCGTGTTCATGACCGTCGCCATCTCGATCCACAACGTCCCCGAGGGGACCGCCATCTCGATCCCGCTGCGGGCGATGGGCGTCTCGAAGTGGAAGATGGTGTGGTGGTCGGTGTTCTCAAGTCTCCCGCAGCCGATCGGCGCCGTGATCGCGTTCGCGTTCGTCCGGTACGCCCGCGAGTTTCTCCCGTACGGCTTCGGCTTCGCGGCGGGCGCGATGATCTATCTCGTCCTCTCGGAGTTCGTCCCCGAGGCGCTCGAAACGGGCGCCGACCTCCCGCGCGGCGGCAAACCGGTCCTCGTCGGCGGCGTCGCGCTCGGCGTCGCGCTTATGATCCCGCTCGCGTACCTGTGAGTTCCGGCGGCGGGGTCCGTCACTCCTCGCCCAACGCCGTGGGATTGACCGCGCCCGGGCCCTCTCCCACGTCGTAACCGCGTCGGACCGCTTCGGTCATCCCGGCGACCGCGGCGTCGACCGCGTCGCGGAGCGGCTCCCCTCTCGCCAGTCGCGCGGCGATCGCGCTCGACAGCGCGCAGCCGGAACCGTGCGTCGCCTCGGTGTCGATCCGCGGCGTCTCGAAGCGGTCGACGGTCGGCGCGACGCGTTCCGGGGCACTACCACCCGCGTCGTCGGCCCGGACGAGGGTGTCGACGACAGCGTCCCTCTCGGCGGATTCGCCGTCGAGGTGCCCGCCCTTCACCAGCGCCGCGTCGGCGCCGAGCGCGACGAGCTCGCGGCCCGCGCGCTCGGCATCGGCGGGGGTGTCGACCGGCGCGTCGGTCAGCACCGCGGCCTCGTCGGCGTTCGGCGTGACGAGCGTCGCGTCCGCGATCAGCCCCTCGTAGGCGTCCTCCGCGGCGGGCGAGAGCAGGCGATCCCCGGTCGCCGCGACCATCACGGGGTCGACGACGAGCGGGGCGTCCGTCTCCGCGACCAGTTCAGTCACTTGCTCGACGGTCTCGGCGGTCGCCAGCATTCCCGTCTTGATCGCCCCGACGGCGAAGTCGTCGGCGACCGCCGCGTACTGGCTCGCGACGTGATCGGCGGGGAGGGGGTGAACGTCCTCGACGCCGCGGGTGTTCTGCGCGGTCGTCGCCGTCACGACTGATGTGCCGAGGACGCCGTGCGCGCGCATCGCGGTCAGGTCCGCTTGGATCCCCGCCCCGCCGCCGCTGTCGCTGCCGGCGATCGTCAGCGCGACCGGCGGCTCGACCGGCTCGTACTCGGGCATAGTCGTGATACAACCTAGTGGTATTAATTAGTGGTGTTCTTCCCGCTCGGCCGAGCTACCGGGTTCCTCGGACGGCGAACGGTCGGTGCCTCACCGCGACGACGAACGGATTCAGGTCCCCTCGACGAGGCGTTCGAGCTGCTCGGGCGGGACGGCGCCGCGCGCCGCGTACCCGTCGTATGCGAAGGTCGGCACGCCGGTAATCCCCTCCCGCTGCGCCTCGGTGAACCGCTCGCGGACGGTCTCGCGGAGCGTCTCGTCGTCGAGGGCCGACCGCACCTCGTCGGCCTCGGCGCCCGCGTCGACGGCGAGTTCGGCTAGGAGGTCGGCGTCGCCGATGTCCTCACCGTCCTCCCAGAGCGCGGCGAAGACCGCCTCGTCGAAGGCGAGCCACGTCTCGTAGTCGTGGTGTTCACGGAGGTAGTACGAGACGATCTGGGCGGGGAGCGAGTCGACATCCTCGGCGATGTCGAGGTCCATCTCCACACCGTAGTCGTCGGCGAGCCGGCGGACGTTCTGTTTCGCCTGTTCGAAGTACTCGTCGTCTTTCCCGTCGTCGACGGAGTGGTCGATCGTCCCGTCCGGGCGGCGCTTCTGGCTCCGCAGGTCGAACGGGCGCCAGTCGATCGCGAGCTCCTCGTCGCGGTTCTCTTGATACTGTGAGAGGGACTGACGACCCAGATAACAGAACGGGCAGACGTAGTCCGAGTACACCGTGATGGTCTGTCGGTCGGCGCTCATGGACGGGCGTAACGCCCGGCGATACAAAACGGTGTGTTCGGCGGCGGTCGAGGGGGTCAGTCGCTCGCGTTCGGCTCCGACGGCGGCTGGTCGTCCTCCGGGCCGTCGCGCGGGACTCCGGGGTCGGACCGCGGTTCGACCAGCCGGTACGCGAGCGCCACCGAGCCGAACGCGAGCGCGAACCCGGCGACGACGTCGGTGAGCCAGTGGATGCCGAGGTACATCGTCGCGACCACGACCGACAGCGAGAGCGGGACCGCGACCGGCGTCCACCGGGGGTACTCCTCGTGGGTCAGCACCGCGAACGTCCCGACGGTGACCGACAGCGAGGTGTGAAGCGACGGGAAGACGTTCGAGTTCACGTTCACCTCGCTCGTCAGCGCCATCACGTCGGGCTGCGTGGTGAACAGCAGCGGCGTCACCATGTCGGGCATCACGTTCCGCGGGCCGTGGGCGAACACCGCCGTGTACAGCACCAGCCCGATCCCGTAGTTGAGCGCGTACGCGACGAGGACGCGGCTGAACGTCGTTGTCCGGGGGAGCGCGAGGTACGCGACCGGCGGGAACGCGAGCAGGAACGCGTAGCCGTACACGTACACCCACGAGAAGTAGGCGGTCAGCGCGGGGGTCGCGAACGTCGCCTGAACCCACGCGACGAAGCCGCCCTCCAGCCCGTAAATGAACGCCGTCGCCTGAAGGCCGAACAGCCTGGAGACGTCCAGTAGCGGGGGGCGCCCGACGGCGCTGGCGATCAGCACCGCGCAGACGACAGCGACGGCCCGACGCGCGTCCCAGAGCCGGTCGCGGAGCCCGCTCCACGTCTCGCGGAGCCGGGCGGGGCCGATCACCGCGACGCTCGCGACGACCAGCATCGCCACGACCCACGCCACGACCGACGTGAGGACCGAGAGGAACGGCGTCATCGCCCCCGCGAGAGCAGCCGCCCCTCGCCGTCGAACCGGTACCCGATTTCCCGGAGCGCCTCGCGGGCGGCCGCGACGTCCAGCGACCCACCGTCGTCGAAGAACGGGTGGACTGGGTCGCTCCCGTCGGCCCACGCCACCGACTCCGGAACATCAGCCGAGGACGCCGCGAGCGGCGAGGTCGCCGCCCGCGCGTAGCCGTCGAAGGCGCCGTCGACGATCGCGGTCTTATCGATCAGCCGAGCGATCACCGCCCGGAACCGGGGGTTCGACAGCGGGCTCCGGCGCACGTTGTACCCGACGTGGTAGAACGCCGCCGACCGCCCGCTCACGAGCCGGGCGTCGGCCGAGCGACCGATCCGCGGGACCGACTCGGGCCCGAGGTTCGAGACGGTGGCGTCCGCGAGTCCCTCGGCGACCGACTCCACGGCCGAGATGTCCGACGGCAGGACCTCGATGCGGAGCCGGCCGAAGGCGGGCTTCCCGTGGTATCGGGACGGGACCCCCGCTCGCGGGTCAGCGGTCCCCCCGGACGCGTCCGCGTCGTCCTCGGGCGTCGACCGGACGAGGAAGTGGTCGGGGTTCCGCTCGAAGGCGACCGACTCCCCGGCGGTCGCCTCGACGAACCGGAGCGGCCCGCTCCCGACGGGGTCGGGGTTGTTCGAGACGATCGCCTCCGTGGTCTCGAAGTCGAACTCGAAGCCGGCGATCGTCGCCGCGCCGGTCCGCTCCGACCAGACGTGTTCCGGGAGGATCGGCACCCGGAGCGCCCTGGCGGCGACCGTCTCGTTCACGTCGGCCACGGTGAGTCGGACCGTCGACTCGTCGCGGGCGCGCGCCCCCTCGACGACGGAAATCCGGCCGCGGAACCGGGGGGTCGGAACCGGGGTCTCGACGTTCCCGAGGGAGGTGTCGCGGAGGAACGCGTAGGTGAACGCCACGTCGCTCGCCGTCACGGGCTCGCCGTCGTGCCACCGGGCCTCTCGGAGCGTGACGTCGAGCGTGGTCTCGTCGACCCGTTCCCAGCCGGTCGCCAGCCACGGGAAGAACTCGTCGCCGTCCGCGCGGACGAGGGGGTCGTACAACAGACCCGTGAACGTGCCGTGGTTCCGGTATTCGGCGGCGATCGGGTTCCAGTTCTCCGTGATCCGGTCGTCGGTCGTCACGAGCCGGAGGGCGTCCCCCGTCGCGTCGGCGGCGGCCGCGTCGGTCGTCGTCTCGACGCCGCCCGCCGACGCGTTCGTCGCGGAACCGCCGCCTCCCGAGCCGTCGGCGGCGACGTCGTCGAGTTCGAGGAGCCCGGTGACGGAGAGCGGCTGTCGGTCCTCCGTCCAGCCGTCGAACCGGCTCTCTTGGACGGCGGTGAGCGCGTCGGGGAACGCGACGACGGAGAAGGGCTGAAGCTCGCACACCGTCTCTTGGAGGGCGTCGACGGCGTCGTCGCGGTCGCGGCCGGCCGCCCGGCGCTGCCGTTCGAGCAGGTCGTCGACGGCCATCTCCGTGAGGCCGAAGGGGTTCTGCCACCCCGACTCCGCGACGAACCGCGAATGGGTCAGCCCGTACAGCGCGTCGGGGTCGAACGGCTCCGTCTCCACGAACTGCCCGACGTAGAGGTCGAAGTTCTGGTTGATGAGCACCTTCCGCCAGAGGTCGGTCTGTCCGACGGTGTTGAGCCGGACATCGATGCCGACGGCGGTCAGGTGCTCTTCGAGCTGTCTGGCGATGCGGATCCCGTTGGGGTCGGCGTCCGCCGGCGTGGCGTTGATCTCGAGGGTCAGCTGCTCGGGGGGATCGCGGCCGGCGATGTTCTCCGTGCGACCGAGACAGCCGGCGCTGGCGGCCGCGAGGCCGAGCCCTGCGAGCGCCGCTCGTCGACTGATCGATCGCGTCATTCGGACGTTTCCACCTGTTTTCAGCCGCTCGGTATATCTCTTCTGTGCCGTCGTCGCGCCGAGAGCGGTCGCACCGACGCCGTCGGGCCGCCCGAGCGCCGAGGCGAGCCGCCTCAGATGGCGTTCGGCAGCGGGAGCGCCAGCTCGGCGAGGAGCCCCGCGCGTGGGGGATAAGGGCGGGCGGAACCGCAACCCGAGCGCCGTGAAGTCAACGAGGAATCCGGTACCAAATCCGGCGACTGCGGCGAGGAGTCCGGCGACGGCTGCGAAGAGTCCGGCGACGGCGGCGGTCCGGTTCATGCGCCGCACCTGTACGTCTGAAAACAAACCGGGGCGTGTCGGACCGCGGCGCTATCGGTGGGTGCCTAGCGCCGGTCCCCCGTCACCACGTCTCGACGACGCCGTCGCGGACGTCCTCGGCGCACCCCTCGCAGTCGGGGTGACCCGACTCGAAGCAGGCCGGACGGCCCTCGGCGTCGACCGGGACGGTCAGGCGCTCCGCGTGGCGGCGGCAGACGATGTGTGCCGCGCCGGACTCGTCGGTCGGGAGGTCGAACCGCGCCGCGGCCGCCGCGTCGCCCTCGGGGTCATCGCGCCCCTCGGCGTAGGCGCGTTTGGCCTCCTCGAACTGTTTGCCCGCCTTGCGGAGCTGCTGGCGGATCACGCGTTCGAGCCGGTCGTCCATACCCGCCGTTTCGGCGCGGCGGATATAGGTCCGTTGGCGGCGCGGGACGCAGGCGCCGCGACGGCGCAAATCTTGAGGGACCGCCGCCCCGGGAAACCTTGATGAGACGGCCGAGCGATCGCTCGGGTATGTCCGACGACTGTATCTTCTGTTCGATCGTCGCCGGCGACATCCCGGCGCGCACCGTCTACGAGACCGATTCCGTGCTGGCGTTCCTCGACGCGAACCCGCTCGCGCGCGGACATACGCTCGTGATCCCCAAGTCGCACGCGCACCACGTCGGCGACCTCGACGCCGACCTCGCGAGCGACCTGTTCGGCGCGGCCGCGTCGCTCACGCCGGAGATTCAAGCGGCCGTCGGCGCCGACGGGGCCAACGTCGGCGTCAACGACGGCGAGGCGGCCGGGCAGGAGGTCCCGCACGTCCACGTTCACGTCGTCCCGCGCTTCGAGGGCGACGGCGGCGCGGCGATCCACGCGGTCGCCGGCGGGCGGCCGGACCTCTCCGACGACGAACTCGACGCGGTCGCCGACGAGGTCGCGGCCGCGATAGACGGGTAACGACGGCGAGGGAAGTAGCGCCGGCGCGACCCGCCGCCCGAGTTCGCGATTCTTAAGAACACCCTCCGGCGAGGCCGGCGTATGAACGCGACGACGCTCGCGCTGGTCGGGGCGACCGGCGGCGCGGGGACGACGCGGACCGCTGTCGAGCTGGCGGCGATGGGTGCGCGCGACGGCGCCGACGTGGCCATCGTCGACGCCGCGTTCACGACGCAGGGACTCTCCGAGTACGTGAGCGGGCGCATCGACCCCGACCTCACGGCGCTCCTCACGGACGACTCGGACGCGGCGCTGTCGGCGGCGGCGTATCCGGTCATCGGGACCGGCGGGGACAGCGGGCGGACCGCGGACGGCGAGCGGGACGCGCCGGACCTCCCGGGACGGGTCGACGCGATACCCGCGCGAGCGCCGTTCGAGCGCGTCGCGCGTGCGAAGACGGCGGAGGCCGCCCGGAAGTTGGAGCGGCGGATCGGCGAGACGGCGACGACGTACGACGCGGTGGTCGTCGACGCCGCGCCGGTCGGGTCGAACGAGGCCGTCGCGGCCGCGACGGCGGTCGACCGCGCGGTCGCGGTCAGGCCGGCGACGGTCCACGGGCGCGACGCGGCCCAGCGGCTCCGCGGCCGGATCGCCGACGTCGGCGGGAGCCTCGACGCGACGCTCGCGATCGAGCGACCGGGGAGCGGTGACGGCGAGGAGGGCGACGGAGTCGTCCGCGTGCCGGCGACCGATCCCGAGGTGGCGGCCGCGCCGACCGCGGCTAGAGGGGATGACGCGTACGCGCGGGCGATCGCGACCGCGTACGAGGCGGCGTTCGACGCGACGCTCGACGTGGAGTTTCCGGAGCCGAGCCTCGTCGAGCGGTTCGCGCCCTGACGCGGAGCGGAAAGACGGGATCGGCGCTCAGCGGAGGCCGTCGGTGGAGCCGAGCGCGTCGCCGAGGGGGTCGTCGGCGCCGAGTCCGTCTCCCAGCGGCGCGGAGCCGGCGACCTGCGCGTCGACCGCCTCCGCGACGGGCTCGACCGGGTCGTGCGTCTCGACGTACGTCGCCAGCGCGAAGTCCGCCTCGTCGCCGCCGGTGAGCGCGACGGCCTCGCTGCGGGGGGTCCGGCCGGCGAGCCAGTCGCGGACGATGTCACGTGCGGTGGGTGAGAGCGGACAGACGCCCGCGACGCCGCAGCGGTGGAGCGCCTTCGCGGCCGTCATCGGGCTGACGCCCGCCTCACGCGCCGCGTCGCCGACGCTCCGGCCGGCGGTGTAGGCGTCGACGAGCGTGGCGGTCGCCTCTGGCGTACACGGGAGCGACTCGGCGTGGTCCGACAGGCGGTCGACGAGCGGCGTCTCCGTGTCGTCGGCGAGGGCGACTCCGCGATCGCGCTGGCGCGAGGTCACCTCGACCCCCGCCGCGATCTCCGACAGCGTCATGCGGATTCGTGTCTCGCACGAAATGTTAAAACCACCGTACCGCGGCGCGGTCGCCGCCGCGATCACCGACCGATAACCGGTCGGTTCGGCGGCGCCGATCCGGCCGATCGACCGCCGATTCGCCCGGGTTTAAGTAAGGCTTCGGGCCGGAGTTCGACGTGTGATGAGTGACGCACGCTCGACCCGCGTTCGTTCGCCCCGTACAGAGACCGACGACGTCGCGACGACGGACCGCTCGGCGACCGCCGACGGTGCCGCGACCGCGGACCGCACAGCGGCCGCCGAGGGGTCCGAGACCGCGTCCGCCGCCGAGACCGGAAACCGCGAGACGTGTCCGGAGTGCGGCGGCCGCACGCGCGTCGACGGCGCGGAGCGCGTCTGCGCCGACTGCGGGCTGGTCGTCGACGCCGACCGGATCGACCACGGCCCCGAGTGGCGGTCGTTCGACGACGAGGACACGGATCCGAAACGCACCGGCGCGCCCCTGACGCGGTCCCGCCACGACCGCGGGCTCTCGACGGAGATCGGCCGGTCGACCAAGGTGAAGGGGCGCAAGCGCCGCCGGCTCGCCCGGATGCGGACCCAGCACAACCGCGCGCAGATCTCGACGAAGCGCGACCGCAACAAGGTGTACGCGTACACCGAGATCCGGCGGCTCACCGGCGTCATGGGCCTGCCCGATAGCGTCCGCGACGCCGCCTGTGCGCTGTTCGACTCCGCGCAGGAGGAGAGCCTGCTCCGCGGGCGCTCGCTGGAGGGCTTCGCGGCCGCCTGCGTCTACGTCGCCTGCCGGACGGCCGACGTGTCCCGCACGGTCGGCGAGGTGTGCGCCGAGGCGAAGGCGACGGAGGACGAGCACCAGGCCGCCTTCGACGCGATGAACCGCGAACTCGGCCTGCCGATCGCGCCCAGCGGTCCCGCGGAGTACCTCCCGCGGTTCGCGAGCGACCTCGGCTGCGATCCCGCCGTCGAGCGTCGGGCGGGCGAGCTTGCCGAGCGCGCCGTCGAGGAAGGGATCGCCAACGGCCGAAACCCGGTCGGCGTCGCGGCCGCCTGTCTGTACACCGCGGCCCGGGAGCTCGACGCGGAGTGTACGCAGCAGGCGGCCGCGGACGTGGCCGGCGTGACGCCGGTGACCGTCCGGCGGACCTACGTCGACCTGACGGAGGAGTAAGTCGGAGAAGCGCCGACGGGGGACCCGTCGGCCGTGACGATCCGCCGGGCGGGCGCGGCGGCGTCAGCGGGGACCGGCCGCCCCGAGAGGGAGCTGGCGACCGGCGGCTGATAGCGGACAGGCGGTGTGGAGGGCAGGGAGGGCACCCCGACCGTCCGGCGGGCGTCACGCATCTGGATCGACGTGCGGGGGATAATTCTACGTTAGCTATTGATAGTACGGATAGACCGAACAACGCGGTTGGGTCGGACGACTCGCGGTTTGCGTGTCGACCGTTTCGTCTGGGCCGCCCTGCTACCGCCCGTCGAGCTTGTGCTTGAACGCGAAGAAGACCCGGCGACCGGTCTCGGTGAGTCGGACCGTGTCGGAGCGCCCGATGTCCTCGAGATCGACGTAGCCGCGCTCCCGCAGCGGCGAGAGGACGTGCGTCTCTAAGGCGCGGTACTTCGCCGTCCGGCTCTCCCCCGCCTCGCGGAGGAACGACAGCTCGCGCTCGCGCGCCCACTCGATCAGGTTCCACTTGTCGGTGGTCAGGTTCCCCTCGGCGCGGTCGTGGAGCCGACCGAGCACCGCGACCTGGTCGGTTGTTGGGGCGTCCATGGGGTAGATCGGGAGGTCGACCGTGCGCTCGATGCCCGTCGTGAGCGGTTCCTCGCGCCGGTCGTGGCGGTGGCGCTCCGGCTCGACGCTGTAGGGCCGCGCGCCGACAATCATACAGGCGAGCGCGACGCCGACCGCGGCGATCCGCGGTCCGGTCGAGACGTTCCCGAAGAGCCGGTCGCCGTCCTCGGCGCTCGCCCGGTGGCGGGCGGCGACGGTCGTCGTCACGCCGAGCACGTCGTACACGTCCGCGTGGGCGACGGGGATCGCGCGGACCTCGGCGAACTCGGCGACCGCCGCCCACGCGTCGCGCTGGTAGGCCGTGAGCCCGTCGGGATCGATGCGGATGTCACCGGGGTCGACCGCCTGCGCGGCGTCGAAGTCAACGTCGCCGCGGGCGGCGTCGCGGTCCGGGGCGTCGACGAGGAGGTACGCGACGTCGGCGCCGTGGCGGCGGAGCGGTTCGACGATCCGGTCGCGCTCGTACCCGAGCGGGACCACGTGGACGCGGCGTTCGGAGACGCTGGGGACCGAGGTGTCCATACATCGGCTCCCGCCGGCGACCGCTTAAAGGGTGCGTCGGGGGTCGGCGGGCAAGCGTACGGTGGCGGCTCCCGGGCGCTCCCGACGCCTCGGTACCGATCACGTGACGTGAGGACTCATAGCACGAAAACCGTTAAGCCCGGCTGTCGCCTACAAGTCGGTATGAGCGCTGACCGGTCCGCCCTCCGGCGGGCCATCGAGCGCGGCGAGCGAGACGGCGGCGCGATCGAGTTCAAGGAGCGCCTGACGCGCGAGGTCCACCTCGCCGACGGGCGCATGGAGTCGCTCGTGGCTCAGCTCCGCCACCGTGTCCTCTCCGGCGACGGCGAGGCTACCTACGTCCTCGGCGTGACCGACGACGGCGGGTTGGCCGGCGTCTCCCCCGACGCCTTCTCCGAGACCATGGACGTGCTCTCGCTTTTGGCCGACGAGGCCGACGCCCACATCGCCGACGCCGAGACGTGGAGCGCCGGCTCCGGCGGCGACGGCGACGAGGCGGGCCTCGTGGGGCTCGCCACGCTCCGCGACGGCGGCGTGTTCGAGGCCGACGAGGACCACCTCGTCGTCGGCACGGCGGGCCACGTCGACCACGGCAAGTCGACGCTGGTCGGGACGCTGGTCACCGGGCGCGCCGACGACGGGCAGGGCGGTACGCGAGGCTTCCTCGACGTCCAGCCCCACGAGGTCGAGCGCGGCCTCTCGGCCGACCTCTCGTACGCGGTGTACGGCTTCGCCGACGGCGCCAACGAGCCGGTCAGGATGGACAACCCCCACCGCAAGTCCGACCGTGCGGGAGTCGTCGAGGCCGCCGACCGGCTCGTCTCCTTCGTCGACACCGTCGGCCACGAGCCGTGGTTGCGGACGACGATCCGCGGGATCGTCGGCCAGAAACTGGACTACGGGCTCCTCGTGGTCGCCGCCGACGACGGCCCGACGAAGACCACCCGCGAACACCTCGGCATCCTCCTGGCGACCGAGCTCCCGACGATCGTCGCGATCACGAAGGCGGACGCCGTGGGCGACGGCCGGCTCGCCGCGGTCGAGCGCGAGGTCGAGTCGATGCTCCGGGACGCGGGCCAGACCCCGCTGCTGGTCGACCGGCACGGCGTCGACACCGCGGTCGCGGAGGTCGGCGACGGAGTCGTCCCCCTGCTGCGGACCAGCGCGGTGACGAAAGACGGGGTCGAGACGCTCGACCGGCTGTTCGAGCGCCTCCCGAAGCGCGCGACGCCGGACCGGGAGGCCTTCCGGATGTACGTCGACCGCAGCTACAAGGTGACGGGCGTGGGCGCCGTCGCGTCCGGCACGGTGAATTCGGGGACCGTCGAGACGGGCGACGAGCTCCTCCTCGGGCCCATGCCCGACGGCTCGTTCCGCGAGGTGGAGGTGCGGTCGATCGAGATGCACTACCACCGGGTCGACAAGGCGACGGCCGGGCGGATCGTCGGCATCGCGCTGAAGGGCGTCGACGAGGCGGAGATCGAACGCGGGATGGCGCTGGTCCCCCGAGACAGCGAGCCGGAACCGGTCCGCGAGTTCGACGCCGAGGTGATGGTGCTCAACCACCCGACGCGGATTCAGGAGGGGTACGAGCCGGTCGTCCACCTCGAGACCGTCTCCGAGGCGGCCGCGTTCTTCCCGGACGAGGGGCGACTGCTCCCGGGCGACACCGGCGAGGCGCGCGTCCGGTTCAAGTTCCGGCCGTACCTGATCGAGGAGGGACAGCGCTTCGTCTTCCGCGAGGGGTCGAGCAAAGGGGTCGGAACGGTGCTGTCGACCGGAGGGGAGTGACGGCCGGAGAGCCGACGCGGACCGGCCGTGGCGAGGGCGGTCGAACGCGCCGTGTTCGACAGCGATTTCGCCCCGACGACGCGGCGGCGACACGCTCGTTTCGGTCGTAGCGGAGGCGTCCGATCGGGACAACAGTCGGATTTCTGCCATCTCTCACGGGACCGAGCGAGTGGGGCCACAGGTTCAGGATCCGGTGAAAAAACTCGGTCCGAACGGTGGGATCGGGTACCGATATCTCAGTATACCGAAAGCGTTAATTATTGTGCTTAGGAATCGAGTGTGTATGTCTGACAAAGACAATTTCAAGCGGCGTCAGTTCCTCCGAGTGACCGGAGCGTCGGCACTCACGGCTGGCATCGCAGGCTGTTCCGGAAACAGTGGCGACGGATCCGACGGCGGAGACGGGTCCGACGGCGAAGACGGGTCCGACGGCGGAGACGGGTCCGACGGCGAGTTGGAGCTCCCGTCTTCGTACCCGTACGGGGCAAACGAGAACCGGATCCAGGACGCCCGGGCGGCGATGGAAGAGGCCGGGTACGGACCTGACAACCGGTTCAGCCTCGATTGGCTCCAGTACAACTCCCCGGCGTGGGAGGAGATCGCGAATACCCTCCGAGCGCGCCTCGAGTCGGTCTACATCGACATGAACATCAGCAAGGCCGACTTCGGCGCCCTCCTCGAGCGGACCGAGAAAGGCGAGATGGACGCGTTCACCCTCGGTTGGATCGCGGACTACCCGGGGATCAGGAACTTCACGCAGCTGGTCGACCCGGACAACACGGTCTACGACGCGGAAGGGGCGTCGCCGAACGGCGCACGGCTGTTCTGGAGCGAAGACTCCAACACCGACCCGCAGGTTCGTAGCGCGATGGTGGAGGCGTTCGATGAGATCTCGGGCAATCCGGAGAACACCGAAGAGGCGGCGAGCGCGCGCGGCGACGCGACTCTCCGGCTGGAGAAGCTGCTCTGGGAGTCCGCGGCGATGCTCCCGGTGTATCACAGCGTCGAAGACCGCTTCTGGTACGACCGAGTCGACTACGACCCGCCGGGCGGGATGGGCGTGTCCCGGGCGAAGACCAGCACGTCCGTCCAGGGGCTCGAGGGGAGCAGCACGCTGAACGGCGCGTCCGCGACGTTCAACGCGCTCGACCCGATCGCCTCGGGGAACACGGCGAGCGGCGCCAAGATCATGGACATGTTCGACGCGCCGTTCAACTACGTCAACGGAACGGTCGAGGTCGAGCCGCTCCTGGTCGAGGACTACTCCACGAACGACGACCTCACCGAGTACGAGTTCACCCTCAAGGAGGGCGTCCAGTTCCACGGCGACTACGGCGAGGTGACCGCGGACGACGTGGTCTACTCGATCCGGCGGCTCGTCGAGTCCTCGAACTCGACGAACACCTACTTCCCGATCAGCGTCCTGAACATCGACCGCGAGACGGACGAGGACGGGAACGTCGTGCCGGAGTCGGTCGCGGTCGAAGCGACCGGCGACTACACCTTCAGCATCACGCTCCGCGAGCCGTTCGGCTACGCGCTCGAGGTGCTCAGCTACTCGGCGTTCTCGGCCGTCCCCGAGGGCATCGTCGGCGACATCGAAGGGTACGACGGCGACATGACCTTCCAGGAGTTCTCGACGAACCCGGTCGGCTGCGGTCCGTTCGTCTTCGACCAGTGGGAGTCCGGCGTCGGCGGCGAGTTCCGCGCCACGGCCTTCGAGGACTACCACGGCGATGCGCCGGCGGTCGAGAACATCCAAGACGCGATCCTCAGCGACCCGAACGCGATCTACAATCGGCTCCTCAACGAGAACACGGACGCCGGCGGGATCCCGACCTCGCAGTTCGATCCCGGGCTCATCGACCTGACGAGCCAGGACGGCGCCCAGCAGACCGGGACGTACGGGCCGCTCGAGAACGACAAGACGATCAACATGTCGCGGACGCCGACGATCGACACGTTCTACGTCGGGTTCAATATGGAGAACGTTCCCAAGCCCGTCCGGAAGGCGATGGCGTACGTGATGACGCGCGACGACTTCGTCGAGAGCGTGTTCAAGGGCCGCGGCGAGTCCGCGTACCACCTCACGCCCCCGCAGGTCTTCCCCGGCGGCGGTGACGGGTACGCCAACCACTGGCAGGGCGAGTAACCCGCGACAGCGTCGTTTATCGGCTTCGAACCGGCCGTTCGCCCTCCCTCTCGGTCGTTTGATCGATATGGTTAAGAATGGCCACCAGTATCAGTCCATTACGTTTGCGCCCCACAGATTCGACGAACGATCGACAGTCGTTGACGGCACCGACAAGCCGCGCGCGGCGCGTCCGGACCGTGTTACGTTCGTGCGGGCCGGTCCCGGCTAACCAGTCCTCCCAGCCTCAACCCGTCGGCGGGACATCGGTTCCCGATCCGGTGATCGAGGCATGAATCGAGGAATCTACATACTCAAGCGGTTAGGACTCGCGATCCCGGTGATGATCTTCGGGATCACGATGTCGTTTCTGATCCTCTACCTCGGGCCGATCGATCCCGTCGGGAGCATCCTCGGTCGACAGGCGACGCCGGCGGACATCCGACAGCTCCGGATGGCGCTGAACTACATCGACTCGGCCGGGAACCCCATACCCCTGTGGGAACAGTACTTCCGAGTCGTCAGCGACCTGTTCCTGCTCGACTTCGGTGACTCGTGGGTCATCCAGCGCGAGACGCCCGTCACCACGCTCATCATCAACCGGATGCCCGCGACGCTCTGGCTCGGGTTCTGGTCGGTCGTCATCGCGCTCGGGGTCGGCGTCCCGGTCGGGCTGTACGCCGGCCTGCGCGCGAACACGTTCCGCGACTACGCGAGTTCGGGGTTCGGGATCATCTGGCGCGCGATGCCGAACTTCTGGCTCGCCGTCATCATCTCCGGGCTGATCACCGCCGGTGGCGCCCTCAGTTTCTACCGCACGGCGATCGTCGAGACGCAGGTCAGCGGGACCCCCGATGCGCTGGGCAACCTGTTCACCAACGTGGATATATTCAGCGGCATCCCGTACCTGGAGCTGTTGTTCATTCCGGTACCCAATCCTGGCCCGATGTTCGTCGCGTTCAAGTGGATACTGCCCGCGGCGCTCGTGCTCGGATCGTCGTCGATGGGTAACGAAGTACGGATCGGACGGACGGCGGTGCTCGAGAGCATCAACTCGAAGTACGTCGAGACAGCGAAGGCCAAGGGCGTGTCACCCCGTCGGATCATCGCCAAACACGTCGGCCGAAACGCGATCATCCCGCTTCTGCCCGTCGTCATGGGCGAGTTCTACCTGCTGATCGGGGGATCCGTCCTCGTCGAGTCGGTGTTCGGTATCAACGGTCTCGGGAATCTCTTCTTCAGCGCGGTGCTGGGGCCGGACATCCCGCTGGTGATGGCTCTCGTGTTCATCTTCATCGTGATCCAGATCCTCTTCAACATCAGCCAAGACCTCCTGTACACGTACATCGACCCGCGAATCAGCCTTGGAGAGAGTGAGTAATATGTCCGATAGACATTCCACCGAGTCGATTCGAGAGGAACTGACACACCGTGATAATCTGTCGCTCACCGCCCGTATCGCGGAGAACCCGGAGCCGTTCGTGTGGTGGGCCGTTCCGATGTTCGTGTTGCTCGCCGTCGAGTTCGCCACGTGGGGCGGGATCCTGGTCGGTATGCTCGACGCGCTGGTCATCGGAGTGACCGGTCTCATCGACATCGTCGTGGGGTTCATCTCGCCCGGGCTGGCGCAGATCGTGACCGATTTCCAGGCCGGTGTGGTCGGGATGCTCCGCAGCGTGGGGGGGACGCTCGGCGAGCTACCGACGCTGTTCAGCCGCGAAGTCATCCCGAACCAGGGGCATCAGACCCCGAACGGCGCGTGGCAGGGCACCTTCCTCGGGCTTCAGCCGGCGGTCGCATGGGCTCTCAGGTTCACGCTCATCATGGCGTACGCGCTCTTTACGGCCTACTGGGCGTTCCGCGGGTGGCTCGTCTACCGCGACCACTACCGCGAGTCCGACTGGACCCCGACGGACGACATCGTCAACAACCTCCGTGGACACCGTTGGGGACAGTTCGGAATCGTCGTGTTGGTCGTGTTCCTGACGATGGCGACGTTCGGGTCCGCGCTGGCTCCCTCGACCGTCAGTCAGAACATCGAGAATACCTACAGCGACGAGAGCCAGATCCAGTACCTCACGGAAGAGGGAACAGTCGAGACGGTGTTCGCAGGCGACGCCAACTTCAACTCGAAGTCGAAGGGTGCGGTCGATACCAACGTGGGCGTGATGACCTACGACGACTACGGCCGCTTCCACCCGTTCGGAACGCTCCCGAACGGCCGCGACCTGTTCACGTTCATGATGGGCGGCGCCAGGATCACGATGATCGTCTCGGGAATGGCGATCACGGGGGCCGCGGTGGTGGCGATGACGCTGTCGATGCTGTCCGCGTACTACAGCGGGTCGCTCGACCTCGGGATACTCACGGTCGCGGACGGAGTCGTCTCCGTGCCACAGCTGCTGTTGCTGATAATGATGAGCGCGGTCTTCGCGAACACGTGGCTCGGGGCGGTACTCGACGGCGGGTTCCTGTTGGCGCTCATATTCGCGTTCACAACGTGGCCGTTCCTGTGGCGGGCGGTTCGGGGCCCAGCGCTACAGGTCGCACAGGAAGACTGGGTCCGCGCCGCGGAAAGCTACGGCCAACGGCCGCGGAACATCATGCAAAAGCACATGCTCCCCTACGTCCTCGGGTACCTGCTCGTCTACGCCTCGATGTCCGTCGGCGGGATCATCATCAGCCTCTCGGCGCTGTCGTTCCTCGGTAACGGCTTGGGGATATCACCCCCGACGCCCGCCTGGGGACGGGCGATATCGGCCGGGCAGAGCTACGTCTCGTCGCCCTCGTGGCACATCTCGCTGATCCCCGGGCTGATGATCGTGATCCTCGTCACCGGGATGAACGCCCTCGGTGACGGGATCCGCGACGCCATCGATCCGGAGGTCGAGACCGGCGATGGCGAGGAGGCGGCCGCCGGAGGTGGTGCGTGATGGCCCGATCACAGAGCGCGAGCACGGACGCCACGGACGGCCGCGAGGATCCGATCCTCTCCGTCAGAGACCTCCAAACGGTCTTCTACACGGACGACGAAACGATCCGGGCGGTCGACTCGGTGAGCTTCGACGTCGGTCGCGGCGAGACGGTCGGAATCGTCGGCGAGTCTGGGTCCGGCAAGAGCGTCACCGCCCGCTCGATCATGGGGCTGATCGAGTCGCCGGGGAAGGTGCTCCCGGAATCGTCGATCTCGTTCGACGGACAGGAGCTCACCGACCTCTCGGAGAAGCAGTACCAGTCGATCCGCGGGAGCGGGATCGGGATGGTCTTCCAGGACCCGCAGCAGTCGCTTAACCCGGTCTACACTGTCGGCAACCAGATCCGTGAGTCGCTCGCGGTCAACCGCGACATCACGGGCGAGGAGGCGACCGAGGAGGCGACGAGACTGCTCCGAGCCGTCGGCATTCCGGACGCCAAGCGTCGGTTGGACGAGTACCCGCACGAGTTCTCCGGCGGAATGCGCCAGCGCGCCGTCATCGCGATGATGCTGGCGTGTGACCCCGACTTCCTGATCTGCGACGAGCCGACGACCGCGCTCGACGTGACGATTCAGGCGCAGATCCTCGACCTCCTGAAGGAGCTACAGGAGGAGCGCGGGCTGTCGATACTGTTCATCACCCACGACATGGGAGTCATCGCGGACATCGCGGACCGCGTGAACGTGATGTACGCGGGACAGATCGTCGAGAAGGCGCCCGTCGAAGAGCTGTTCGGGAATCCACATCACCCGTACACGCGGGCGCTGCTCCGGTCTATCCCGGGCGAACACTCCCGTGCGGACGGGCTCGAAACGATCGAAGGACAGGTTCCGACGCCGAACGAGCCGGCCGATCACTGTCGGTTCGCGCCCCGGTGTTCGAAGGCGTTCGGCGACTGCGAGAAGGTACCGCCGCAGCACGTTGCCGTCGGTGACGCCGAGGACCACACGGCGGCGTGCCTGTTGTACCCCGACGATCTGAGCGAGACGGCGCGCGTGGAGAAACACGTCGAAATAGCGAACGAGAGTACGGAGGACCACTCATGAGCAACGCAGTCGAGCAGTCGCCTCCGACCGAGGAGTCGGAGGTGCTGGTGGAAGTCGAGGGATTGAAAAAGTACTACGGAGGCGACGGGATGTTCGCCGACCCGCCGGTGAAGGCGGTCGACGGCGTCTCCTTCGAGATCAAGCGCGGCGAGACGGTCGGGTTGGTCGGCGAGTCCGGGTGCGGAAAGAGCACGCTCGGGCGCACCATGCTGGCGCTCGAAAACGCCACCGAGGGCTCGATCAGATACGACGGCACTGACATCACGACGCTCTCCGGGAAGGATCTGAAGGAGTGGCGAAAGAACGCCCAGATGGTGTTCCAAGACCCCGAATCCAGCCTGAACGACCGGATGACGGTCGGTGAGATCATTCGGGAGCCGCTCGACGCGCACGACTGGAAGACGATGAACGACCGCCGCGAGCGGGTGCTCGATCTGCTGTCCGCGGTCGGTCTCCCCGACAAACACTACTTCCGGTACCCCCACCAGTTCTCCGGGGGCCAACGCCAGCGGATAGGGATCGCTCGCGCGCTCGCGCTTGAGCCGGACTTCCTCGTCCTCGACGAGCCGGTCTCCGCGCTCGACGTGAGCGTTCAGGCGAAGATCATCAGTCTCCTCGAGGACCTCCAAGAGGAGTTCAACCTCACCTATCTGCTCATCGCTCACGACCTCTCCGTGGTCCGGTACATCTCAGACCGCGTCGCCGTGATGTACCTGGGGAAGATCATGGAGATGGGCGAAGCGGAGGAACTGTTCACGGACGCGTCGAACCCGTACACGCAGTCGCTGTTGTCTGCGATTCCAGAGCCAGACCCGACCAAGACGTCTCGCCGGATAACGCTCTCGGGGACGCCCCCGAGTCCGAGCGACGCGCCGGCGGGCTGTAACCTCTCGACGCGCTGCCCGGCGAAGATCAAACCGGAGTCGTACGCCGACCTCGACGAGGACCTCTGGGAGGGGATCGAGCAGTTCAGGGAGGTCGTCCGCGAACGCGCTCGCATCGCGCTCTCGACGGGGGACCGGGTCAGGCGGCGGCTCGACCGGTTCGACCGGTTCGACGACATCGAGGAGAGCAGGGCGGACACCTTCGACGGCATCGAGGTGCCGGAGCGGGTCGACGAGGAGATTCAGACCGCGGTCGAGATGGTCAAACGGGGGCGGCCGACGGAGGCGCAAGAACACCTCTACGAGGAGTTCGCCAGCGTCTGTGACGACGAACAGCCCGAGATGTACGAGGTGTCCGCGTCGGGTCGGTACAGCTACTGTCACCGGCACGCCGACGAGTACGAGGACGTAGACCCCGTGCTTACGCGCCGTGCAGACAGCGACTAACGCCGACCGGATCAGCGAGTTCGCCGTCTGGGTCGGCGCCGCGTCGGCCGCCGTGGTCGGGGGCTGCGCCGTCGTCGCCTTCGCGTTCGGCGACGGCCTGATCACGCTGAAGTACGTCCTGTTCGTCGTCGGGTTCGTGCTGTTCGGTCTGGGGTCGTTAGCCATTCAGCCCAAGTCGAAGCGTCGTGACCGCGAACGCATCACCCTCGACACCGACGAGGCGTGGGACGTCGAGAGCAGACTCATGCGGCTTCCCCCACTCCGCGAGCGAACGATTCCGTTCGAAGAGCGCGTGAGTCGCAACGTGAAGGCGTTCGTGACGAGCCTGGTCGTGTTGGGCGTGTCGCTGTCGCTCGAACTCGTCGCGGGCGTCGGCGTCTGAAGCGCACAAGCGTTTTACCTCTCTGTAACAGTGCGAGAGCATGGTTCGAACGGACCCCAACGGACAGGACGCGGACGACGCCGAGCGGCGCGCACGGTCGGTTGAACAGTCCAAGACGGGGCTACAGCAGACGATCGAGGACATGAAGGCGATGGCCGCCGACCGCGAGGAGGCCGGGTACGAGACGTTCACGGTCGCGGCGGGGGACACGACGCCGAAGGCGCCGGACACGGGCGAGACGGACGAGTGGGGACTGAGCTACGTCGTTCCGGGCGACGTCGAAGACGAGTTCGTCGGGCTGTCCGAACGGGCCGACTTCGACGAGATCGGGGTGTATCAGGCCGACGGAGAGGGGGTGCGGTTCATCGTCACCGAGTGTCTCGACCACGACGAGCAGATCGCGGTGTTCATCGCCGGCACGTTCCGGCTCCGGTTCGCGGCGCCGCTCGTCAGGACGGCCCTCGACCGCGGACGCATGTACACGCACGTGAAGAAGGTCGACGGGACGACTCTCGGATCGATCGAACACGAGGACCCGAGCGCGTTCTTCCCGGAACCGGAGTCGGTGTACGCCTACGAGCGCTGACCGCGTCTCGGCGGGAGCGAGCGGTCGCCGGTCACCGGTCGGGGTCCGCCGTCTCGACCACGTCGACCAGTTCCATCAGCGGGTACCCGTCTTCCATCGCCATCCGCGTGTGAACCGTGACGCCCTCGTACGCGATCCGCATCTCCACGTCCATCAGCGAGCCGGTGAGCTCCGTGTAGCCGTTCTCGTGGTCGATCGCGTCGGCGACGCGGTCGTCGTGGATGTCGACGGTCACCGCCTCGCAGTGCGGTTGGTTCTCGATTGCCTCCGCCATCGCGGCCTCCATGCTCCGCGTGCTCGACGGGCTGACCGGCGTGCCGGCGAACTGGTGGTACAGCGAGCCGAACTTGATCCCGGCCTCGAAACACGCCTGCTGGGCGTCGGTTGCCATGCCCGCACTGCGGCGGCGCCGGCCTAAGAGGCTTCGGAGGGGCCCGGCGGAACCGAAGCCGTTTGGTTCGGGGGGCGGGATCGGTCCGTATGAACGCGCTTCGCGTGACGGGCGGCCGCGTCCTCCGCCCCGACGGCTCCGTGACCGAGGCCGACGTGACGATCGACCGCGACGCCGGGCGGATCGTCGAGGTACGAGACGTGAGCGCGGACGGCGAGGCGCCGCCCGACGCCGACGAGACGCTCGACGCGTCGGGGTCGCTCGTGATCCCGGGGCTCGTCAACGCGCACACGCACGTCGCGATGACGCTGCTCCGCGGGTACGCAGACGACAAACCGCTCGACCCGTGGCTCCGCGAGGACATCTGGCCGGCGGAGGCCGAACTGACGCCGGACGACGTCGAGGCGGGCGCGGAGCTCGGCGCCCTGGAGATGATCCGGTCTGGGACGACCGCGTTCGCGGACATGTACTTCGCGATGGACCGGGTCGCGGACGTCGTCGACCGCGCGGGGCTGCGCGCGCGGCTCGGCCACGGGGTCGTGACGGTCGGCAAGGACGCGGCCGACGCCCGCGCGGACGTCGAGGAGAGCCTCGCGGTCGCCCGCGAACTTGACGGCGCGGCGGACAGCCGGATCCGCACGGCGTTCATGCCGCACTCGCTGACGACGGTCGGCGAGGAGTTCCTCCGCGAGGGGGTCGCGGAGGCGCGGGAGGCGGGCGTTCCGGTCCACCTCCACGCCAACGAGACGGCGGACGAGGTCGACCCGATCGTCGACGAGCGCGGGGAGCGACCGATCGCGTACGCCGAGGACCTCGGCGCGCTCGGCCCGGACGACTTCTTCGCGCACGGCGTTCACGTCGGCGGCGGCGAGATCGACCGGCTCGCCGAGTCGGGAACGGCGGTCGTCCACTGCCCGGCCTCGAACATGAAGCTCGCCAGCGGGATGGCCCCGGTTCAGCGGCTCCGCGAGGCCGGCGTGACCGTCGCGCTCGGCACCGACGGCGCGGCCTCGAACAACGACCTCGACGTGTTCGACGAGATGCGCGACGCCGCCATGCTCGGGAAGCTCGCCGCGGACGACGCGAGCGCGGTCCCTGCGGGGGCGGTCGTTGAGATGGCGACGGCCGGCGGCGCGGACGCCCTCGGACTCCCGGGTGGTCGGATCGAGGCGGGTGCGGCCGCCGACCTCGCAGTCGTCGACCTCGACGCGCCGCACCTGACGCCGGTCCACGACCCCGTCTCGCACCTCGCGTACGCGGCCCGCGGGAGCGACGTGCGCCACACGGTCTGTGACGGCGACATTCTCATGCGCGACCGAGAGGTGCTGACGGTGGACGCCGCGGCCGTACAGGAGCGCGCCGCGGCCGCCGCGAGCGACCTCGTCGACCGCGTGGATTCGGCGTAGCGGACGCACGGCTATTCATGTATAGAACTGCGGTGGCGCGTGCGACTCGCGCCCTGCGGGCGCTCGTCAGCACGCGCGAGGTCGCCGGCGCGTAGCGCCGGCTGCCGGGGAATCTTCGCTTCTCGCTGGAGTCGGCCGACCGGAGGGAGGCCGACGACGCTGGAGAGGCGTGAGGCTGCGGTGCCGGGCGGGGAGGGATTCAAAGGGGCAGCCACGGGGGCTTTGGGCGTGTTCTCTGCGGGAGCGACTCGGAATACGACCGGAGAAACGTGTCGCGCGCGAGCGACGACCGAGCCGAATCGGGGGCGAACTCGGGGGGATCACGACCGAGATACTCGCGTTAACGGCGATCAACCAAAACAGACGCAGCAGCGCCGTTAACCCGGATACAAACCGGATTAAACCGCGTTAAGCGACTTCGCTTTTTATACGGAAAGGGGGACTGGACCCGAGTGGACATGAGCGAACGCACGAGAGCGATCCTACTGGCCGCGGTCGTCGCGCTCGGCGCCGTGACGGGCGTCGCGGCGACGGGCGTCGCGGCCGCCGACGGCGGCCTCGAAGTGGCCGTCGACGACGCGGACGGCGAACCGACGGTCACGGTGACCGAGAACGACACCGCGGTCGAGAACGCGACGGTCGTCGTGAGCGTCGTCGACGATGGCGACGAGAACGCGTCGTACGCGGGGACCGGCGAGTACGAGACCGACGCGAACGGCACGGTCGACCTTCCCGCCGCCGAGGAGGACGTCACCGTCGCGGTGACCGCCGCCGCGGGCGACGACACCGCCTCGACGACGGTCGACCTCGAAGCGCCCGACGGCCTCGAACTCGACGTGGAGAACGCCGAGAGCGAGCCCGTCGTCACAGTGACGAACGACGACGACCCGGTCGAGAACGCCTCGGTGAACGTCACGGCCGTCGACGAGAACGCCTCCTACGCCGGCGCGGGCGAGTACGAGACCGACGCGAACGGCACGGTGACGCTGCCGGCCGCCGAGGAGGACGTGACGGTGAACGTCACGGCCGAATACGACAACGAGAGCGCCTCGGAGACGGTCGACATCGAGGCGCCCGACGGCCTCGAAGTGGCCGTCGACGACACCGACGGCGAGCCCGTCGTCACGGTCACCGACAACGGCACCGCGGTCGAGAACGCCTCGGTGACCGTCACGACCGTCGACGAGAACGCCACCTACGCCGGCGCGGGCGAGTACGAGACGGACGAAGACGGAACCGTCGGCCTCCCGGCCGCCGAGGAGAACGTCACGGTCGAGGTGACCGCCGCGTACGAGGGCGAGAGCGTCTCGACGACCGTCGACCTCACCGTCGGCGACGAGGACGAGGCCGAGGGGCAGCCGTTCGGCCAGCTCGTCCGGGAGTTCATCGAGGACATCGAGGACCGCGAGGGCGGCATCGGTGGCGCGGTCTCCGACTTCGTGACGGAGAACAACCCCGGTAACGCCCCGGACCACGCGGGCGGCCCCGGCGGTCCGGACGACGCGGACGATGGCGACGACGCCGAGAACGAGACCGACGCGCCCGGTAACGCGCCCGATCACGCCGGTCCCGACGGTGAGGATGACGACGAGCGCGGCCCGCCGTCCGACGCCGACCCTGACCGCGAGGAGGACGACGATGCCGAGGAGACCGAGGGTGACGCTGAAGACGACGACGCCGACGAAGAGGGCGAGGACGCCGACGAGGACGAAGAGGACGAGGAGAGCGCGGAAGACGAAGAGGACGAGGAGAGCGCGGAAGACGAGGCTGAAGACGACGCCGACGAGGAGGAAACGGAAGCCGACGAGGACGCTGACGAAGACGAAGCGGACGAGGAAGCCGACGATGACGACGGCGAGGGCGGACCGCCGGACCACGCGGGCGGCCCGGGCGGAAACTGACGACGCGGTCCGCAGTTCGGTTCGGTAACGCGGGCGACGGTCGCCGAGACCGACTCTCATTTTGCGGACGCACTCCGGTGTCGGCAGGGTTTAGTGCGCCGTGAGCGAACCGAGAGGTATGAGCGAAACCGCGTATCCGCCGGTGTCACAGCACCTCTCCGACGTCGATGCGGCCCGGGAAGAGGGCCGCCGGAAGATGGACTGGGCGCTCCAGCACATGCCGATATTGAACGCGCTCCGCGAGGAGTTCGTCGACGAGCAGCCGCTCGCGGGCGAGACCATCGCGATGGCGATGCACGTCGAGGCGAAGACGGCGAACCTCGTCGAACTGCTCGCCGAGGGCGGCGCCGAGGTCGCGATCACCGGGTGTAACCCCCTCTCGACGCACGACGACGTGTCGGCCGCGCTCGACGACCACGAGTCGATCACCTCCTACGCCGTGCGGGGCGTCGACGACGACGAGTACTACGACGCGATGCACGCCTGCATCGCCCACGAGCCGACCGTCACCGTCGACGACGGGATGGACATGGTGAAACTCGTCCACGAGGAGTACCCCGACCTGATCGACTCCATCGTCGGCGGCGCCGAGGAGACGACCACGGGCGTCGACCGCCTGCGCGCGATGGACGCCGACGGCGAGCTCCACTACCCCGTCTTCGCCGTCAACGACACGCCGATGAAGCAGCTGTTCGACAACGTCCACGGCACGGGCGAGTCGTCGCTCGCGACCATCGCGATGACGACGAACCTCTCGTGGGCCGGGAAGAACGTCGTCGTCGGTGGCTACGGCCAGTGCGGGAAGGGCGTCGCCAAGAAGGCGTCCGGGCAGAACGCGAACGTCATCGTCTGCGAGGTCGACCCGCGGAAGGCGCTCGAAGCGCACATGGAGGGGTACGAGGTGCTCCCCATGGAGGAGGCCGCCGCGAAGGGCGACGTGTTCATCACGACGACGGGCAACCGCGACGTGATCACCCGCGAGCACTTCGCGGAGATGAGCGACGGCGTCCTGCTCGCGAACGCCGGCCACTTCGACGTGGAGGTGAACCTCGACGACCTCGACGACCTCGCCGTGGACCGCTACGAGGTCCGCGACGGCGTCGAGGGGTTCGAGATGCCCGACGGCCGCGTCCTCAACGTCATCGCGGAGGGCCGCCTCGTCAACCTCGCCGCGCCCATCGCCTTAGGCCACCCGGTCGAGGTGATGGACCAGAGCTTCGGCGTTCAGGCGGTCGTCGTCCGCGAGCTCGCCGCCAACGGCGACGCGTACGACGCCGGCGTCCACGACGTGCCCGACGAGCTCGATCGCGAGGTGGCGGACATCAAGCTCGCCGCCGAGGGCGTCGAGTACGACGACCTCAGCGACGAGCAGCGCGAGTACATGGGGAGCTGGGAACACGGGACCTGACCCGGCCGGACGGCGACCGCCGAGCCCGCCGGTTCGACCCGCTTTTGTGCCGCGCGACCGTACCGGACGTATGAATCTCACCGCGGTGTTACACTCCGGATTCGGTGTCTCGGTGTTGGCCGGAATCCTCGTCTCCGACACGACGCTTCGCGTCGCCGCGTTCGCGCTCGGCGCGGTCCTCTTCGTCGCCGGCATTGTCGTGTCGCGGCGCGGCGACTGAGACGAGCCGAACGGCGCGTCGCCTCGCCGAACGGTGACGACCGGCTCCGGCTCGCGTCCTTTTTCCCCCGCGACCGCCTACGAGAGCCAGTGACAGTCACGAGCGTCCACGACCCGAGCCACCGCGAGGCCCTCTGGGAGCTGGAGGACGCCTTCGAGCGCGGCGACCTGATCAGCGTCTTCGGCCGCTGTACGGTCAGCTACGAGGGGCGTGCGGCCTCGGACCTGGGCGCCGGCGACCGCCTGCTCGTGTTGAAGCCCGACGGCGCCGCCCTCGTCCACACCGACGAGGGGCGGCAACCCGTCAACTGGCAGCCGCCGGGGTCGGAACACCGCGCCGCGGTGCGCGAGGGACGGCTGCGCGTGCGCTCGACGCGGAGCAACCCCGACGAGACCCTGACCGTCCGCTTCGCGGCCGTCGACCAGCTCTCCGCGATGGCCGTGACCGGCGGCCGCGACCTCACGCTCCACGGGAGCGAGGAGGACCTCCGGACCCGAATCTTGGAGCGCCCCGACCTCGTCGAGCCCGGGTTCGAGCCCCGCGAGACCGAACGCCCGTCCAGCGCCGGTCCGATGGACCTCTTCGGCGTCGACGCCGACGGCACGCCGGTCGTCGTCGAGCTGAAGCGCCGCCGGGTCGGTCCGGACGCCGTGGGACAGCTCGCGCGGTACGTCCGGGCGCTCCGCGAGGAGTTGGGGATCGAGGCGAACGACGGCGAGACCGACGACGCGGACTCGCCGGAGGTGCGCGGAATCTTAGTCGCCCCGTCGGTCACCGACCGTGCCGCCGAGCGGCTCGCGGAGCGCGGGTTCGACCACGTCGCGCTCGAACCGACGCCGGAGGAGTGAGCGGGCGGCGTGTCAACGCAGACCGCAATCCGGCGGATCGCCGGCGCTGACTCCCCGAGGAGCCGCGGCGGACGCCTCGCTATCGAAGGGTTTATCGCCGCAGCGCGGGCTACATCGGACAAGTAGCCATGTCTGACAAACCCGCCTCTATGTATCGGACGATCGACAAGCCGTCGTACACCCGCCGCGAGTACATCACGGGTATCCCCGGCTCGAAGATCGCCCAGCACAACATGGGCGACCTCTCCGCGGAGCCGGACGACTACCCCGTCCAGATCAGCCTCCGCGTCGAGGAGGAGCTCCAGGTTCGACACGGGTCGCTTGAGAGCGCGCGCCTCTCGGCGAACCGCCACCTGATCAAGGAGCTCGGCGAGGGCAACTACAAGATGACCCTCCGCAAGTTCCCCCACCAGGTCATCCGAGAGAACAAGCAGGCGACCGGCGCCGGCGCGGACCGCGTCTCCGACGGGATGCGCCAGGCGTTCGGCAAGCCCGTCGGCACCGCCGCGCGGCTCAACAAGGACGACGTCGTGTTCACCGCCTACTGCGACGTCGAGCAGGCCTCCGTCGTGAAGGAGGCGTTCCGCCGCGCGTACAACAAGCTCTCGCCGCCGTGCCGGATCACGGTCGACCGCGGCGAGAAGCTGCTCGTCTCGTAGACCCCTCGACCCCGACCCCGTCCGTGAGGCGGGTTTTTCTCCGCGCGTTCGCGTGACGTAGCCGCGGCGCCGCGTGTCTCCGAACCGGTTCCGATCCCCGAGCCGAACACCTGAAATACCTCGCTCGCGTACCGCACGGCAGTGTCACAGCAGCTGGCCGAGGTCGAGACGCTGTTCCTCCACGAGGCGCGGAGCGACTACACCGTCGTCGCGAACCGCGACGGCAAGCGCGTGCTCCGCGGGCGGCTCGAACTCAAGGAGACCTCCGCGGGCCCGCGCCCGGGGAAGTTCCGGGTGATCCGCGACGGGGAGGACCACCCCCGCCAGCCGGACGAGTTCGTCGACCTCGCGCGGGCGGCCGGTCGGATCCGCATCTCCGAGCAGACCTCGCCGGAGAACCGGACGCGGCTGAAGGAGATGCTCGACGGCTACCAGCTGGAGGCGACGGCGGTCCGGACCTGCCGGCGCTGCGCGAGCGACGGGCGCTACGGGCCGATCACGAGCGAGGACGCCATCGACCACAACGGCGAGCTGATCTGTCGGGACTGCGCCCGCCGGGAGCTAGAGCGGGAGCTGTCGTACAAAGGGGAGTTCACGGGCGCGGCCGAGGAACGCCTCGAGGAGCTGCTGTACGAGTCGGGCGACCTCGACCGGATCGTGAGTCTCCTCCAGGGCGGACTCGACCCCGACCTCACGAAGTACGACGAGGTGTCGGCGAACGTCGACGACGTCTCGCCAGTCCGGACCGAAGACTTGGACCTCCATCCGGACCTCTCTTCGCACCTCCAAGGCCGCTTCGAGGAGCTACTGCCGGTCCAGAGTCTCTCCGTGCGGAACGGCCTGCTCGACGGCGACGACCAGCTCGTGGTGAGCGCCACGGCGACGGGGAAGACGCTCGTCGGCGAGCTGACCGGGATCGACCGCGCGCTGAAGGGGGACGGGAAGCTGCTCTTCTTGGTCCCGCTCGTCGCGCTCGCCAACCAGAAGCACGAGGACTTCGAGGACCGCTACGGCGACCTGCTCGACGTCTCCATCCGGGTCGGCTCCTCGCGGGTGAACGACGACGGCAACCGCTTCGACCCGAACGCCGACGTGATCGTCGGCACCTACGAGGGGATCGACCACGCGCTCCGGACGGGCAAGGACCTCGGCGACGTGGGGACGGTCGTCATCGACGAGGTCCACACGCTGAAGGAGGGCGAGCGCGGCCACCGGCTCGACGGGCTCATCTCCCGGCTGAAGTACTACAGCGAGGACCGGATGGAGACCCGCGCGGGCTACGACGGGACGCAGTTCGTCTACCTCTCGGCGACCGTCGGGAACCCGGAGTGGCTCGCGGAGAAGCTCCGCGCGACGCTCATCGAGTACGAGGAGCGCCCGGTCCCCATCGAGCGCCACGTCACCTTCGCTGACAGCCGTGAGAAGGCCCAGATCGCCGACAAGCTCGTGAAACGCGAGTTCGACACGAAGTCGTCGAAGGGGTACCGCGGGCAGACGATCATCTTCACCAACTCGCGGCGGCGCTGTCACGAGATCAGCCGCAAGCTCCGGTACGACTCCGCGCCGTACCACGCCGGCCTCGACTACGGGCGCCGGAAGAAGGTCGAGCGCATGTTCGGGAATCAGGACCTCTCGGCGGTCGTCACCACCGCGGCGCTGGCGGCCGGCGTCGACTTCCCCGCCTCGCAGGTGATCTTCGACTCGCTGGCGATGGGGATCGAGTGGCTCTCCGTCCAGGAGTTCTCGCAGATGCTCGGGCGCGCCGGACGCCCGGACTACCACGACCGCGGCCGAGTCTACCTCCTCGTCGAGCCGGACGGCGTCTACCACGGGTCGATGGACCGCACGGAGGACGAGGTGGCGTTCACCCTGCTGAAAGGCGAGATGGAGGACGTGGCGACGCACTACGACGAGACCGCGGCCGCCGAGGAGACGCTCGCGAACGTCGTCGTCGCCGGCAAGAAGGCGAAGCGGCTCAACGACCGGATGATCGGCGAGGTCCCCACCAAGCACGCGCTCGGGAAGCTGCTGGAGTGGAACTTCATCGACGGCTTCGAGCCGACGCCGCTCGGCCGCGGGGTGACGCGGCACTTCCTCGCGCCCGACGAGGCGTTCTTCATCCTCGACTCGGTCCGGAAGGGGACCGACCCGTACGACATCGTCGCCGACCTCGAACGGCGCGACGACGAGGAGTGACGACGCGCAACGAAACCCTTTAGCGGCTCTTCGGGGTACATAGGAGTACGGGACCGTGGGTTAGTGGTATACTCCGAGCCTTGGGTGCTCGTGACCCCGGTTCGAATCCGGGCGGTCCCATTCTGCCGCTGCGAGCAATTCGCGAGCAGCGGCGGTGGAACGGATTCGAAGCAGGGAGTGGAGCGAGCAGCGCGAGCGGAACGACCGAGGTTCGAATCCGGGCGGTCCCATTCTGCT
The DNA here is from genome assembly GCF_005435095.1 of Halorubrum sp. CGM5_25_10-8B. Lineage (NCBI taxonomy): Archaea > Methanobacteriati > Methanobacteriota > Halobacteria > Halobacteriales > Haloferacaceae > Halorubrum > Halorubrum sp. CGM5_25_10-8B. The sequence continues at coordinate 11,046 of NZ_SGTY01000002.1, read as the reverse complement.
GTTGCGAACAATCCGTGAGCAGTGGCGACTATTTACAAATAAGAGGCGGTGGCGCGTGCCTGCGAGGCCGCCCCGCGGCCGAGCAGCACGCGCGAGGGAGTCAGTCACCGGAGCGAAGCGGAGGCGACTGACGAGGCTGGGGAGGTGTGAGGTGCGGTCGCGGTGCGGGGTGGGACTCAAAAGGGCAGCCGGGAGGCGGGCGCAGGTGACGCAAGCACCGCAGCGAGGGAGCGAACGGAGTGACGAGGAGCGCAGCGAGCGTGCGCCCGCCTCCCGGCTGGGACTTTGGAGGTGTTCACCACTGATCCAGCGGCGCCTGTTTATAAATAGACCGCCAGGATTTTGAAATTCCGCACCGCACCACCGATCACTGTTTAAAAACGATCTCAGGCCAAGTCAGTCAGCGACTGCTGTTCGTACACGTCGGGGTCGGCGGGGGGCGCATCCCGGATCTCGGGGTAGTACTCCAGCAGCTGCGTCGCCAGCTCCTCGCCGAGCCGGACCGGGACGGCGTTGCCGATCTGTTTCATCACGTCGGTCTTCGTCCCCTCGAAGACGAACTCGTCGGGGAACGTCTGGAGCCGAGCCATCTCGCGGGGCGTGAGGTACCGGTCCTCACTGGGGTGGATGAAGACGTTCGTGCTCACCGTCAGCGACGGCTCCTCGGGGTCGAGCCGGCGGAGGTACGTCCCGTACCGCTTGACGATCTCCGGCTCGTGCGGGCAGGTGTCGGTGTCCTCGCAGTCGCACTGGTACTTCTTCGTCTTCAGGCGGTCGGGGAGGTCGCGGTAGTAACCGCCCGGGGGAACGTGACGGATGCGTTCGAGCGTCTTCTCGCCGGTGTCGGCGTACGTCATGTTCGGGAGGTCGTCGGTCGCGTCCGCGAGCGCCTCGCCGGCGGTGCGCCAGTGCCCCTCGGGCGTCGTCGGCTCAGGAAAGCGGATCGGCACGTCGCGATTGGTGCCCATGAAGAAGATCCGGCGGCGCTTCTGGGGGACGCCGTACTGTTCGGCCTCCAGCACTCGGTACTCGCACTTGTAGCCGTGCGCCGCGAACTCGTCGACGATGAGGTCTTTCACGTACCGGTCGTCACTGGTCTGGCGGTTGATCAGGTCGCGGACGTTCTCCATCAACACCAACTGTGGTTCGAGGACGGAGACGACCCGGAGGAACTCCTCGAACAGCGTGTTCCGGCGGTCCTTCTCCATCTCGTCGAGCTCGATCTGCTCGTTGTTGAGCCGGCTGAACCCCTGACAGGGCGGCCCGCCGATCACCACGTCGACGCCGTCAGGGTCGTAGCCCGCGCCCGCGGCCGCCTCGCGGATCGCCGGGGCGTCAAGTTCGCGCACGTCCCCTTCGAGGAACTCGGTGTCGGCGAAGTTCCGTCGGTACGTCTCCGCCGCGGGCTCCCACTGGTCGCTCCCGAGGGCCACGTCGAAGCCCGCCCGCTCGAATCCCAAGTCGAGGCCGCCGCAGCCGGAGAAGAAGCCGGCGACCACCGGCGCGTCAGCGTCGGCGTCAGCGCCCACCGGGATCACCTCGGCGATGCGGGGACACGCGTGCTCGATCCATTTCGTGCCTCGATTCGCCGCGGGCGCATAAAAGCGTCACACCTCAGGCCGGGACGGCAGGTTCGCTGGCGGCCGGCGCGTCGTCGTCCGGCGTCAGGCCCGCCGCTCGCTGATCTCCTCGGCGATCCGCTCGTCGGGGCGGCGGAGCTCGCCGGACTCGACCTCGTAGACGTAGCCGGAGACGGTGGTGTCGTCCGGGATGAACGCGGACTCGCGGAGGTACTCGACCTGCGCGGCGCAGGCCGCGTCGATGTCGTCGGTCATCTTCACCCAGTCGAGGAGGTCGGCGTCGCCGATCGTGAGCTCCGGCAGCGACGGGTCGAGGTCCGCGGCGTCGATGTCGCCCGTCTCGGCTTCGAGCCCCTCGCGGATCGCCTCGTCGGGCGCGCTCATCATCCCGCAGTCGGTGTGGTTAATAACGACGATCTCGTCGGTGTCGAAGAAGTTCGTCGTGAGCGCGGCCGACCGGATCACGTCGTCGGTCACCTTCCCGCCGGCGTTGCGGAACACCTGCGCGTCGCCGAGGTCGATGCCGAGCGCCTCCTCGATCGGGATTCGCTCGTCCATACAGGCGACGACGAGGAGGTTCTTATCGGTCGGGATCCCTTTCCGGCGGCGGCGCGCCCAGTCGTCGCGCTCGTCGACCGCGGCGTCGAGATGTTCGTGGTGCGCGTCGTGGTCGGCGTGGTCGTGCGATGGCATCGCTCGATCGGAGGGGTGGGACAAAAGGGATCGTTGCGAAAACCGAGATCCCCGCCGTCGACGCGGATCGGCGGCGATATCGTCCGATATCGAGGACGCGTGGCAGATCGGTCGATCCGGATTCGACCGACGCGGGCGGGTCGAGGCGTCGACCGAGGCGGTCCGCCCGCGGCCTTTCGAAATCCTTTTGTCCCGAATCGGCATTGATGTGAGTGCGAGCCGCCTTAGCTCAGACTGGGAGAGCACTCGACTGAAGATCGAGCTGTCCCCCGTTCAAATCGGGGAGGCGGCATATTCTGAACCCGCGAGCGACAGCGAGCGGACGACCGCGGGTCACTCGTCGTCGACGAGGACGGTCGCGAGGCGGTCGCCGCAGTGCGGGCAGTTCAGCGTCTGCCAGGTGTCGGGATCCAGATCGCCGAACGGCTCGGACCGGCGCGCGTCCGCGGCGGCGACGCTCGCGCCGCAGGTCTCGCAGTCGTGGGTGTCGTCGGGATCGGTCATCGCCGGGCGTACGGGCGCCTCGGCGAAACCGACTTCGCCGCGCGGCGCCTCCGATCGTCCATGAGCCGGTTCGCGGCGGTGGCGTTCGACCTCGACGACACGCTGTGCCGCCACGACCACGACGTGGACGCCCTCTACCGCCGGGCGTTCGAGGAGGCGGGCGTGGAGCCGTTCGGCGAGCCGGAGGAGCTGTGGCCCCTCCTCGACGGCCCGCCGGACCCCGACGATCGCGTCGGTTACCTCGGCGCGGGGTTCGCGCGGTTGGCGGCGCAACACGGGAGAGACGTGGACCCCGTCGCGCTCGCGGCGGCGTTCGAGGCGGTCGCGGACGAGTCGCGGGTGGCGTACCTGCCGGGCGCGACCGAGGCGCTGGCGGCCGCGGCGGCGGCGGGTCCCGTGGGCGTGCTCACGAACGGTCCCGAGGACCGCCAGCGGGCGAAGATCGAGGCGCTCGGGTTGGACGATCTCGTCGACGCGATCGTGTACGCCGGGGACCTGCCCCGCCGGAAGCCGCACGCGGAACCGTTCGAGCGGCTGACCGCGGCGCTGTCGGTCGATGCCGAAGAGACGCTGTACGTCGGGAACTCGCTGTCGTACGACGTCGCGGGCGCGCACAACGCCGGGCTCCGGTCCGCGTGGCTCCGCGCGAGTCCCGACGACGCGCCCGGCGCGTACGGGCCGGACCACGTCGTCGACTCGTTAGCGGAGATCGCGGACCTGCTGGCCGAGGGGCGCGGAGCCGACGGCCGCGAGCCCGGAGGCGAAGCAGCGGCGACCGAGCCGGAGGAGAGTCGGTGAGCGACGCGGTCAGGGGTCGCGCCCTCGCCAAGGCGAGACCGGGGGCGACGGTCGCGAGCGTCGAACCGCTCGGGCGGGGGAACCGCAAGCGGACGGAGGTGGTGCGATTCGAGAGCGCCGCGCCGGTGGTCGTCCAACGCTCCGAAACGCCGGCCGCGACCCGGACCGAGGCGGCGCTGCTGACAGCGATCGGCGATCGGACGGACGTGCCAGTTCCCCGGCCGCTCGGCGAGGGCGTCGCCGACGGGACGGGGTGGTTCGTGACGCCGCTGATCGACGGCCGCGACCTCCACGGGGCGTTCGTCGACCTCGGTCCGGCGGACCGGCGGGGGGTCGCGCGGGCGTTCGGCCGCTGGCTCGCGGCGCTCCACGAGGCGTTTCGGTTCTCGGGGTGCGGGCGGCTCGCGGTCGACGGCGCGGCGGGCGACGGAGCGATCGACGCGGAATCGGTCCTCGGACGCGACGCGTCGCTGTCCGTCCGCGATCCGGTCGGCGCCGACGAGTGGCTCCGGGAGTTCGGGGAGCGACACGCCGACCGGCTCCCCGAGGAGTTCGACGGGCTCCGCGCTCGGCTTCGGGACGCGTTCCGGGAGTCGACCGCGTCCGACACCGATCCGCGGCTGTTCCCGTGGGACTTCCGCCCGGGGAACGCCCTCGTCGCGGACGGCGCGGTGACGGCCGTCCTCGACTGGGAGGCGCCGCTGGCCGCCCCGCGTGGTGTGTCGGTCGCGAAGACCGAACACCTCGTCGTCGGCTGGTACGTGCCGGCGGCCGAGACCGGGCCGCTCAGGCGGGCGTTCCGCGACGGCTACGAGTCCGTCGCGCCGCTCCCGCGCGTCGAGCGTGCCCACCGCGCCGCGGCCGTCGCGAGCGCGGTCGTCGACGGCGAGGGCGTGGTGACGAACCCGCGCTACCCGCCGGTCGACCGCGACGCGGCGGTCGAGTTCCACCGACGGGCGCTTCGGCGCGCGCTGGACAACGGACCCGGATAGACCACTCCGAGACGAGGCGCCGGTCAGTACAGCGCCGTGGCCGTGAGGATGCCGGCGGTCTGGCCGAGGCCGACGAGCGCGATGCCCGCGACCGTCCCCGCCGCGGAGCCGGCGAACGCGGCGACGACCGCGCCCACGACCGAACACGCGGCCGCGGCGTGGTGGACGGTCGAGCGCGGGGCCGTCGCGTCGCGAAGCCCCGTGTAGACGAACGCCGGCGCGGGCAGGAGCATCCAGCCGTAGAAGGCGACGGCGAGGAGCGCGCCGGTCGGGAGCGCGGCCGCGAGCCCGGTCCCGTCGCGTGCGAGGAACCCGAGGACGCCGGCGAGCGTGACCGGGGTCCCCGCGAGGATCACCAGCTTCCACGCGCGGAGGACTCCCGTCGCCATGTCGCGCCACGAGGCGACGACGAAGGCGACGAGCAGGGCGCTCATGACGACGTGCGCGACGAACAGCGCGTGGAGGGAGACCGCACCGAGGACCGCCGCCGCGGCGACGCCCCACGCCGCGGGGACCAGCAGCGCGGGACCGTTCTCGCGGAGCGTGATGGCGGGGCCGTCCGCTTGGTACTCGTGTGACACGTTGGTCGCTTCCGCGCCGAGGAATATAAACGTCGGCGTCCGGTGGGGCGCCGAAGAACGACACGATCCGGTCTCGCTCGCGCCGCGAATCTGTTGTTCGGGCAGTGTTCGCTGATAAAGTTTCGGTTATTCGGAAACGATCGTCTAGAGAGAGTCGTGGTAACTGTACACTCGCAATCCTTATGACCCGACAGGGCCTCTCTCTATTCGCAATGGCGACCGGAAAGGTTGATTTCTTCAACGACACTGGCGGCTACGGATTTATCGAGACTGACGACGCGGACGACGACGTGTTCTTCCACATGGAAGACGTCGGCGGCCCGGACCTCGAAGAGGGTCAGGAGCTCGAGTTCGACATCGAGTCCTCCGAGAAGGGTCCCCGCGCGACGAACGTCGTTCGGCAGTAAGCCGATCCGAGAAGGTGGGTCGGTCCGGCTGACGCCGAACGCGACTCTGACACACGGTATCAAACGTTTTCGTCCGCGTCGCGGGCTCGCGTCCGCCGCGGTCGTATTTTACGCTCGACGAGCGCCCCGCTCGTCGCGTGCGCACGTCGTACCCGGAGAAGAGATGAGAGCGACCGCGTCCGCGCTCAGATGTGTTGCCCGAAGAGCCCGCGGCCCTTCGTCACCTCGACGTCGCCCTCAACTTTCGTCTGACAGGAGAGGCGGACGTCGTGGTTCGGGTGGTGCGGCGGGAGCCAGAGACGGGCCTTCTCCTTCTTGCTCGGCTCGCTGACCTCGCCGTCGACCTGGACCGCACAGGAGCCGCACGACCCGGAACCGCGGCAGTTGAGCTGTTCCATCTTGCCGTTGTAGACGGAGAGACCGGCCTCTTTGAGCACGTCGCGCAGATTGGCGCCCTTCTCGCACTCGATTTCCTCGCCCTTGTAGGATACAGTAGGCATGTCGACTCACGGTACGCGAGCGATCCACAAAAGAGTCTGTGTCCGCGGGGCGCGGCGACCGGAACCGCAAGCGCCGACCGCGGCACGCCCAGAAACGGTCGTGTGCCGAGCGTCGGACGCCGACGGGGCGTTTTTTACCCTCGGCACCGCAGGGTGGCACAATGGGACTCAGGTGTCTGCTCGGACACGACTTCGGCGAACCCGAACTCCAGCGCGAGCGCGAGGAGGAGGGCGACGAGGTCGTCACGACCGTCAAGGAGGTGAAGACCTGCGCTCGCTGCGGCGAGACGCAGATCGTCAGCGAGAATACCGAGGTGACGACGATGGAGCAGCTGGCGGACGAGGCCGCCGCGAACGTCGGCGGCGAGACCGCCGGCGCGTCGGCCGCGGCGCCGACGCGCGACGACGCCCCGGACGCTGCCGAGGAGGGCGCCGGACCCGGCACGGCGTCGGGAGGGGTCGGTGCGGCCGACGCCGGGACGGCGGACGAGGGCGTGACCCTCGACGAGGAGCCCGGAGCCGGGAGCGACGACGCGGTGATCCTCGACGACGGGGCCGCGGCCGACGAGCCGTCGGGGCCGACCGACGCCGCTCCGGCCGCGGACCGCGTCGACGCGGCGACGGGCGCGGCGGACGGTCCGAACGCACCGGACGAGGCGGGCTCGCCGGACGGAGCAGCTCCGGCGGACGAGGACACGGAGGTGTTGGGCGCGGGCGGCGAGTCGGCGTCCGCGCCGTCGCCCCCGGCCGAGACCGAGTCCGGTGCCCCCTCGGGCGACGAGGCGGACGCGGAGAGCGACGACGGCGTGATCCTCGACGAGGACGAGGAGCCGGCCGACGACCGGGAGCGGGGCGCGTGGCCGGAGGTCGACGAGGAGGACGCCGGCGCCGACGGAGCCACCGCGTGGCCCGATCACGGCGGCGAAGACGAGGGGTTCAGCGCGGAGGTCGGTGAGGGCGGTGACGCCGACGTCGAGTTCGGCGGCGGGCTCACCCCGGAGGCCGCGGACGGGCGGGAAGAGCAGGAATCGGCGACGGAGTACGTCGAGGCGCCCGACGACGGCGAGGGCGCCACGTTCGACGCCGGCGGCGAGGGCGGGACGGGGATCACCCGGGGCGAGAGCCCCGAGTTGGAGACGGTGGGCGACGACGCCCCGACGGAGTACTACTGTCCCGAGTGCGGGATGGTCCGGGCGGCGGACGGGAGTTCGATGCGCGCGGGAGACATCTGTCCGGAGTGTAAGCGCGGGTACGTCGACGAGCGTCCTCGGTAGGCGAAGCGGAAGCGGGCCGTTCGGGCCGAACCCGCCGAGCGGCCGTGACGAAACTGGTTTACGCCGGCCTGTCGAACGGTCGCGGCATGAAGGAGTACAAGATGCGCCGCGGCGAGCATCTGGACGACCGCATGCCGGACCTGAAGGGTTCGATCGAGGAGTACTTCGGCGAGGTCACCGGCACCGAGGAGTGGGAGGGGCACGAGCTGTACGTCGTCGCCGACCCCGACAACCCGGTGTTCGAGCGCATCGTCGCGGGCGCCGCCGAGTACGGGAGCAAGAAGGACAAGCTGGCGGTCCACTTCGAGGAGCGCCCCGCCGAGGACGTCATCGCGGAGGGGAACGCCGACGCCGCCGCGGACGCCGTCGACGCGAAAAACGACTTCCTCCTGGAGGCGACCGGGCGCGACGCGAAGTCGCGCCGCGACTCGCTGAAGCGCGAAGTCGAGGACGACGCCCCCGATTACTGAGCGGTTCTGCGGCGACCGGTTCTCGTCCGTCGAGGAAAGCGCGGAGCCCGCTAGCGTCCCGCTCGCGCGACTGAACCCCGCGAGAGAGTTGTCACCGTCCTCGAAACGTCGTCGCCTCCTCACGGGAAGCGTCATCGCCCGACGAGAATCGGCTCCACTCGGCGGTGAGACTGTCAGGATCGATCTGGTAAATATTTATTCAGATTTGAGTTAAAACTCCGGCAGTTTTAAGGCGTACGGGGACGAAACGGTGTGTATGAGCATTGAGACGGTCGTGCTGGCGGTCGGATCGGAGGACGGGAAACGCGTCGAGCGGCTCGCCGAGGAGATCATCTCCGTCGCCGAGCCGGCGGACGCCGAGGTCGTGTTGACCCACGTGTTCGACAGGGAGGAGTTCGACGAGACCAGCGCGAAGCTCGGGTTTGAGCCGGAGAGCGAGAGCTCGACGCCCGACGCCATCGCGGAGCGACACACCACCACCCGGAAGCTCTCGGAGGCGCTCTCCGAGGCCGGCGTGCGACACTCCGTCCGGGGCGCGGTGGGGGACCTCGCGGACGAGGTCGTCGAGACAGCCGAGGGCCTCGAAGCCGACCGCGTCGTGGTCGGCGGACGGCACCGCTCGCCGACCGGGAAGGCCGTCTTCGGCAGCGTCGCGCAGGAGGTCATGCTCTCGGCGCCGTGCCCGGTCACCTTCGTCCGCGAGCCGGCGTCGTAACGCGGTTTCGCGGTACGGACCCCGTTTGTTATTCACGGTCGACCGCGCGAAGCGTCCCGCTTAAGTGAGACGGGTCCGCGCTTACACCCGATGTACTACGTGGGCGTCGACCTCGGGGCGACGAACGTCCGGGCGGCCGTCGGCGACGAGAGCGCGGCGGTCCTCGGCTCCGCGTCGCGGGGTACGCCGCGGGGACCGAACGGCATCGCCGTCACCGAGGCCGTGTTGGAGGTGGTCCGCGGGGCCTGTACGGACGCGGGAATCGCGCCGAGCGAGGCGGTCGCGGCCGGGATCGGCTCCATCGGTCCGCTCGATCTGGCGGAGGGGGTCGTCCAGGGGCCCGCGAACCTCCCGGACACGGTCGAGCGCATCCCGCTCGTCGGGCCGGTCGGTCGGCTGCTCGACACCGACGAGGTGTACCTCCACAACGACACCATCGCGGGCGTCATCGGCGAGCGCTTCCACTCCGAGCGCAACCCCGACGACATGGTGTATCTCACCATCTCCTCGGGGATCGGCGCGGGCGTCGCCGTCGACGGGAACGTCCTCTCTGGGTGGGACGGCAACGCCGGCGAGGTCGGCCACATGACCGTCGACCCGCACGGGTTCATGACCTGCGGCTGCGGGCTCGACGGCCACTGGGAGGGGTACTGCTCGGGCAACAACATCCCGAAGTACGCCCGGGAGCTCCACGAGGAGGACCCCATCGAGACGATCCTCCCGATCGAGGACCCCGACTTCTCCGCGGTCGACGTGTTCGAGGCGGCGGGCGAGGACACCTTCGCCGACCACGTGATCGACCAGGTCGCCCACTGGAACGCCATGGGGATCGCCAACATCATCCACGCGTACGCGCCGCTCGTCGTGAGCGTCGGCGGCGCGGTCGCGCTCAACAACCCCGACCGCGTCCTCGACCCGATCCGCGAGAAGCTCCCGGAGATGGTGTTCATCAACGTCCCGGAGGTTCGGCTCACCGACCTCGGCGACGACGTCGTGGTGAAAGGCGCCCTCGCGAGCGCGCTGACGGGCGGGACCGGCGACCGGGCGCGCGTCGAGAACGCGCCCTGACCGAGCGCGGCGACGACGGCCCGCGGGCTACTGCTCGAACTCGTCGAGCTCCGGTTCCACGTCGGCGCCGACCGCGTCGCGCGTGTCGAGGTACGCGTCGCGGTACCGCCAGATCTTCCGGAGGAGGACGTACCCGAACGCGCCCTGGAAGACGATGACGAAGCCGAACAGCGCGAGGACCTGCGGGAGGCCGAAGAGTCCCGCAGCGACGCCGGTCACCGGACCGACGAGCGTGTTGTACAGCGCGTGGATCGCCGCCGCGAGGACGAGCCCCTTGACGATGATCGGGCCGCGGTTCCCGGGATTGAACTTCGCGAGCCCGAGGTAGTAGCCCGCGAACGCCGAGTAGACGACGTGTCCCGGTCCCGCGAGCGCCCGGAGCGCGGCGATGCCGTCGCCGGCGCCCAGCGCCGCGATGCCGACCGTCAGCTCCGCCATGTCGACGTTCTGGGCGATGTACACGAAGTTCTCGATGACGACGAAGCCGAGCCCCGCGATGGCGCCGTAGACGGCGCCGTCGATGACGGCGTCGAAGCGGGCGTCGGTGTACGCGTACAGCCGCACCGCGAGCAGCTTCACCGACTCCTCTATCGGGCCGACGACGACGAAGAAGAACACGACGATTCCGAGGAAGCCGAGCGGCCGGAAGTACGGCTGGAGCACGCTGTTCAGGATCGCCGCGAACGTCGCGGTGAGGATAGAGAGGAGGAACGTCGCCACGAGGAGCGACAGCGGCTCGCCGGTCGTCACGTCCGAGACGTACACGTACGCGGCCAGCCCCAGAGCGGGGATCACGGAGAGCCCGAGGAGGACCGCGATGGCCGGGTCGAAGAGGAGCCCGAGTCCGAACGAGCCGAGGATCGCCAAGAGTCCGACGAACGCGACGAGGACGACCCCGGCCTTCGCGGAGCGCGTGAGGAGCCAGTACAGCGCGACCGACAGCCCGTCGAGGGAGGTGCGCTCCTCCCACGTCGCGACGTCGTAGAGGTCGCGGTCGTCGTCGGCCCGAGACGCGATCGGGTCCTCGTCGCTTGGCATGGCCCCCGTTTCGCCCCCCGGTGACTTAACGGATTGGCGGAACCGGACGGGCGCGCTGAGGGCGGTGGGCGGGATGCGTCACCGACCGCGCTCGCTCCGCGGCCGACAGGATTGAAACCGCGGCGGACGAAGGTCGGGTATGCACTTCGATCCGCGGGTCCAGCGCGCCCTGAAGGAGGCCGGGCTGGACGCCGACGCCGTCGCCGACGCCTCGGACCGAGTCGCCGAACTCGTCGCCCGCGACGCCGACCGCCTCCGGGAGTTCTTCGACGGCGACGACCCGTACTACTCGGACATGGAGATGGCGCACAGCGCGGCGTCGAGACAGGGGCACGCGAGCGCCGACGTGGACCTGTTCACCCACGGGAGCGACCTCCGCGGGTACCTCTCGCTCGACGGGTGGGGCGTCCCGGTCGAGGGCGGGCG
>NZ_SGTY01000029.1:0-24310 GCF_005435095.1 Halorubrum sp. CGM5_25_10-8B | reverse complement strand
CGAAGGGTAGTTTGGCCACGTGTTACTGAGCTATTCGCCACGAGTCTGAACTCGTGCGACTAGCATGGCTAAATCGGATCCCAATAGCAATGGCCTCCGGCAGGATCAACCGGAATGAGTATCCTTCAGGCCTGATTCCCGGCCTGAAGGGGGTGTTGGCGGGTGTCAACTTCGGTTGAGACGAAGGTTGACACACCATTGCATTGGTCTGTGTGGTGTCCGGTCCATCCAGCGGCTTGGATGACACCGAACGACCACGGCTCACATCAGATCGCCGCTTACGCCGGAGCGCAGGGGGCGCGATCCTCATCCTTCGCGGACCTGAACGTACCGGGCGACGGGTCATAAACCCATCGAAACGGCACGGGTCCAGCGAAACCGGGCCGAGTTGAACGGCCCGAGTCCGCGTTGCGTTCTTCGCATTTCTTCGAATGCCCGGGGTATACTTAACCCCGTCGAACCAACTCCACTACGTCATGCGGTTTCATGGCGTAAAACAGTGATAACTGACCGGATCGAATCGATGTGCGGCAGCGTCTATCCGAGACGAGTTCTCTGTGCCGGTGTAGTGATCAAGCCCGGACTGTTCCGGTCGAGCAGTACCGAAAACGAGAGATCGGAACCGGAGCGTCCGGGAGCTACTCCTCGTCGAGGTACTCGATGCCCTGCTTCGAGACGTTAGCCTTAGTGATGTCGTTGAGGTCGTTGAGCCAGAAGTCGTCGTCCGCCTCGTCGACCTCGGGGGCGTTGTCCTTCCACGCCCAGCCCTCGTACTCGTGGACTTTCTGCGTCCCCTTTTCACGGAGACGGAGCGTCGTTCGTTGCGCCTCCTCCTCCGAAGGCGCCGGCTCAAGCGTTCGAGCCGCCTTGAGTGCCGCCTGACGCGGCATGTTCCCCGAGAACTCACTCGGTTCCGATCCGTCTTCCTCTCGAAGGGCAAAGTTTCGCTTACCGTCTTCACGTACCATGGTTTTGCCTCCATGTGACACCAGCACACAGTGTGTAATAAATATATCGGGGAAATGAAAGCTGTGCGGCACAACATTTATATACTGTCTCGGCCGCTGCTAGCGGTTTGGAACGCCGACGAGACGAGTTGACCGACCCGCGGAGGATTTCAGGCGGACGGCGAGCGCGAGACGGTGTTCACACGAACAGTCGGAGGGGAGTTGCCAGTCGGTCGACTAGCCGGGGAGTCGATCGGCCAAGGGAGCCGACGACGCACCCGCGCGGTTGGCTCGTCGGGCATACGAATACGCGTAAACAACACTTATGTGTCTGCTATGGCGAAGTGCGACAAGTACACCCGCGATGGTCCGCAAAAAGAAGCTCAGCCCCAGTGGCGCCAAGGACGACGAGGGGGAGTACCACAACGTCCACGTGAACCTTCACGAGGACGAACTCGCCGTCGCCGGCATGGAAATCGGCGACGAGGTGTTCGTCCGAGTCCGAGACGGGAAGATAATCATCCAGAAGGCGGACGCGAACCCGGAGCAGCTCGAACACGACTTCTGACGCGGACCCGCGGGATTTTCGTCGGCAAGGACGCCGCCGAGCGGTCGCGACGCGGACTGCGGTCGGCGGATTGATTGTCGCTCGTGACGAGACACGCACGATGGGCGCGTATGACCTGTTGAAGCCAGCACTGTTCCGGCTGCCGCCGGAGACCGCACACGGACTGATCCACGGACTCCTCGGCGGCGTTCAGGGGACTCCGGTTTCCGCCGCGCTCGCCGAGCGGTACGTGGTCGGCGACGAGCGGCTCGCGGTCGACGCGTTCGGGTCGAAATTCCCGAATCCAGTGGGTGTCGCCGCCGGTTTCGACAAGAACGCACACGTGCCGCGAGCGCTGTCGTCCCTCGGGTTCGGTCACGTCGAAGTCGGCGGCGTCACCGCCGAGCGGCAGCCCGGGAACCCCCGTCCGCGGCTGTTTCGCTTGCGCGAGGACGAGGCGCTCGTCAATCGGATGGGGTTCAACAACGAGGGCGCTGACGTGGTCGGCGAGCGGCTCGATCGCGACCCGCTCCCGGACGTGCCGGTCGGGATCAACATCGGGAAGTCGAAGTCGACACCGCTCGAGGACGCCCCGGACGATTACCTGTACACGTACGAGCGCGTCGCGGACGCGGGCGACTACTTCGTCGTCAACGTCTCCAGTCCCAACACGCCGGGACTCCGCGAGCTCCAGAACCGCGACGCGCTGGAGCGGATCCTCGGGACGCTGGACGATGCGGGCGCAGACCCCCTCCTCGTGAAACTCTCCCCGGATCTTCCGGAGCCAGCGGTCGAAGACGCGCTCGGGGTCGTCGACGACCTCGATCTGGACGGCGTCATCGCGACCAACACGACGACATCGCGGCCGGACTCGGTGCGGAGTCACAACCGAGCGGAACGCGGCGGCCTCTCGGGGAAGCCGATCGAATCGCTCGCGACGGATCGGGTACGGTTCGTCGCCGAGCGCACGGACGTGCCGGTGATCGGTGTCGGGGGGATCTCAGACGCCGCGGGCGCCTACGAGAAGATACGGGCCGGCGCCTCGCTCGTCCAGCTATACACGGGGCTCGTCTACGAGGGGCCGAGCCTCGCGCGCGACATCAACGAGGGACTGCTCGAACTGCTCGAACGCGACGAGTTCGACTCGATCGAGGACGCGGTCGGCGCGGACCTGTGAGCGGGTCGAGAGGCGGAAGGGGAGGGCGGGCTACGCCTCGTTACGCACGATGACGACGACGTCGTCGGCCTGAAGCAGCTCGCCCTCTCCCTGGTACTGCCGCTCTTCTTCGACCGCGAACTCGTCGTCGACCAGCGTGACGCTCGCGACGTGAAGTTCGTCGCCGTCGATCTTGTACTCCCCCTGCGCGAGAGCGGCCTCGATGTCCCCGACCTGATCGCCGTACTTCGGGCCGACGGTGGCGTAGTCGAGGTCGATGCCCGTGATCACCGTCTCGACGGGCGCGTCGCCGTCGGGGTGGACCGCGAGGTCGTCGACGTGCATCACGCCGGTGATGTCGTCCTCGAAGCCCCGCACGTCGGCGTACACCTCCACCGCGTCGAGCGCGGCGGTGAGAGGGAGCTGATTCTCGCTTTTGTACTTCCGGAGCGCGCCGACGACGGCGGTGGCGGCGGTCCCGGCGTCGCGGTCGGCCTCGATTCCGAGCGGCTCGGGCCAGTCGGCGAGGTGGATCGAGTCGCTCGCACCGTCGGCGAGCGAGACCCCTTCGGGTGTGGCCCCGTCGACCGCGTCGGCGTACATGTCGTGCCACAGCTCCTCGGTAACGTGCGCAAGGAGCGGGGCGAACAGCTTCAGGAACCGTCGGTGCGCGGTGCGGAGGGTGTACGCCGCCGCGTCGTCCTCGCGCTGTTTCGCGATCTCGAGGTAATCGTCACAGAACGTGTTCCAGAAGAAGCTCCGGAGCTCGTCGCGGGCCTTCGAGAACGCGCGGTCGTCGAGGAGCTCGGTGAGCCGCTCGACCTCGGCGTCGAGCTCGGCGAGGAGCCAGCGGTCGAGCTCGCGGAGGCCTCCCTCGGGCTCGGCCGGGAACGGCTCCGGCGCGAGCGACTCGACGAGCTTCGAGGCGTTCCACAGCTTCCGGATCAGCTTCTCGCCCGCGCGGAGGTCCTTCTCCTTGAACGGGAAGTCGTCGCCGACGGCGGTGCCGGCCGCCCAGTAGCGCGTGGCGTCCACGGGGAACTCCTCGAGGACCGCCTCGGGCTCGACGACGTTGCCGACGGACTTCGACATCTTCTCGCGGTTCTCGTCGAGGACGTGGCCGTTGATCATCGTCTCCTCGAACGGGACCTCGCCGGTGTGCTCGTAGCACTTGACGAGGGTGTGGAACAGCCAGAAGCTGATGATGTCGTGGCCCTGCGGTCGGAGGTCGAACCGGTACAGCTCCGGGCGCTCCATCGTGAACTCCTCGGCCTCGTCGTCCCAGTCCCAGCCGGCGTTGACGAGGGGCGTGAGGCTGGAGGTGGCCCACGTGTCGAGCACGTCGTCCTCCGGCTGGAAGGCGTCGTGCCCGCACTCGGGGCACGCGTCGACGGGCGGGTCGTCCGACAGGGGGTCGACCGGGAGGTCGGCCTTCTCGGCGATGACCTCCTCGCCGCAGCCCTCGCAGTACCACACCGGGAACGGGATTCCGGATGACCGCTGACGGGAGATGAGCCAGTCCCATTGGAGCCCCTCGACCCAGTGTTCGTACCGGGTGAACATCTTCTCGGGCGACCAGTCCATCTCGCGACCGATCTCGAGGTACTCGTCCGTCTTGTCGAGCATCTCGATGTACCACTGCTCGGTGACGAGGAACTCGACGCTCGTCCCGCAGCGCTCGTGGACGTTGACCGTGTGGGTGATGTCGCGGCGGTCGAGCAGCGCGCCCGCCTCGTCGAGGTCTTCGACGATCACTTCGCCCGCCTCGTCGGCGTGGAGCCCTTCGTACTCCCCGGCGAGGTCGGTCATGTGGCCGGACTCGTCGATGGCGACCCGGAGGTCGAGGTCGTGGACCTGGTACCACTCGATGTCGTTCTGGTCGCCGAACGTACAGCACATCACGATGCCGGAGCCGGTCTCCATGTCGACGCGCTCGTCGGCGATGATCGGCACCTCGTGGCCGAACAGCGGGACCTCCGCGGACTCGCCGACGAGGTCCTGGTTCTCGTCGTCGTCCGGGTGGACGAAGACGGCGACGCACGCGGGGAGGAGTTCGGGCCGCGTCGTCGAGATAACGAACTCGTCGGCGACCTCGTCGTTCCCGTCGCGTCCGGCGACGGGGAACGCGATGTCGTTGAAATGGCTGGCCTGCTCGTCGTCCTCGGTCTCGACCTGCGAGATGGCGGTCTCGCACTCGGGACACCAGATCGCGGGGGCCTTCTCGCGGTACTCCCGGCCCTGCTCGTACAGGTCGACGAACGACAGCTGCGAGACGCGCTGGACGCGGGGTTCGATCGTCTGGTACGTGTGGTTCCAGTCGACCGACACGCCGAGCGATTGGACGTTCTCGGTGAACTGCTCCTCGTAGTCGGCGCAGACCTCCCGGCACTTCGCTTGGAACTCGCGCCGCTCGAAGTCCTGATGCCGGATGTCGAGCTCGTCCTCCGTGAGCCGCTCGGAGGCGATGCCGTTGTCGTCGTAACCGAACGGGAAGAACGTCTCCCCACCGTTCATCCGCTCGAAGCGCGCGACGAAGTCCTGGAGGGTGAACCCGTACAGGTGGCCCATGTGGAGGCTGCCCGATACCGTCGGCGGGGGCGTGTCGATAGAGAAGACGGTGTTCGGGTCGACCGGGTCGTCGTCGGAATAGGCGTACGTCTCCTCGTCGACCCATCGCCGCTGCCAGCGCGGCTCGACGGCGTCGGGGTCGTACTCACCACTGGGCATTTCGGTCACACGTTCCGCCGGTTCCCCCTTAACGGGCTCGGTTGTGCGGGACATCGGCGCACGCCGAGCGCTTCAGACCGTGTCGTCGAGGTCGTGGTCGGCCGCCATCTTCGACGCCTCCGTCGCGAACCGCTCGACCTCGTCCGCGGGCGTCTCCCCCAACGCGGTCTCGTCGACCTCGCGGCCGGCGGTGATCCCGCCACCGGTGACGAGCCGCTGTTCGGCCAGCTCCTTCGTGTGTATCCGCTTGCCGTCCTCAGTGGCGTAGGTGAGCCGCACGAGCCCCTTCGAGTCGAACTGCCGGTCAACGAGCCAGACCGTGGTCATACGCGGCGATCGGTGCCTGCGACGCTTAAGAAGGGCGGTCGGCCGTTGGAAACCGAGGGGGGAGGTCGGTGTCGGAGATGGGTTGCGGTGACGCGTGCCGACGAACAGCCGTCAGGACGCGTGCCGACGAACAGCCGTCAGGCTGTGAGTCGCGCGCGCGAGGTCGCCGGCGCTGCGCGCCGGCTGCCGGAGCATCTTCGATTCTCGCTGGAGTCGGGAGCGAAGCGAGCGACGAGGCCGGGGCTTCGGAGGTAGTTACCGAGGATTGACCGTCGAATCCGAGTCAGTCATCGAATCAGAACCAACCGGAGCCCTACACGTCTCGTCGTCACCGCTTTGTATCGGCTCGCCGAACAGGTGAGCATGTACGTCGAGTTCGACCGCGACACCTGCGTCGGGATGTACCAGTGCGTCGCCGAGTGGGACGCCTTCGAGAAGGACCTGAACGACGGAAAGGCCGACTTAGCGGGGAGTACCGAGGAGGACGAGGACCTGTTCGTCGTCGAGGTGCCCGACGGCGAGGAGCTCGACGCGAAGTTCGCGGCGCGCTCGTGCCCGGTCGACGCCATCGAGGTGTACGACGACGACGGCGAGCAGGTGGTGTGAGCAGTTCCGGTCGCTCGATCGGTTGGGTATAAACAACAGCCGGTATCTCGATCTGAGCGAACACCGCCGAAGCCCCGCCCCGCGGCCTCACGCCTCCCCGGCCTCGTCGGCCTCCTTTCGCGACTCCATCGCACGCGCTCCTCGCGGCCGCCGGTGGCGACCGCTCGGAGGCGCGCGCCGAGGTGGATAGTCGGGAAACGCGTCGACTCCTGTCCGAGTCTATTTATAACTGATCGGCTACGTCCTCGGCGAAGTACGTGATGATGAGGTCCGCGCCCGCGCGCTTGAGCGCCGTGAGCGACTCCAGCGCGGTCGCCTCCAGGTCGAGCCACCCCTTCTCCGCGGCGGCGTGGAGCATCGCGTACTCGCCGGAGACGTTGTACGCCGCGATGGGACGGTCGAACTCTCGCCGGAGGTCGCCGACGATGTCGAGGTAGGGTAGGCCGGGTTTCACCATCAGCACGTCGGCGCCCTGCTCGGCGTCGAGGCGGGCCTCTCGGAGCGCCTCGCGGCGGTTCGCGGGGTCCATCTGGTAGTGGCGTCGGTCACCGAACGCGGGGGCGCCGTCGGCCGCGTCGCGGAAGGGGCCGTAGAAGGCGGACTCGTACTTCGCCGCGTAGCTCAGGATGGCCACCTCCTCGTGACCCGCCGCGTCGAGCGCCTCGCGGATCGCTTTTACCTGCCCGTCGGTCATCGCGGAGGGAGCGACCACGTCGGCGCCCGCGTCGGCCTGCGAGACCGCGGTGCGCGCCAGCAGGTCCAGCGTCTCGTCGTTCTTGACGGTGAGCGTCGGATCCGACTCGGCGCTCTCCTCGATCACGCCGCAGTGTCCGTGCTCGGTGTATTCACAGAGGCAGACGTCGCCGATGACGGTGACATCGGTCTCGGCGGAAATCCGGCGGATCGCGCGCTGGACGACGCCGTCGTCCGCGTACGCCCGGCTCCCGGACGCGTCCTTCGACTCGGGGACGCCGAAGAGGATGACGGCCTCGACGCCGGTGTCGCTGACCTCGGCGACCCGGTCGACCGCCTCGTCGACCGGCACGCGCTCGTGGCCGGGCATCGTCTCGATCGGGACGCGCTCGTCGGTCGTGGCGTCGACGAAGACGGGGGCGACGAGGTCCGACGCGGAGAGGTCGGTCTCGGCGACGAGCGGGCGAACGTCGTCGGTCCGGAGGCGGCGGGGCCGGTCCGTGAGGTCCATACCGGTTGTTCGGGTCCCGCCGACTTTTAGCGTTCGTCTCCGGCCGATTACTCGGAGGACTCGACGTCGATCCGGTCGCGGAGCTCCGCGAGCTCGTCCGACTCGGCGAGCTCCTCGACGCGCTGTTTGAAGTGGGACTCGCAGAGGCCGACGACCACGCCGCCCTGCTCCGCCTCGTACGTGGCCTCCCGGTCGCAGTAGTGACACCGCATACCCGGCCCTCGGTCCGGCGCGGGCTTAATCCTGTTCGTCGGGCGTCGCCGCGGCGGCGGAGTCGCCCGTCGCGGACCCGTCTGTCGGGACCGCCTCGGGGAGCCGATCGCGGACGGGCTCGAACGCCGACGCCGTCAAGCCCGCGACGCCGAGCGTCCGCTCGTGCGCGTCCGTCCCGCCCGTTCTGAGCAGGTCGGCCTCGGCGGCGAGGCGGTCGATCCGCGAGTCGTCGACGGCGCGACCGTAGGGGTAGAAGCGCTCGACCGCGTCGATCGCGGCCGACTCGCGGGCGACGTCGAGCGCCTCGTCGACGCGCTCGTACCGGAACGGGTGAGCGAGGCCGACGAGCGCGCAGGCGTCGTCGAGGAGGTCGAGCCCCTCGTCGAGCGGCGTCACGTCGCGCGCGACGTAACACGGACCGTCGTTCCCGATCAGCTCGTCGAACGCCCCGGCGTAGTCGTAGGGGGCCTCCGACTCGTCGATCGCCCGCGCGATGTGCGGTCGCCCCAGCCCGGCGCGGGGCTCGATGTCGAGGTCGACGCCCAGCCGCTCCTCGACCGCGTCGAGGATGGCGGCGCCGCGCTCTCGGCGGTCGCGCTGGAGACGGTCGATCTCAGCGTCGAGCGCGCCGGTGTGTTCGACGCCGTAGCCGAGAAGGTCGAGCCGCCCGAACCCGGCGTCGACGCGGAGTTCGATCCCGCGGACGATCCGGACGCCGTCGCGCTCGACGACCGGCGCGTCTATCTCGGGGTGAACGCTGTCGTGGTCGGTGACGGCGACCCAGTCGACGCCGGCCTCGCGGGCGGCCGCGGGGACTTCGTCGAGCGTCATCGTGCCGTCCGAGAGGGTCGTGTGGGCGTGGAGGTCGGCGACGACGCGGTCGTCAGAGGCGGCGGGCATACCGGCGAGTAGTCGGGCGCGCCACTAAGCGACGGCGGTTCGAGGGGACCGATCGGACCGGGCCGTCGAACCGGAGCAGGCCCGATATAAGGCAATATAAGGTATTCCCTCCGACTAAGGTCGTACATGGACAATCATTAAGGACTGCTGGCGGCTCCCTACTGTTGATGCGCTTGAACGGCGTCGACGACCGACTCGAACGGCACCAGTACCCGACCACCTCTGAGGAGATCATCGCGGCTCACGGAAACGCGACCGTAGAGCTCGCGAACGGGTCCGAGCGGCTCGGCGACGTCTTGGAGCGGTTCGGCGATCAGACGTTCGAAGACGCGGAGGACGTGTTCACCACGCTCCGGGCCGGCGTCTGTCACCGCGGCGTCGGTCGCCGGTTCTACTCGGACCGCGACCCGACCACCGACGCGGAGGACGGGCCCTCGCCCGTCTCGTTCTGAGGCGGCGAACCGCGCGGGATCCACGCACGTTTTTTCGAAACTCGATCGCGGAGCGTCGCCGATCCGCTGCGAGGGAGAGAGCTCGGCTCGGCGGAACCCCGCGAGGCTACGAGACGCCGTCGACGACCCCGGAGAGGTCGAGCGGGACCGACCCCTTCCGATAGCCCTCGATCGACCCGTCCGGCTCGGCGCGGTAGACGACCGCGGGCTTGTGACGGACCGCGGGTTCGGTCTCGCGCACGGCGGCCCACTCGTCGGCGGGAAACGACGAGCAGTCGACGAACAGCGTGACGCCGCCGGCGTGGGCCGCGAGCTGTCCGCTGGTCTTCGTCTCGGCGGTGTCGCGGACGGCGGCGACCGGATCGTTCGCGGACCGCCCCGCGGTCGGCTGCGGGCGCGTGACCTCGACGAGGTGACCGGTCCCGGTGTCGGGCTCCGTCGCGCGGAAGTCGAGCGAGTGTCCCGTCGTCACCTCGATCTCCGGGGTGACCTCGTACCCCGCGTCCGCGAGGATCCGGGCCGCGGTGAACTCGGCGATGGCCGCGCTCATCCGGACGAGGTCCCGCGAGGCGGAGGTACCGAGCTTCCCGGCCATCGTCTCGCGGTAGTCGTCGAGCACCCCAGGCCGGAGGGTCTCCTCGACGAACCCCGTCCCGGCGTCGCGGGTCGCGTCCGGGAACCCGGCCGCGTGGTCGCGGAAGAACGCCCGGCTCGTCTCCGCGCCGTCCTTCGAGCAGAACACGGGGAGAAAGAACCACGAGACGTGGGGGTACTCCGCCAGCCACGGCTCGTCGTCGTGGAGGCCGGCGAGCAGCTCCCGCTGTGCCCACCGAGAAACGGGATACGGCGCCTCGTCGAACCCGTACTTGTCCGTCCGCCAGAGCTCGCTCGGCGTCTCCGTGTTGCCCAGCCAGTACCCGACGGGACCGCCCTCGGCGCCGGCCGGCGGGTCGGCGTCGTCGTCGGTCCAGCAGAACAGCGCGAAGGAGTCGTCGTCCATGTCGAACCGCCGCGCCTCGTAGTCGGGCGGCGGCGCGAACCACGGGTCGCCGGCGGTCGACCCGAGGTTCTCGTCGAGGGGACGGCCGAGCTGCGACCGGACCCGGTCCGCGGTCCACCGGCCGGGCGAGCGCCTGAATCGGAGGGGTTGGGCCACGGGCGTTTGGTATCACGTCGCGGGGTTAATCGATTCCGGTGGACGTGGCCGAACCTTCATCATCTATGATACGTTTACCGACAGGTATATTACAGGAAACGGCCAAGTGTAGTCGTACCATGTCAATGGGTGCCTATGACGAGGCCGAACACGAGCGTCGCGAGAAGAAGACCAGCGAAGTCGACGCCGACTTCGACGCGGAGCGGCCCGAGTACTCCGGTTCCCTGACCTACGACTCGGGCGACTCCACGGAGGCACTCCTCGACAAGTTCGAAGAGCTTCAGGGGAAGTGACGCGGCCGCGGCGACGCCGCGCCTTTTAATTCCGTTCTCGAACGCCGATAGCGGTCGCGCTCTCGATACCGGCCGTGTTATTGTACCGGACTCGCTGCCGATAGCGACCGCGTCTCACGTGAGCAGGATCGCCGCGCCGCAGACGAGCGCGACCGCGATGACGTGCCCCACCACCGCGCCGAGCAGCACGGGCTCGGAGAGTAAGAACGGGACGAGCGCGAGCTGAACGAGCGAGAAGCCGATGTTCTCGGCGTCGAGCCGGCGGACGGTCGCCCGCTCCTCGGACGGGAGGTCGACGTGGACGGCGCGCCACAGGGCGACGACCGCGCTCCACCACGAGGTCCCGATGCGGTACGTCAGGTCCCAAAGGACGAGCAGCGTGAGGTAGACGACGGGGATCGGCGGGTCCGCGCCGAACAGGCGGTTGATGAGGGTCCCGTCCCACGCGAACAGGTACGTCACCAGCGCGATGAACGCCAGCACGCCCAACACGATCTCGATGCTCGACCCGAACAGCAGCCGCTTGTGTTCCGGAGGGGTTCCGAGCAGGCGGTTCTTCGCGCCCAAGCGGTGCATCTCGACGCTGCCGACCGCGGCGACGACGACGGCGACCGTCCCGGCGGCCACGGCGTTCCAGACCCCGTAGTACCACCCGAGCGCCACCACGCCCACCTCGAAGATCACGAACTG
The DNA here is from genome assembly GCF_005435095.1 of Halorubrum sp. CGM5_25_10-8B. Taxonomy (NCBI): domain Archaea; kingdom Methanobacteriati; phylum Methanobacteriota; class Halobacteria; order Halobacteriales; family Haloferacaceae; genus Halorubrum; species Halorubrum sp. CGM5_25_10-8B. The sequence continues at coordinate 13,092 of NZ_SGTY01000029.1, read as the reverse complement.
GAGCGCGACCGCCAGCGTCCGGGAGATCCCGAGCCCGGGGATGCCGCCGACGAGGCTCTCGTACACCCACGTCTCTCCGTACTCGCGGCTCACGGGCGGATCCCCCGGAGCGTCGTCAGCCACGGGCGCTGCGCGTTCGGCGAGTCGGTCAGCGCCCGGGCGACCGCGAGTTCGAACGACGTGCGTTCGATCGGGACGAGGTCCCGGATCCGGTCGTCTTCGACGATCACGGTGTTCCGGAGCCCCTCGACGAGCGACCGCGCGAGGTACGGGTTCACGTCGGTGACGAGCCGGAGCCAACGGGCGGACAGGCCCGGGCTCAACACCGGGACCCGCACGATGCGAAGCCCACCGCCGAGCTGTCGCCTGGTCCGGCGGAGGATCTCCGCGTAGGTCAACACCTCCGGCCCGCCGATCTCGAGCGTTTCGCCGGCGGTCTCGGGCGCGGCGAGGACGCCGGCGAGGTACGCGACCACGTCGGCGACCGCGATCGGCTGGCACAGCGTGTCTACCCACTTCGGGGTGACCATCACCGGAAGCCGCCGCGCGAGCCCCGCGATCACCTCGAAGCTGGCGCTGCCGGCGCCGATGATGATCGCGGCCCGGAGGGCCGTGAGCGCCGGGTCGCCTTCCGCGAGGATCCGCTCGACCTCGCGTCGGGACCGGAGGTGTTCGGAGAGGTCCTCGCGGTCCTCACCGAGCCCGCCGAGGTAGACGATCCGTTCGATCCCCGCGGCCGAGGCCGCCGCCGCGAAGTTGGTCGCGCAGTTACGGTCCCGCTCCTCGTATCCCGGGCCGCCGTCCATCGAGTGGACGAGGTAGTACGCGGCGTCGACCGTCTCGCCGTCGATCTCGAACGCCGGGGGGAGCGTGTCCGGTTCCAAGAGGTCCCCCTCGACCACGGAGACCCCCTCGGGCGCCGCGTAGCCGTCGGCGTCGCGGACGAGCGCGACCACGTCGTGGCCGCGCGAGAGGAGCGTCGGGACGAGGCGGCTCCCGACGAACCCGGTCGCACCGGTGACGAGCACTCGCATACCGTCCCCTCGGGCGGCGCGACCATAAGCCCCGTCCCGCGCGATCGCCGCCGACCCGTGAGACCCGGCGCTGAGCGTCGCGGTCGGCCTGCGGACCGATCGCTAGAAGTGCCCCCGGGTCCCTCGTCCGGTATGCGCGCAGGCGAGTTCGAACCGGTCCGGGGCGTCGAGGACCTGTACGTCCACGACACCGGGATGTTCGCTACCGACGAGTACGGCGCCGTCTACGTGTACGACGCCGAGCGACCGATCGTGATAGACACCGGGACGGGGGCGAACCGAGAGGCCCTCTTCGAGAGCATCGAGGCGATCGGCATCGACCGCGACGAGCTCGCGTGGATCCTCCCGACCCACGCCCACCTCGACCACGCCGGCGGGGCGGGCTACCTCGCCGAGCGCTACCCGAACGCGGAGGTCCGAGTGCCCGAGGAGGGAGTCAGACACCTCGTCGACCCCGAGGCGCTCGTCGCGGGAACCAAGTCGGCGGTCGAGGGGCAGTGGACGTACTACGCGGAGCCGGAGCCCGTCCCGGAAGACCGGATCGCGGGCGTCGCCGACGGAGACCGGATCGATCTGGGCGACCGCGAGCTGATCGCCCACGACGCGCCCGGGCACGCCCCCCACCACGCGGTCTACCACGAGCCGGAGGCGGACGTGGTCTTCACCGCCGACGCCGCCGGGATCTACGTCCCAGAGGTCGACGACGTGGTGCCGACGACCCCGCCGCCGCAGTTCGACCTAGAGCAGTGCCTCGAGGACCTCCGGCTGATCGAGCGGCTCGACCCCGACACGGTCTGCTTCGGACACTTCGGACCCCGGAGCTACGAGTCGACGCTGATCGGTGAGGCGAAGCGGGCGTACGTCGAGTGGGTGGAGGCGGTCCGGCAGAAGCGCGCGGAGCTCGACGACGACAACGCGGTGGTCGAACACTTCGAGGCGGCGAGCCGCAACGTCGACTACTGGACTCGGGAGCGAGCGCGGGCGAACACGGGGCTGAACGTTAGAGGAGTGTTGACGTATCTCGACCACGTCGACGAGATTCCGGCGGCGGACGTCGGCGAGGAGTAGTCGAAGGCGTCGGCGAGGAGTAATCGAGGGGCCAGCGACGGCGGACCCGAGAGAAACGCCCTAAACCCCGCCGCACGTAGCGGGGAGCAGATGGGTATCTTCGACACGATCCGGGCCGTGCTCGGGACCAGCGCCGAGACTGACGCGACCCGCGAGGCGGACCCCGAGGACCTCTTCGGGATGTCGACCGCGTATCTGACGATGCAGGCGGACCTCGGGTACGACCACTGCGGCGAGGCCGCGCTGTGTTTCTCCGGCATGGACAGCACTCGCTTCGACGACGCGGTCGAGAGCGTCGAGTCGATCCTAGAGGCCGGCGAGATCGACACCGGCACCGGCTTCCACCGGTACGAGGACGACCACGGGTACCAGTGGTTCGTCCTCGAGGACGACGACCCCGAGGACCTCGTCACGAGCGTCCACTTCGCGGCCGACCAGTTCATCGAGGAGGGGTTCGGGTCGCGGCTGCTCGCGGCCGTGTTCGGCTTCGAGAACGACGACGGCCCGGCCTACTGGATCTACTCGTTCCGGCGCGGCGCGTACTACCCGTTCGCGCCGCGGGGGACGAACGACCGGAGCCAGCAGGTCGAGTTCAAGCTCCAGTCGGTCCTCGACGGCGAGCTCGGCTTAGAGGACGACGAGTCGTACTGGTACCCGCTGTGGCCGGACGCGCGGGGGAACCACCCGTGGGAGTGAGGACTCGATGAGCGCTGACACCGCGCTAGGCGGGGCGGGCCCGAGTCGAGATGAGGGGGCCGCCGGCCGCGACACCCCGAGAAAACGCCTCCTCCGGTGGGTCGCCGTCCAGGCCGCGGTCGTCGCCGCGGCGGTCCACCTCCTATGGGCGTGGCCGCGGCTCGGCTCGCCCCCGGACGCCCGCCCGTACCTGTTCGTCGCCGGGAGCGCGCTCGCGGTGGCCGTCGCGGTCGCGACGCTGCGGGCCGGCGAGTACCGCCGACTGTACGCGCTCGGCGCGGGAACGCTCGGGACGTTCCTCGGCGGGTTCCTCGCGTGGCACGGGACGGGCGCGGCCGCGGCGCTGGCGGCGGAGCCGCTCGCGGTCGTCGCGGTGATCGTCGAAGTCGTCGGATTCGCCGCCTACCTCGCGCTGTTCCGGCTCGCGCCGCCGACGAGCGTGGTCGTCGAGCGTCGCGAGGCGGACGGAGCCGAAGGAGAGCCGGAGGCCGACGGGGGGACGCCGTGACCGACGCGTACCGGACCGTCGCCGAGCGCGCGACGGCGCGGTTCGAGGTCCAGGGGTCGGAGTTCCTCGGCCACGTCGCGCCGGTCGACACGGTCGAAGCGGCGGAGTCGTTCGTCGAGGCAGTCCGAGACGAGTACGCCGACGCGACCCACAACGTGCCCGCGTACCGGGTTCCCGCGGGCGAGCCGTCCGAGCGCGCTCGGGGGTCGGAACCGATGCTCAGGGAGTACTCGTCAGACGACGGGGAGCCGACCGGCTCCGCCGGGAAACCGGCCCTGAACGTCCTCCAGCAGCGCGAGATCCGGAACGTCGCCGCGGTGGTGACGCGCTACTACGGCGGGACGAACCTCGGAGTCGGGGGGCTCGCGCGCGCTTACTCGCGCGCCGTGAAGGAGGGTGTCGACGCGGCGGGAGTGACCGAGGAGCGCCCGCACCGAAGTCTGGTCGTCGAGACCGAGTACGACGACTCGGGGACGGTCCGGGGGGTGATCGAGTCGTCCGGCGTCGAGTTCGACGCCGACTACGGCGAGCGGGTTCGGTTCGACCTCCGAGTGCCCGTCACGCAGGTCGACGCGCTCCGCGAGCGGCTCAACGACGCGACGAGCGGGCGGGTAAAGATCGGTCGATAGCGGTCGGGAGGGGCTCGTTCGTTCCGGGCCGATTTACGAGAACTTCCGGACCGTCATGTCGAGCGTGTCGAGGTCGAGGATCGGCGCGTAGCCGGCGTCGGGGTCGATGTTGACTGACTTCTGGAAGTCGGTCTGGGCCTGCCAGCAGCCGGAGTTGACCGCGAGGACGTTGTGATACTTTCCCCAACCGAGCTTGTGGACGTGGCCGGTGTGGAACACGTCGGGCACGTCCTCGATGACGAGGTAGTCGCGCTCCTCCGGCGCGACGCGGGTGTGCCCGCCGAACTGCGGCGCGACGTGACGCTTCTTCAGCAGCTGGTACATCGCCTTGTGCGGTTCGTCGTAGCTCGCCTTCTCTTCCGGGAGCTCCGCGATCACCTCGTCGAGCGAGACGCCGTGGTACATCAGCACCTCGACGCCTTCGACGGAGACCGTCGCCGGGTTCGAGACGATCCGCGCGTCGTGGACGTCCATGATCGCGCGGATCTCGTCGTTGAACCCGGGCTGCGGCTCCGCGAGCCGGACCGCGTCGTGGTTGCCTGGGATCATCACGATCTCGGTGTCCGCCGGTACCTCCTTGAGGTGTTCCGCGAAGGCCTCGTACTGCTCGTAGATGTCGACGATATCCAGCTCCTCGTCCTGGTCCGGGTAGACGCCGACGCCCTCGACCATGTCGCCCGCGAGCAGGATGTACTCGACGGGGTCGGCCTCGGGCGTGTGGAGCCAGTCCGCGAAGCTGTGCCACGCGTCGGCCATGAATTCGTCGCTGCCGACGTGGACATCGGAGATCAGCGCGGCCTGGACGTGACGGTCGGCGCCGCCAGGGTTGTGCGTCCGGGGGACGTCCGGGAAGTGGAGCGAGTCCGCGAAGAGGATCCCGGCGTCGTCGGCGAGCGTCCCCTCGACCGCGACGCACTCGTCCAACAGGATTTCGTCGACGACGTCCGCGAGCCCCTTGTCCTTCATCACGAGGGCGGGGAACGTCCCGGTGGTGTCCTCCAGTTCGACCAGCCAGTGGCCCGACTTCGTGGAGCGCACGTCGTTGACGAGGCCGATCATCGCGGCGTCGCTACCGCCGGGCATGTTCGCGATCGCTTCGGCCGGTCGGTGGTTGACGCGGCCGCGGAGGACCTTCGAGAGCCGCTCGTAGCGGTCGCGGAACGTCGTGACGAAGTCGCTGTACTCGCCGGTTCCCGTGCTGCGGCCGGTCATGTCGTTGCCGACCTCCAGATCGCGCAGGTCGAGATCACGTGAGGGATCGGCGGCGGTCGCGGAGTCGACAGTCGGTGAATCGGCAGTCGTGGGGTCGGCAGTCGGTGAATCGGCAGTCGCGGGGTCGGCAGTCGGTGAATCGGTAGTCGCGGGGTCGGCAGTCGCGGGGTCGGCAGTCGGTGAATCGGTAGTCGTGGGGTCGACGGTTGGGGCGTCGGCCGTCGCGGGGTCGCTAGCGGCCCCCGTATCGACATCCATAGCCGAAGCGCCGTCGGTCGTCACTGGGTCGGCGACGGTCTCGGTCGCGCCGGGTTCGGTGGCTGATGACCCCTTCGTTTCGACTGGAGATTGTCCGGTTTCGTCCGGGGGAGCGGCCGATTTATCGGTGTGGTCGATCGCTTCGCGGACGTGGTCGGCGGTGATCCGAAGCGCCTCGTCCGGGGCGCGGTCGACGGTGGCCGCGATCGCCGCGGTCGGGTCCGTCGCGCCCGCGAGTAAGGTGACCGCCTCGCGTTCGGCGTTGTAGCCGCGCTCGGCGAGGGCTTTCGCGATCCGGGCGTTCGACTCCAGCGGCACGACACTCGAAAGGGGGGTCACGGGCAAAACCGTTCCGGAGGCGTCGGCTGGAGTCGGAGCCGGAGTCAGGAGGTAGGGGAACTCTCGAGACCCGGAAGCTTATGAGCGAAACCCCCCAAACGCGTCGTAATGGATGAAGGGGATCGGCCGACAGACGGCGACGAGTCGGCCGATCGAGACGAGCGGAACCGAAGCGAATCGGCAACGGCTCACGACGGAGGAGGCGGCGTTTCTGACGAGTTAGAAGACGAAGCGTCCGACGGAGCGGGCGGCGACGCACCTGACACCGAGCCCGAGCCCGGTTCTCGGCCCGAGGCCGAGCAGTCGGGCGAACCCGATCGCGCCGACGCTCACGACGGTGCGTCTCACGGCGCCGACGCTCACGACGGTGCGTCTCACGGCGCCGACTCTCACGACGAGGCCCCTCGCGACGGCGAGGACATCGCTACCAAGGCGGGCCTCGGATCGACAAGATCGTCGGACAGCGACCCGGACGAGTCGTTCCTGTATCGGTTCCGTCACGACCGGGAGGGCGCGCTGATGTGGATCCGCGAGATGCTGTCGAGCGTCGCCGTCGTCCTTCTGGTCGGGCTGCTGCTGTTCGGCGTGAGCGGCGTGTGGCCGCCCATGGTCGCGGTCGAGTCGGGGAGCATGGAGCCGAACATGCAGGTCGGCGACCTCGTGTTCGTCACCGAACCGGGACGCTTGGCGCCGGACGCGGCCGAGAACGGCGTCGGTGTCGTCACGCACGAGGTTGGTCAGGAGGTCGACTACCGGACGTTCGGATCCTACGGCTCCGTGATGATATACACGCCCCCGGGTCGGACCGGATCGCCCATCATCCACCGGGCTAGGTTCCACGTGACCGAGGGAGAGAACTGGTACGACCGCGCCGACGATCGGTATCACAACGCCGTCGACTGCGAGTCGCTCGCCAACTGCCCGGCGCCGCACGACGGCTACATCACGCTGGGGGACAACAACGGGGCCTACGACCAGGCCAGCGGGCTCTCGCCGCCCGTCAGAGCGGAGTGGGTGAACGGGGTGGCGCGGGTCCGAGTCCCGTATCTCGGCTACATCCGGCTGGTCGCGACGGGGCAGGTAGAGCTGAACGAGGCGATAGCGCGGACGGTCGGAAGTAGCCTCTCTCCGGCGTCGTCGGGTTTCTCGGCCGCGGGGTAACTGCGGACGCGACACGCCGACGTCAGACGTGTCAGAGGCGGCGCGGTCGGCGTCAGTTGTCGAACCGCGCCTGAACGAACGGCTGCGCGTTTTCGATGTCGCCGAGCCGAGAGTCGGACAGGAGGACCGCCTCGGTCTCCTCGACCGGCACGGAGAGACCCATCTCTTTCGTCCGCCCGTAGCGGCCCTTGGAGACGACGACGGCGTTGACGATCCCCAGCATGTCGAGTTCGCTGATGAGGTCGGTGACGCGCCGCTGGGTCAGCACGTCGGCGTCGATCTCCTCGCAGAGCCGCTTGTAGATGTTGAACACCTCGCCGGTGTTGATGTTGTGAACGCCGTTCTTCTCCAGGAGGATCACGGCGAATAAGACGATCTTGCTCTGTGTCGGGAGGGTGCGGACGACCTCGACAACGCGGTCGAGTTCGATCTTGTCCTGCGCCTGCCGGACGTGCTTCTCCGCGACGATCTCGGCCTGCGAGCGCTCGGCGAGTTCGCCCGCGGTGCGGAGGAGGTCGAGCGCCCGCCGCGCGTCGCCGTGTTCCTGCGCGGCGAAGGCGGCGCAGAGGGGGATCACGTCGTCGGTGAGCGCGTCGGGCTTGAACGCCGTGTCGGCGCGGTGCTGGAGGATGTCGCGGAGCTGGTTAGCGTCGTACGGCGGGAAAACGATCTCCTCCTCGCCGAGGCTCGACTTGACGCGGGGGTCGAGGAAGTCGGTGAACTTGAGATCGTTCGAGATCCCCATGATGGAGATGCGCGAGCGGTTGAGCTCGGAGTTCATCCGCGAGAGGTTATAGAGCGTGTCGTCGCCGCTCTTCTCGACGAGCTTGTCAATTTCGTCGAGCATGATCACGACCACGCGCTCGTGGTAGTCGACCGCCTCGAAGAACGTCGAGTAGACGCGGTCGGTCGGCCACCCCGTCATCGGGACCTCCTCCATCTCGTCGGCGTCGTCCTCCAGCGTCTCGATGCGGTCGTCGAGGTCCTCGATCGAGTCGAACTCGGTGTCGGCGAGGGCGGCGGCCGCGTCGCGGCCGGCCGTCTCGTCGGCGTCCGTCGCGTCCGCGCGGAGGCCTTCGAGTCGCTCCAGCTGATCGGCGATCACCGCTTGGTTCTCCTCGATGAACGTGTTCGCGAGCTGGGCGAGGACGCGGTACTGGGTGTCGGTCACCTCGCAGTTGATGTACTCGACCTCGCAGGGTACGTCGTACTTCTGCGAGGTGGACTCGAGCTCCTGCGAGACGAACTTCGCCGAGGCGGTCTTCCCGGTTCCCGTCTTCCCGTAGATGAGGATGTTCGAAGGGGTCTCGCCGCGGAGCGCGGAGACGAGGATCGTCGCCATCCGGTTGATTTGGTCGTTCCGATGCGGGAGTTCGTGCGGGGTGTACGAGGGCCGGAGGACCTCCTTGTTCTCGAAGATCGGCTCGCCGGAGAGGAGGTCGTCGAACAGGCCCTGATTGTCGTCGTCGTCGAGGACGACGCCGTCGAAGTCGACGTCGGGCGACGATCGGTCGCGACTGCCGTTGTCGATCTCCGCGGTTTCGGGTCCGGCGTCCGTTACCGGGTCGGGTACGGAACGGGATCCCGAGTCGCGGTCGGAGTCCTCACTGGAGTCGGCGTCACGGTCGGGGTCGTCACCGAAGTCGGAACCGGTCTCGGGCGGGCCATCGGAGTTCAGATCAGCGATATCGGACGCGGAGCCGTCGCTACGGTCCGAGTCGTCGTCGACCGAGTCATCGTCGTCGGTCTGATCAGTGCCGTCGTCAGCCCGCGGTGTGTGATCGCCTTCGTCCATGTGAACCCCTCCGTTTCAGGTGGAGACGACCAAGAGAACCGATTCTCACGCCGTCTCCGGTCGGAAATACGCATTCGCGGTCGAATACGACATCGACCGCGTCCACTTGATACAGTCGAACCAGATGAAGAGACGGTACAAAAGTGTTCCTCTCTGGAGTTGAAACGTCCCCATTAGTCCAGCGAGCAGGTGGAGACAGACCCCGTCCGAACCGAACCAATCGCCGGACAGACTGGTCGAGAAAATGAGGAGATCCCAGCGACAGACGGGAAAGCTCCACGACGTTTGACGAGATATCGCCGAACGGGTCGTCTTGTCGGCGGATCAGTCGGTCCACATTCGACCTGATGAGTGGGAGTCGCCGTGAAGGAACCAATCATCCGGCTGGAAGTTCCGTTGGTCGTTCCTGATCTCCCGGTTGTGGGCGCGGTCTGGAGTGCCGACTGATTGTTCTCTTCGAATGGACCCCCCCACCCCTTCGTTTCGTGTGGAACAGCGATCAGGGGTGGGGAGGGGGTCGAAGAGCTCTATGTAATAGAGATAGATTTAATACCTATAGCGTAAAACAGTGCCCTCGACAATCTACTATAAAATATATTAGTATGTTTGTAGTTATTTTATCTTGTGTATAGTCGTATTTTTCTTGCCGCCCACAGACAACCCTGGACAACTCCGGTTCAACCGGCCACCACCCCACCGCCGAGCCCGGTTCCACCTGAAACGAAGGGGTGGGGGGATACCAGCGAGAAGTACCAATCCGGACCCTCCCCGGCCGTTAGCACTGGGCCGGGAAGTCCCCACAGGTGTCACCCGCCTCAACACCCTGACGTTCGTCGCCAGCGGGTTCCGCCTGGTGGTTCTAGCGAACCAAGCCGAAGGGATGACCGAAGTTGGACAACCTGACTGCGATGACGTCTTCCGTCACTCCACACCGACGCACGTTGAAGACGAGTCTCCAGACTGCCCGACCCGGCTCACCGAGAGAAGAGTCTCACCTCAAATTTAAACAAGCGGACAGCAAGAGGCGATGAACTGTCAAAAGAGGCGCGAAAACGCTAAAGAGTCACTGAGAACCAGTCCGCGACCGAGGGTTATCTCGGGAGCGACGAGCCGCGTCGTCCGCCGTCGCAGGTACCCGCAGGGAGGTCACGCTCTGTCCAGTTGAAATGGCGGCGGTCGTCGCGACGACAGTCGAGAGGACTCACCCAGATGTCTGTGCGCCGAACCGCCTCGCGCCGCTTCGGCCCGACTTGGCTCGATCCATTCGACTACTTTCTCTGTCCCATCGTCTGATCCGTTCGACTACTTGCTCTGCCCCACCGCCTGATCCGTTCGACTACTCGGTCCGTTCGAGCGATTCAAAGATGAACTCGTCTATTGCTTCTCGCGTCTCCTCCGGGGCGTCCTCGTGACCGAGCGAGATCCGCCGCCCGCGAGCGGCGTGGATAACGTCGGTCACCAACTGGCTCATCCGTTCGGGGTCGACGTCGCGGAAGACCCCCTCGTCGATCCCCTCTTCGACGACCTCGACGATGTTGCCCCGGACGCGCTCGTAGTGCTCGTTGAACACCTCGCGGTGCTCGGCGTCGTTTTGCGCCTGCGTGTACAGCTCGTGGTACACTCTCATTCGGTCTCAGTGGCTGAAATCCTCGAATTCGGGTCCGAACAGGCACTGATCGACGCGAGCGCGCAACTCGGTCCGCGGGTCCTCGTCGCCCTCGACGACTAGGCTCCCCTCATACTGGTCGATGGTGTGTTCGAGGAACGAAGACATCAGGTCGTACTTCCCGTCGAAATGATAGTGGATCACCTGCCGCGTGAGGTCCATCTCCTCGCCGATATCGCGCATCCGGAGGTCCTTGTAGCCGTGCTTGCTCAGCGCGCGGAACGTCGCCTCCATGATGACCTCCTTCGTATCCTTCGAGGAGCCCGTCTCTCTGCCGGATCTGTCGGAACTGTCGGACTCGATGGCGGAACGCTCTTGGGGAAGATTCCTGTCGGAGCCGCGGTCACCGGAACCCGCGTCGTTCGCGTCGTCCGACAGTGACTCGACGGACTCGTTCGCCGGGCCATCCTGTGAGTCGTTTATGCCAATTTGATACGCGTGAGGTAGATAATACGGTTACTTTTCGCTTTTATTCTCCGACGAGGTCTACACCCTCGATCGAACGATATCACCGCACGTAAACAAACCATCGTCCGAAACTGAACCGGCGTTTCACTCAACCCGCCAAACGAGTGGGTCACACCCGACGAGTGAGCCGGGTCGCGGACCGACGGTCCCCGGGATCCCGTGTCGCCTGCCGCCCGCGACCGCGCCTTCTCATCAGCCGATTCTCCCCCGCCGAACCGCACCCCCGACGCCGAATTTCGGGTTCGTCCGGCGCCGATGCTCCGGATCGGGGGGATGTCTGACGCAGTTCTTAAGTGAGAGCGGTGAGGACCGTACCGTAATCCCCCGAACGGGCGTCGAGCGCACGGATCGAACGGCGTCCGAAACGACAGCGGTGTTCGGGTAAACCACACACGGACTGGAGGTCAGGATGGGACTGCTCACGAATCTCAGAGACAGCATATCGCGGGTCACAGACGGCCTGTTCGCGGCCGACGAGCCCAAGCGGATCGGGATCTACGGACCGCCGAACGCCGGTAAAACGACCCTCGCAAACCGGATCGCACGCGACTGGACGGGTGACGCCGTCGGGCCGGAGAGCCACATCCCCCACGAGACTCGCCGGGCCCGCCGGAAAGAGGGCGTGGAGATCGAACGCAACGGGCGGACGGTCACCATCGACATCGTCGACACGCCCGGCGTGACGACGAAAGTCGACTACAAGGAGTTCTTGGACCACGACATGGAGAAGGACGACGCCGTCCGCCGGTCGCGCGAGGCGACCGAGGGCGTCGCGGAGGCGATGCACTGGCTCCGCGAGGACGTCGACGGCGTCATCTACGTGCTCGACTCGACGTCGGACCCGTTCACCCAGGTGAACACGATGCTGATCGGGATCATCGAGTCGCAGGACCTCCCCGCGCTCATTCTCGCGAACAAGACTGACCTGCCGGGATCGGACGTCCAGCAGATCGCGAACGCCTTCCCGCAACACGAGACGATTCCGCTGTCGGCGTTGGAGGGCGACAACATGGACGAAGTGTACACCAAGATCGCGGAGTACTTCGGCTAATGGCCGGCCCGAAAGCCAACGTCAACGCCGCCGACGATCCCGACGACTCCGACGACGGCGTCCGGATCGACATGATAAGCGGCGCGCGGATGGAGGGGCTCACGAGCATGGAGAAGATCCGGCTCATCCTCGACGGCGTCCGCGAGGGAAACATCGTCATCCTCGAAGAGGGGCTCTCCCCCGACGAGGAGTCGAAGCTCATCGAGGTGACGATGACCGAGATCAGCCCCGACGACTTCACCGGCATCGAGATAGAGACGTACCCCAAGGCCGAGGCGGGCGACCAGAGCTTCCTCGACAAGTTGATGGGCCGCGAGTCGACCCAGAAGCTCACGGTGATCGGCCCGGCGAACAGAATCGAGACCCTCCACAAAGACGAGAACCTCATCAGCACGCTCGTCTCTCGCAAGTAGATGCCCCACCAGTGTACCTCCTGCGGCCGGACGTTCCCCGACGGCTCCAAGGAGATGCTGTCCGGGTGCCCCGACTGCGGCGGGAACAAGTTCCAGTTCAAGCCCGCGAACGCGACGGAGAACGCCGGCCCCGCCGCCGAAGCGGACGAGGCGTCCGACTCCGCCGCCGGAGCGGACGGGACGCCCGACTCCGACTCGGGGCCGTCAGACGGAACGCGGCCGACCGCGGACGGGGATGCCGCGTCGGCCTCCGACGAGGGCGCCGCCGCTCGGGGCCCCGACAACCCCGCAGACGCGACGCCGGACGACCGGGCCGATCCGACGCCGGACGATGCCGTGGCGGGCGCCGAATCAACGACCGGGTCCGACGGTACGGAACAGATCGCTGACCGGAGTGACGAGGACATGGCACAGGCGAGCGCGCGATCCGAAGTGGTGTCCCCGGACGAGCTTGACCGCGCGAGCCGCGATGTCGACTCCGCCGAGACCTCGGAGCCGACCGACGAGGAGTCCAAGCCCGGCATCGACGCGCTCCGCGACGAGCTCAACGACCAGTTCGAGAGCATCCGGATCGTCAGCCCCGGCCAGTACGAGCTCAACCTGATGGAGCTGTACGACAGACAGGAGTACATCATCTCGCTTCAAGAGGACGGCCGGTACGTCATCGAAATGCCCGACGCGTGGGGCATCGACGACGAGTGACGCCTTCACTCCCCGTCCCGTCCGGCTTTTCACGCTCCTGACCCCCCAGTTCTCTTCCTGACCCCCCAGTTCTCTTCCTGACCCCCCAGTTC
>NZ_SGTY01000028.1:0-24659 GCF_005435095.1 Halorubrum sp. CGM5_25_10-8B | reverse complement strand
GTGTAGAGGGGCCGACGGGGGGCCGGAAGGGGGAGCTGTCGAGGAGTTCACACGGTCCGGAACGCCCGGTCGCCGGCGTCGCCGAGGCCGGGGACGATGAACCCGTCGTCGTCGAGGTGATCGTCGATGGCGACCGTCAGCAGGTCCGCCTCCGGGACGGCCTCGCTCACGCGGACGAGGCCGGCGGGCGCGGAGACCGCGGAGAGCACGAACAGGTCCTCGAAGTCGTCGGCCTCGTCGAGGACGTGGTCGAGGACGGCGGCCATCGTCGATCCCGTCGCGAGCATCGGGTCCGCGACGATGACGGTGTCCTCCGGGCGGATCTCGGGGAGCTTCACGTAGTCGATGGTGATCGGGAACTCGCCGTCGTCGGTCATCCCGGCCGCCTCGTCGCGACCGGCGGAGATGACGCCCTGCTTCGCGCGGGGGAACGCCTTCAACAGCCCCTCGACGAAGGGGGTCGCGGCCCGGAGGACGTTGATGATCACCACGTCGTCGAGTCCTTTCACGCGCTCGCCGGTCGTCTCCGCGAGCGGGGTCTCGACGGGGACGTACTCCGTCTCCATCGCGCCGTCGATGATCTCGTAGCCGCAGATCCGCCCAAGCTTCACCAGCCCCTTCCGGAACGCCACCTGTTCCGTCTCGGCGTCGCGCAGCCGCGAGAGGGTGTCCGTCGCCAGCGCGTGCGTGATGAGGTACGCGTCGTCGCGGTCTTCGATCGTCATTATACGGAACCGCGCCCGGAACGGTCTTAAAACGTGGCGAATCGAGCGCTCGCCGGACCGCGACCGGAGGGCAGCCCCCTCCGGCGACCGCACCTAGCGGAGCGCGACGACGTACGTCACCGCGAAGAGGATCACGGCGAGGGTCGCGACGTTCCGGAGCGACAGCGTCGCCGTCCCGACGAAGTCGAGCCCCCAGACGATCATCCAGGCGAACCACGCCGAGAGCACGGCGTTCATCGCGAGCAGCACCTTGGGATCGCCTGAGGAGCGCTCGACGCCCTCGCGGATCCCGGCCTCGTCGCCTCCCTCGTCCGTGCGCTCCTCGGCACTCATACGCGGATTCGCGGCTGTGCGCCACTTAGCTCTTGTCCGTTCGGGCCGTACGGCCCTCATGATCGGCCCGGTCCGCCTCCGCAACCGACGCGGGGACCCCATCGATCCGATCCCCTTCCTCGTGACGACGGGGCTCGCGTTCGCGCTGGTCTTCTCGTTCGGGCCGCTGTACGGCCTCGCCTACGGGCTGTCGCTTTCGGCCGCGCTTGCCCTCTCGGCGCTCGGGTTCGTCGGAGTGACCATCGTCGCGTACCGACAGCTCGTCCGGTCCGCGCCTCCGGTCGGTGCCGGGGCGCTCCCGGCCGACCTCCGGTTCGAACGCCTGTTGTACGCCGGGGTCGTGCTGGGGATCGCGTTCCTTGCGCTCACGCTGCCGCTGCTGTGACGGGGCGCCGAGCGCGGGGCGGCCTCCGCGGGTCGGCTGTGCGAATCGGTTACACGACACCGGGGGACTAAGATGATCGATGCGGATCATTACGATATGGGCATCTTCGAGACGGTAACCGACGCGCTGGCGGGGTCGACGGGGACGGCACCCGGGGCCGCCGGCGACGACGGCTCCGAGGGGGCGTACTGGTGCGACGACTGCGGCGTCCGCGTCCGCGACGTCGACGTCGACGACGAGGGGCTCGACCGCGACGCGGAGGGGACGCCGACGTGTCCCGACTGCGGCGACCCGATGCGGTTCGCCCGCGCGACCGGGGGCGACTGCGCCTGCTGATCGCCGACCGCCGGTCGCGTCGAGGGGTTACGGCTCCCGGAGCGCGACCTCGGCGCCCTGCTCGCTCGGGAACGGGGCTGGGCCGACGTCGACCGGGTCGTCACCGATCCCCGGGTCGCCGAGCTCCGCGAGTTCGTCGTCGGTCAGAAGCGCGTCATCGAGCCGGTCGACGAGCGGTGCCTCGTCGACTCCCGTGCCGATGACGACGAACTCGGTCCGGCGGTCGCCGTGGTCGTCGTCCCACTCTAGCTTCGGGCGGTTCGAGCGGAGCATATCGCGCTCGACCGACGGCAGGCTCGCGATCCACGGGCCGAGCGCCTCGACGCGGACCGACCGACCCGCCTGCCCGACCTGCTGGCGCTGGTCGGTGCCTGCGACCCACAGCGTCCCCTTCGAGCGGACCACGTCGGCGGGGAGGTCTCGGAGGAGAGCGGCGAGTCGGTCCGGGTGGAACGGCCGCCGGCGGCGGTAGGTGAAGGAGGTGACGCCGTACACCTCGTCGGGGTGGCGGTGGTCGTGGGCGTGGTCGCCGTCGCGGCCGTGGTCGCCGTCGTGAGCGTGGTCGTCGTCCGTCCCGCTGTCGGCGTCGGCGTCGTCGACCTCGGCGAGCGCGCGCTTCCAGCCGGGGAGTTCGCCGAGTTCCCGCTCGTCGAACAGCCTGACGCCGAGGATCCGGTCCGGGTCGACCGCGGAGAACTCCGTGACGACCGTCTCCGCGTCGGGCTGGAGCGCGCCCACGAGGTCGACCGCCTCGTCGATTTCCGCGTCGGTACAGAGGTCCGCCTTGTTACACACCACGAGGTTCGATACCTCGACCTGCTCGACGAGGAGGTCCGAGAGCGGCCGGTCGGCGTTGTCCTCGTCGCCGGTCGCGGCCCCGGCGCCGGCGTCGGGAACGACGCGCCGCTCCGGCGTCTCGTCGCCCGCGAACGCGTCGAGGAACTGCCGCGTGTCGATCACGGTCACCAGCGCGTCGACCCGGTACCGGGCCGCCGCGCGCGACTCGGTCGTGAACAGCCGCGCGACCGGCGCGGGCTCCGAGATGCCCGAAGACTCGACGACCAGGGCGTCGAAGGAGCGCTCGTTCGCGAGCCGCACCACGGCGCTTTCGAGGTCGTCCTGAAGCTCACAGCAGATACAGCCGTTCGACAGCTCCGTGACGCCCTCGACATCGACCTCGGACTCCTCGGCGATCAGGTCCGCGTCGACGTTCACGTCCCCCATGTCGTTGACGAGGACCGCGATGTCGCGGTCGCCGGCGTTCCGGAGCAGGTGGTTCAGAAGCGTCGTCTTACCCGCGCCGAGTCCCCCCGAGAGCACGGTCACCGGGATGCGGTCGTCCATACGGGCGGATCGGACACGACGCTCTTGAACCCCCGGCCGACACACGGAAACTCGGGCGGTGGGGCGAAAACCGGGCGGCGCGCGGGGCCGGCCCGGGGGGGTGAGACCGACGCTGGACCGGTCCGAGCCGATACGTTGATACGCCGCCGTCGTCGTACTCGCGATATGGTTCTGTCCGCCTCCGCCGTGTCGCTCGTCAGCGTCTCGGTGACGGTGCTGATGGTCGCCGCGATGCTGTATCTCGTCTGGGGATCGCTCGACAGCGACATCCACACGCCGAGCCCCGGTAGCGAGGACCACCCGGAACTGGACGACGACGGCGACGACAACGACGAGGCGTCGGGCGAACTTCCGGACGGGAACGCCGCCTGACGCCGCGACCGCCGAGGCCGATCCGGCCGCGGTCCGCCCCTCGGCGGCCCGGACCGCGACAGGTTTTAACAGGGG
The DNA here is from genome assembly GCF_005435095.1 of Halorubrum sp. CGM5_25_10-8B. Classification (NCBI taxonomy): domain Archaea; kingdom Methanobacteriati; phylum Methanobacteriota; class Halobacteria; order Halobacteriales; family Haloferacaceae; genus Halorubrum; species Halorubrum sp. CGM5_25_10-8B. The sequence goes on along the minus strand of NZ_SGTY01000028.1, from coordinate 21,089 downwards.
AAGAGTGTCATGAGGAATGATGACAGTAGCAGACCGGATCGAGCGGTTCCGGGCGGTCCTCGAGGAGTGGGTCCGGGGCCTGTACCACGGGATGATCACGCACCCGGCCTACGAGAAGATCGAGAAGGAGGCCGAGGACGCCGAAGACGAATTCATGCTGGCGTGTTTCCCGGACGCGTTCGGGATCCCGTCGCCGGTGTCGTACTACACCGCCGAGCTGCTCCCGTACCTCGAAGACGAGTTCGAGGCGTGGGAGCGGCGACTGTGGGACCGCGAGACGCTGCTAGAGCGGAAGGGGCAGCAGTACCACTTCTGATGACCGGACGACACTCACGCCGCGACTGATGGAGCAGTTCGTCTTCTTCGGCGGCAAGGGCGGCGTCGGCAAGACCACGGTCTCGTGCGCGTACGCCCACCGCTGCGCGCGAGACGGTCTCCGGACGCTCGTCGTCTCGACCGACCCGGCCCACTCGGTGTCGGACGTGTTCGACCAGCGGTTCGGCGACGAGCCCGAGTCGGTCGCGGACGTCGACGGGCTCGACGCGATGGAGATCGACCCGGAAGACGAGATGCAGCGGCACCTAACGGAGATCCGCGAGGCGCTCTCGGAGCAGGTGTCGGCCGCGATGGTCTCGGAGATCAACCGCCAGCTGGAGATGTCCCACGGGACGCCGGGCGCGTACGAGTCGGCGCTGTTCGACGCGTTCGTCGACGTGATGCGCACGGAGAGCGAGCCGTACGACCGGGTCGTGTTCGACACCGCCCCGACGGGGTCGACGCTCCGGCTGCTCGGGCTCCCTGAGTTCCTCGGCGACTGGATCGACCGGCTGCTGTACAAGCGCGAGCAGTCGATCGACCTGTTCGAGAAGGCGGCGATCGGGGACATGGAGCCCCGGCGCCTGCTGGAGGGCGACCCCGTGATCGAGCGGCTCAACGAGCGCAAGGAGTTCTTCGAGTACGCCGGCGAGACGATGCGCACAGACGCCGCCTTCTTCCTCGTGTTGAACCCCGACCAGCTCTCGGTCAACGAGACGGAACGGGCCATCGAGGCGTTCACCGAGCGAGACCTGCGGGTCCGCGGGCTGGTGGCGAACAAGCTCACGCCGTCCCCCGACGAGGGAGAGCAGGGGCGCGGAGCGCGCTACCTCCGCGAGAAGGTCGAGACCGAGCGCGAGCGGCTCGCGCAGGTCCGCGAGGGGTTCGACCCGCCGCTCGTCGCCGAGATCGAGTCGCGCACGACGGAGGTCCGGGGGGACGTGCTCGCCGACGTGGCCGCGTCGCTCGACGTGGAGCCGTAGATCCGTCGGAGTCGAGCGCGCGGCCGCGAGCTGGGAGAGCGCGCGCGGCGATCCGACTCGATCGCGCGCGGCGGCTGCGGTCCGTCCGGGTGCGCGCGAGGTGGGTCGACGGGCGATCTGGGCAGATTTTACCTATTAGTCAGAGAAATTAACTTCGTTTCGACGGTGAGTAGCGTTACTCGATCCGGGGGAGTCGTCGATCGTCATGAACGAAGATAACGTTTAAGTTCGACATAGTGAATCGATACCACGAGGCAGGGACCTTATGACAAGTATAATTTGGATCGTCGTCGCCGTGCTCAGTACGTTCACCGTGGGATACGTGGGGTACTCGCGGTACCTCTCTCGTTTCGTCGATCTCGACGACGAGCGGGAGACGCCGGCACACAAGTACGAGGACGGTCAAGAGTACGTACCGGCGAAGAAGCCGGTTCTGTTGGGGCATCACTTCTCAAGTATCGCGGGCGGCGCGCCGATCGTCGGTCCGATCACCGCTGGAGCCATCTGGGGCTGGGTGCCGGCGCTGTTGTGGGTCGCCATCGGCAATCCGCTGATGGGAGCGGTCCACGACTTCATCTCGCTGTCCGGGTCGATGCGACACGAGGGGAAGTCGATCGGCTACATCATCGGCGAGTACGTCGGCGAACGCGGCAAGGACATGCTGCTGTGGTTCGCGTTCCTCACCATCATCCTCGTGGTGGCGGTGTTCGCCTTGGTCGTCGGGATCGTGTTGAACGCGTTCCCCTCGGCCGCGACCGCGAGCCTCGTGTACATCGCGCTGGCGTTCCTGTTCGGCGTCTACCTGTACCAGCTCGACGGCCCGTTCCTCCCGGGGACGGTGGTGTTCGTCGCGGGCGTGTTCGCGGGCGTCTGGCTCGGTATCCAGTACCCGATCGCGCTGTTCCCGGCGGTGGAGTCCGGGGCGTTCCCCCAGGGGACCATCGTGCTCTTCGAGTTCCTCGGTAACGGCGGGTGGCTGCCCGGAGCGGTGATGAGTGCGGACGCCATCCTCCAGCCGAACGTCGCCGCGTGGGTGCCGGTCATCCTCGTCTACGCGACACTGGCGAGCGCGCTCCCGGTGTGGGTGCTGCTTCAGCCCCGCGACTACCTGTCGTCGTTCCTCCTCTACTCGGGAGTCGGCGGCGCGCTGCTCGCGATTATCGTCGGAACGCTGCTCGGCACCTCGGCCCAGCCGCTGACCGTCGATCCCTCCATCGGCGCGTACATGGGCTTCTTCGGTAGCGAATTGGCCGTCGATACCCGGGGTATCACGCCGCTTTTCCCGCTGTTGTTCGTGACAATCGCCTGCGGAACCATCAGCGGGTTCCACTCGCTGGTGTCCTCCGGGACGACGGCAAAACAGCTGAACAAGGAGAGCGACGCTCGCCTCATCGGCTACGGCGGGATGCTCGGTGAGGGGCTGCTCGCGTCGGTCGCCATCTCGACGCTCGCGGTGGCCGGGGCGACCACGGCGGCCGCGGGCGGCGGCATCGGCGGCGCGCTGCCGAACTTCGCGACCGGCGGGGGGATCATCCTCACCAGCCTCGGGATCCCGCAGGGCGTCGGCGCGCCGTTCATGGCGCTCGTGTTGGTGAGCTTCCTGCTCACCTCGACCGACACCGCGGCGCGGCTCGGTCGGTACATGATGGAAGAGATCGTCGGAACGACCGGGAGCGGGACGACGACGGGCTTCTCCGCCGACCTCGGGAGCATCGCCAAGGGCCGGTACACGAATCCGGCCGTCCAGTCGCTCGTCGCGTACCTGCTCGTCATCTCCGGCGAGTGGGTGACGCTGTGGGCGCTGTTCGGTGGCGCGAACCAGCTTCTCGCGGCGCTGGCGCTGCTCGCCGGCACGGTCTGGCTCGCGAACTGGGACGAGTCCAAGCAGCTCGCCTCCACCGGCGTCCCGATGACGATCATGGTGACGATCACCGTCCTCGGGCTGTCGTGGGTGGCGCTGTGGGACAACCTCTATCAGAAGCTCATCCTCGGTAACGTGGCCGGACTCAGCGGCCAGATATCGGCGGTGGTCCAGATGGGGCTCGCGTTCGTCCTCATCTACCTGGCCCTGTCGCTGGTGCGGATCGGCTACGACAACATCACGACCGTGCGGAGCGACAGCGGAGCGGCCGCAGAACCGAGCGACGACTGACTGAGATCGGCCCGGTTCGGCGCGGTTTTTTTCCGAACGACCGGCGACGGTCAGCGCCAGAAGCGCTTCGCGAACCGCGAGAAGAACCCTTCGTCCGGCGAGTCGACCCGTTCCCACAGCCGGAACGCGGCCGCGGTGTCAGCGTTCTCGCTGGCGACGAGTGCCTCGCGGTCGGGCGCGACCGCGACGAGGTTCACCTCGTAGTGGCCGTAGTAGCCGAACTTCAGTAGCGTGCGGTCGCTGAACCCGGCGACGAAGTCGGCGACGTCGTCCGGGATACGGTCGGCGACGACGACGACGGTGACGTCCGTGCCGTAGTGCTCCTCGTGGCCCTCGACGCGCTCGTCGGCGACGTCGTGAGCGAACTCGACCAGTCGCTCTAGCTCCCCGACGCTCGGGGTCGACACCCGGCGGACGTACACGTACTCCCGCATGTCGTGGTCCGCGTAGCTCAGCGCCGGGTGGAGGAACTGCTTCTGATTGCGTACCCGCATCTCGGCGGTCATCTCGAAGCGCTCGCCGTCGACGACGGCGTCGCGGTCGAGGTCGTAGCTGTACATCAGCCGGTCGGAGACGCGGTCGAGGTACTCGTCGTCGTACTCGGGGACGGCCTCGCGAATCTCCGCCGGCAGCTCCTCGGGGGCGCGACGGTCGTCGGCCCCCGCCGGGTCCGCGGCGTCGGCACCCCCCTCGCCGTCCGCCTCCGGCTCGGCACGCTCACTCATCGGCGGGCTCGTACGCGACCGCGTCGCCGTCGGCCGGGGGCGCACCGATCGCCAGCACGGTGACGGGAGCGTCGGCGTCGGCCGGGTTGTACGCCCGTTGGGGGCTCTCCGGGTCGACGACGAACAGGTCGTCCGCGGGCACCTCGTATGTCTCGTCGGGGGTCTCGATCGCGAGGGTGCCGTCGAGCACGTAGAACGCCTCCTGTTGGGTCTCGTGGTAGTGGTACGCCAGCGGGAGCTGCTCGCCGGGGGCGGCCCTGAATCGGTTGATCGCCGCGGCGTCGAGCCCTCCAGAATCGGACAGCTTTCGACACTCGCACGGCCGGTCCGGCTCCGGGTCGACCGAGTCGACGTCGACGACACGATATCCCATGGGAACGCATTCCACGGAGCGAGTGAAAAGGGCGTCGGGAGCGGAGCGGGCGCGAGCGCCCCCGAGGCGTCGTTTTCCCGAGGCGGAGTTTTAACCGGGAGGACCACGTCGTGTGATGTGAGAGACCATGACAGACGAAGGAGACGAGGCGGACGGCGCGGTCGAGGCGGAGGCCTGCGGCCGCTGCTCGATGTCGACGGTCGTGGGGGCGGTGGCGAGAGACCAGTCCCCCGAGGAGCGCGCCGAGCGCGACCCGTTCCGCGGCGAGCGTATCGAAGTCGACGAGTCCGCCGTCCGGCGCGCGTCGCCGGCCGGCTACCTCGGCGAAGTTAAAGAGCGGCTCGACGCGGTCGCGCGCCGGATCGCGTACGGCAGGTGAGCGTCGTAGCGGTCCCGGCCGAGGAGGCGCGCGCCGTAGCGGTTCCGGCCGGCGAACCGAGCGGCCGAGTCCCGTCAGTTCGGAGAGACTTATACCCCTCCGTTCCGTAATGAGGGCAACCGATGGAAGAGAGCATCTCCGGCTTCAAGGTGCGCGGGGACTGGGGCGACGTCGTCGAACACGGCGAGCGGATCGCCTTGGCGCTCCGGGAGGTGGGCGTCGACAGCGACGCCTACTACGAGTTCGACGAGTGGCGTCCCAAGACCCACGAGCGCATCGACGAGGACGTCTCGGAGAAGACCGCGGCGCAGGCGTCCGTCGACGAGGGAGAGGGCGAGCGCGCGGGAAAATCGCCGGGCGACGACCTCCAGACGGCCGGCGAGAAGCTCACCGAGTCCTACGAGAAGGTCGAGGAGAACGACACCGAGAGCGCCCGCGAAAGCTGGGGCGAGTCGATCGGACACGTCGCCCGGGCGGCCGACTCGGCCGGTCGGAAGGCGATCCGGAAGGTGGAGGACGCCGTCTACCGGAACGTGATGACTCAAGTGGCGCCGTACTACTTCGACAACGATCTCGTCAGCGCCAACATCCAGGAGGTCGCCCGAGCCGAGGACGGCGAGACGTTCGTCTTCGAGGTGAACGTCAACGACGACGAGCTGAAATCGGAGGTGTCGGCGGTCCTCGACGAGTACGAGTCCGAAATCGACCGCTGGCACGTCGAGACCGAGAAGCGGACCGACGAGGTCGCGGCCGCCGAGGGCGTCGAGCCGCCCGCCGAGGAGGGCGGGCCGGACTCGACGACGACGTGAGGCGGAGCGTGTCGGGCGGCCGCGAACGCGGAGCCACATCGGTCGTCTTTAACTCGCTCACCGCTGAATCGAGCCCATGAGCGAGGTACTCCGAGTCGAGGCGGGCGAGCTGTCCGTGGACGAACTCATCGACGCGCTCAACGACGGGCAGCGGATCCTCGTCGACGTCGAGGTCGCGGGCGCCAACCACGAGGTCGCCCTCCGATACGACGGGGAGACGTACCACTGCGACACGCCGACGAACCTCCACCGGCACGCCGACGAGTCAGGGATGCGCGGCTGTATCGACCAGATGGGGTACGCCGCCAAGGAGTGACCACCCCGAGTCGGAGAAACCGGCATTTAACCTCGCCGCGCACGAATCGGCCCGCATGAGCGACCCCGAAATCGAGGACCTCGTCGGCGACGGCTCTCCCTCCTTCGAACACGTCCTCTCTTGTGTCTTCGGCGTGCGCGACCACGAGAGCCGCGCGTACCTCGCGCTGCTGGAGTACCCGGGCAGCACCGTGTCGGAGCTCGCCGACGCGCTCGACCGGGACCGCTCGAACGTGAACCGTTCGCTGTCGACGCTCCGCGAGAAGGGGCTCGTCGAGCGCCGCCGCCGCCTGCTCGACTCCGGCGGCTACGTCTACCAGTACACCGCGACGCCCGTGCCGGAGGCCAAGCGCCGGCTCCACGACGCCCTCGACGAGTGGGTGGCCGACGTCCACGACGCCATCGACGGGTTCGAGCCGGACGAGAGCTGATCGCGTCGCTCGCGGCGACTACGTCTCGGACTCCGCCGAGTCCTCCGGCTCTTCTCCGGCGCTCAGCCCGTCGTCCTCAGGGCGGTCGAGCGCGCGCTCGGCGTCGTGGTGCTCGGAGTAGCCGTCGAACCAGCGGGCGATCCGCTCGATGCGGTCGACGACGTGCGCGGGCTCGCCGGACCGCGAGAGCTCGTGGCCCTCGCGGGGGTACCTGACGAATCGGGTGTCGACGCCGTTCTTCCGTAAGAGTCGGTGGTACAGCTCCGCCGTACAGATCGGCGTCCGGGTGTCGTCCTCGGAGTGAATCAGCAGGGTCGGGGTGTCGACCGCGTCGGCGTGGCCCGTCGGCGACTGCTCCCAGAGCCACTCCGGCTCCGCCGAGGGCACCGTGTCGAAGTCGCCCTCGACGAGCTTGTACGCCGCGTCGGTCGACCCGTAGAAGCCGGTGAGGTCGTAGACGCCACGCTGGGAGACGGCCGCGCGGAAGTAGTCCGTCTGCCCGACCGCCCACGCGGTCATGAACCCACCGAAGGAGCCGCCGGTGACGAACGCGTTCGAGTCGTCGATCTGGGGGCGGTCGGCGACCGTCTCGACGCCCGCCATCACGTCGCGGAGCGTGATCGCGCCCCAGTCGCGCTCGATTGCTTGCGTGAACGCCTCGCCGTAGCCGGTCGAGCCGCGGGGGTTCGACCAGAAGACGGCGTAGCCGCGGGCCGCGAGCGTCTGGAACTCGTGCCACATCGTTCCGGCGGTCGACCACATCGCGTGCGGGCCGCCGTGGATCTCGACCGCGAGCGGGTACTGACCGTCCGCGTCGGCGGACTCGGCGTCACCGGCCTCGACCGGCGGGGTCAGCAACCACCCCTGGATCTCGACGCCGTCGGACTCGAAGCGAAGCTCCTCGGGCTCGCCGACCGCGCGCTCGTCGAGGTAGTCGGCGTTCAGGTCGGTCAGGCGGGTCGTCTCGTCGGCCGCAGCGTCGTAGGCGAACGCGTCGCCCGGGTGGTCCCACTCGCTGGCGGCGAACGCGACGGTGACCGACTCGGGACCCGCGTCGGCGTCGCCCCCGACGGTCGCGCCCGAGACGGTCCCCGGCCGGAGCAGGCGCTCGGGCGTCTCGCTCCCGTCTGCGGGGACCCGCCACAGCGCCGTCTTCCCCTCGTCGGGCGTCGCGAAGTACAGCGTCTCGTCGGCCGGCCCCCACTGCGGGGTCGTCCCGCGGCCGAGGCCCCGGTCGACACCGCCGGTGAGGTCGGTGACCGAGCCCGACTCGACGTCGAGGACGCGGAGGTCCGTCGGCTGCATCGACACCTGCTTCGGCTCCGCATGCGTGAACGCGACGCGGCCGTCCGCGGTCGCCGCGAGGTCGGCGCCCCACCCGGTCGTGGTGTGGGCGCGCTCGGCCTCGCCCGCGTCGAGGTCGTGGGCGTGGATCGCGATCTCGACGGAGTCGTCGGGGTCGTCGCCGACCGCCTCGGTGTAGTACAGCGTGTCGGCGTCGCCCCACGACGGCTCGGCGAAGTCGGCCTCCCGGTCCGTGACTCGGTCGACCGCGCCGGACTCGGCCGGGTCGGGGTCGGTGACGCCGCCGACCGTCGCGTCGGCGTCGACGACGTACACGCCGGGGCGTCGGCCGTCGAAGTGACGCTCGGCGGCGCGGTAGACGGTCCAGTCGATGACGCGCGGGTCGGGGTGGTCCTCGGGCTCGTAGTCGTCCGGCACCGCGAGGTCGCGGTCGGCCTCGCGGTCGTCGGCGGTCACGGACTGGACGAAGGCGATCCGCTCGCCGTCGGGCGACCACGCGATCGACGAGACGCCGCCGACCACGTCGGTGACGCGACGGGCCTCGCCGCCGTCGAGCGGGAGGACCCACAGCTGCTGGCGGTCGTCGGCCGCGCCGCGGGTGGAGGTGAACGCGATGCGGTCCCCCGAGGGACTCCAGCGCGGCTCGGCGTCGGCGCCCTCGGCGAGGGTGAGGCGGCGCGGCTCGCCCTCGCCCGCTGCGTCGACGAGGTACACCGTCGTCTCGTAGCTGTCGTCGTCGTTCGGCTGTCGGCGCACGAAGGCGACGCGGTCGCCGCCCGGCGAGATCCGGGGGTCGGACGGGACCGCGATGTCGTGGTAGTCGGCCGCGGTGATCGGCTCCATGCGTGTGGGTCGGACGGGGGAGGCAAAAGGCGTCGGGAGGCGGAAAGGCGAGGATCGACAGGCGAAAGGCCGCGTGTCGGGGGACGGAAAGGCGAGCGTCAGGAGACGGAAAGCCGGGCGGCGGCGCGAGCGACGCCGACGCCGAGCCCGCGCCGTGGGCAGCGCCCAGTCGTCCGTCGCTCAGTCGCCGCCGTTGTCGAACGCGAGCGAGACGCCGTCTGCGTCGACGGTCGCGCCCGCGGCGCAGACCGGGTGTTCGAGGTCGGCGCCGAGCAGTTCGGTCGCGACGGGCTCGGCGTCGGTCGCGGTCAGGTCGTACGGCTCGGGAGAGTCCGTCTCGTAGGTCGCGACGACGGTCGGCTCCTCGACGGCCTCGACGAGGAGCGCGTCGCGGCGGACGGTTCCGATCGTCGCCGACTCAGCGCCGACCACGCCGGCGACGCGAGGCGTGTCGTAGTCGTCCTTCTCGTAGTCGAGCGCGAGCAGCGCGGAGGCGAGCGCGTCGCGCGCGGGGTACCCGCGCTCCAGTTTCTCCGCGATCGGGTCGACGTGCGAGCCGTTGCCGAGGACCGCCAGCGGCTCCTCGGTCGGGGTCTCGACCGCGCGAGCGCAGTTGTACGAGACGTAGGGGTTGTCGGTCTCCGGCGCGTCCGCGGTCGGGCCGACGGTGAGCGTCCCGCCGCGGTCGCGGACGCGGCGGTTCGGGAACGAGCGCGAAGAGACGCGGTAGCCGCCGATGCCGGGCGCGACGACGACGAATCGTCCGACGTACATACATTTTCGTGTGTATCGAGTCGCATAAAGCGCATCGATATGCGCACGAACGCGATCCGTGGGCGAGATGCCTTCTTCATGATCTGCCGGCGGCGACGGCGGGGCGGTGACGGCGGGGCGGCGACGACAACAGTGGGGACGGGACGGCGACGACAACAGTGGGGACAGGACGGCGACGACAACAGTGGGGGCGGGCGGCGACGCCCGCCGGCGCCCGCCGATGCTCGTCAACCGATCGCACGGCGACCGCAACGCGCAACGCTTACAAACACGTACTGGCTATCCGTAGGTGCGCAGTCCATTGGGGTAGTGGCCAATCCTGTTGCCTTCTGGGGGCAACGACCCTGGTTCGAATCCAGGATGGACTACTTCTCTCGGTTTCGTTTCGAGTGGAACGGAGTGGCGTCCACGTCTCGTGGTTTCCAGTTGAAACGAAGGGGTACCGATGAGCGGGCGGCCGCCGTCACTTCTCGACGTCCAGCAGGGCGACCCGCTCGCGGACGACATCGGCGAGACCGCCGGTAGTCGCGGTGAGTTCGCGATCGGTGACTCCGTAGAACTCGCGCACCCGTTCCTCGTCGAAGTCGACCGGAAGCCCGGAGTCGTCGGGGTCGGTGCGCGAGTCGGCGGCGAGTTCGCGAACGGACTCGGTCGCCTCGTCGAGGTCCGCGGACGGGCGGTCGGCGCCGGACACGTCACCGAAGTCCGCGACGAGGACGACCGCGGCGCGCTCGCCCTCCGAGACGCCAAGTTCGAGCGCGCGGTCGATCTGCCTGCGCCCGGCCGCGTACAGCAGGACCTCGACGCCCGGGTCGCGCGCGACGGCCTCGCCGCGAGCGATCGCCCGCGCCGCCAGTCGCGCCGCCTCGCGGAGGTGCGTCGGGGAGACGACGAGGTCGGCGTCGAACGCCTGGACGACCGCGCCGGTATCGGCCGCAATCGCGTCGAGGTCCGCGAGAAACGCGTCGAGGTCGTCGATCGCGAAGGTGCCGGCGACGAGGCTGACCCCGGGGTCGGGCGCTGGCATCCCGTCGCCGCCGGCCGCGGAGTCGGTCATCCGAAATCACCCAGGCTGGCCTGTCCGTCGCCGTCGCCGTCGGCGTCCGCGCCCGCGGTCGCCGCCGCGGAGGCCGAGCTGTCGGGGTCGACGCCGTCGAGCGAGGGGTCCTCGCGGCCGGCGTTCTCCAGGATGCGCTCGGCGGTTCGCTCGCGGCCCCGCAGCGCGCCGAGGACGACCGCCTTGTCCGCCTCGCGGAGGTCGGCGCGGCTCTCGATGCCTGCCTCGTAGAGGCGGCGGGCGCGCTTCCGACCGACGTTGCGGACGCCCGCGAGGTCGAGGAGTTCCTCCCGGACCCCGTACTCCAGCCGCTTGCGGGCCTCGCGCACCTGGACGACGGTGTCGCCGTCGATCCCCTCCACGTCGCGCGCGAGCGTCTCGGCCGCCCGGAGGAGCCACTCGGCGGTGTCGACCTTCCCGCGGATGTCGCCGGGGCCGACGCCGTACCGCTCCGCGATCCGGTCCTCGTCCACCTCGTTAGCCCAGTCTTCGAGCAGGCGCCCCGTCTTCAGCGCGGCGAGCCAGTCCTCGAAGCGCACGTCCTCGTACTCGGAGGGGGTGTCGCCGAGCAGCTCCGCCTCGCGCTCGTAGCAGACCTCGGTGTACTCCTCGCGGTCGCCCGACTTGAGGTACAGCTCGTAGGTGTCGGGCGTCCGGCTGACGAGGTGGTAGAGTCCGAGCGGCGTGACCGCCGGGGCGGCGTCGCCGGCCGACGCCGGCCCCTCTGAGGCGGGGTCGTCCGGTTCGTCCTCGCCGGCGCGAGTGTACGTGGTGAACCCGGGGTCGTCGGCGTCGGCGGTCGGGTCGTGGGCCGCGACGAACTCGCCGTCCGCGTCCGCGGATCCGACAGGCCCGGACCCGTCGTCCGCGACGGTCCGAAGCCCGTCGAGTATCTCGGCCGCGCTCATCGGGTCGAGGTAGAGCCGCGAGACGGTGTGACCGATCCCGGTCGCGGCGAGGCCCTCGCTCCCGCCGTCGCGGTCGCGCTCGACGAAGCCGTTGACTTCGAGGTAGTCGAGGACGGTGTCGGTGACCGCCGCGAGCCGCCCCTCGTCGTCGGTCTGCGTGGCGTAGAGCGTGTTGTCGAGGAACGAGAGGAGCCCGTCGCGGGTGGCGGCGAAGCCGGACGCGACCGTCGCGAGGACGTGGGTGCGGAGGGCGGGCTCGGCGGCGAGCTTCGAGCGGACGGGTTCGGCCTCGGCCCAGACGTACCGCTCGAACAGCTCCTCGCGGGTGTCGGCGTTGTTCGCGAGCAGCACCGCCTCGCCGTAGGGGTCGAGGCCGGGGCGGCCCGCGCGGCCGCACATCTGGTGGACCTCGAGCACGTCGAGCGGTTTCATCCCGCCGAACTCGCCGTCGTAACGCCGCCAGTCGCGGACGATCACGCGGCGCGCGGGCGTGTTGACGCCGGCCGCGAGCGTCGGCGTCGCGGAGACGCACTTGATGAGGCGGTCGCGGAAGGCGTCCTCGACGAGGCTGCGGTGCTCGCTCGCGAGGCCGGCGTGGTGGAACGCCGACCCCTCCTCGACCGCGTCGGCGAGGTCCTCGGAGGTGTCGGTGTCGGAGACGCCGCGGATCTCCTCGGCCAGCTCGCGGAGGCGGTCGCGCTCGTCGCCGGTGAGCCGCGGCCCCGTCACGTCGGTGAGCTTGCGGGCCGACGACTCGGCGTTGCGCCGCGAATTGACGAAGACGAGCGAGGAGCCGCCCTGGCCGTCCTCCTCGGTGTCCAGGGCGTCGGCGACGAGCCTCGCGGTCTGGTCCTCGCCGCGCTCGACTGGGACCTCGCGCTGGCTCCCGTCGTCGAAGTTGATCGCGTTGCCGAAGTGGACGCCGGTGTGGAGCTCGATCGGTCGCCAGTCGGACTCGACGAGTTCGGCGTCGAGCCAGTCCGCGATGACGTCGGCGTTGCCGACGGTCGCCGAGAGCGCGACCGTCTGGAGGCCGGGGTTCACCTTGCGGAGCTTCGCGAGGGTCACTTCGAGGGTGGGGCCGCGGTGGGAGTCGTCGACGAGGTGGACCTCGTCGCTGACGACGCAGGTGAGGTCGTCGATCCACGGGGCGCCGTTGCGGATGAGCGAGTCGACCTTCTCCGAGGTGGCGACGATGATGTCGCGGCTGGCGAGCCACTCGCCGTCGGAGTCGTAGTTGCCGGTGGAGACGCCGACCGTCACATCGAACTCTTCCCAGCGCTCGAACTCGGCCTTCTTCTCGCTGGCGAGCGCGCGCAGCGGGACGATGTACAGCGCCTTGCCGCCGCGCTCGACGGAGGAGAGCATCGCCAGCTCGGCGATCAGCGTCTTGCCGGACGCGGTCGGGACCGCCGCGACGAGGCTCTCGCCGTCGGTGACGCCCGCCTCGACCGCCGCTTCCTGCGGCGGATACAGCTCCGCGACGCCCTCCGCTTCGAGCGCCTCGCCGACGCCCGCGGGGAGCCCGGAGAGCGAACTCGGTTCCATTACCGAAGTCTGGGCCCCGCCTCGATTTAAACCGTCGGAACGGGCCGAACATAGCGGAAGAACGCGCGGCGGCGCGTGTCGGTGAGCGGCCGGAGCGAAGCGAAGGCCGCGAGCTGCGCGCGCGAGTCGCTGGCGGCCGGGGGCAGACCAAGGGCGCCGTCTCGCGACCTACCCCCCGTGCGATCCCGACCCTACAGCGTCCCGGCGGCTGACGACCACGTACAGTCCTCGAAAGCCGACGGCGACGCCCGCGCCGAGCGACCCGAGCGCGGTCGCAACGGCGAGCGCGGGAACGAAGAAGGCCGGATCGAGGACGTAGTCGGGCGAATCGGCGATAAACGCGATCGCGGTTGCGTGTCCCAAGACGGCCGCGGCGTCACCGAGCCACGCGAGTGCGATCCCGCCCCGGTACCAGTAGACGAGCGCCGCGATCGGAGCCCCGAACACGGCGTACCCGAACGGCTGGTAGGTCGGATAGGAGGCATATAACCAGAACGTGGACGGGACCGAGAGAACGGCGGCGACAGCGATGACGACAACCGCTCTGTGCCGCTCCCCCGACGAGCCGAAGAAGCGTTCCGACGCTGAACGCTCGCTCGGGGGACTCAATCGACGGAGGGCAGAACCGACGACGACGGCGAAGGCGCCGACCGCGAGGCCGAGCCGGAGGTGAGTCGGAAGCGTGACGCCGAGGACCTCCATCTCCAGTACGTCCGGCAAGGGGCTGAACGCCGCACACGCGAGAGCCGACGCGACCGGGATGGCGGGCCCCGCTGCGAGCGTGTAGATGGCGGCGCCACCGTGATACTGAACGAGGATAGCGATCGCCGCGGCGGGCAGGTAGAGGACGGCGGTGGCACGCGAGTGACCGATGTCGCTGATCTCCGGGGCGACCGCGCGGATGGCACCGAGTTGGGTGGTCACCTCCGTACTCGCACCGTACGCCGCGTTCGACCGCCAGTAGGCGGCGTAGAGGACGAACGCAAAGACGAACACGAGACCGACGGTGCCGGCGATACGGAAGCGACCGTCGGGACGGCCGAGGAGGGCACGGCGGACGTCCATTGAGGGAGACGACTGTGGGACTCGGTAAAACGGTTGGGAGATCAACTGTTCGTCTCGCACCGGCCGCCACGGGAGGTCGAATCCCGACGGACCGACTCAGGGAGCCACACCGACCGTCAGCAGCGTCCCCCACGTCCGGTAGCGGTCCACCATCGCCTCGCGCGTCTCGTACCCCTCGGTCGGGAACTCGGAGGCGTCGGGAATCTCGGTCTCGCGGTCCGGGATCGCGTCCTGCTCGGCGACGTACAGGCCGGCCTCGCGGAACGCTTCGCGGTACTCCTCGCGGCTCCACAGCGTCATCTCGACGGCGATGTTCTCCTGCCACGCGTGGGTCGTCTCGCTCTCCGCGAAGTAGTTCACCGCGCAGTAGAAGGTACCGCCCGGCTTCAGCACGCGGCGGACCTCTTCGAGGGTGTGGACCGGGTCGGCCGCGTAGTAGAACGCCTCCATCGAGAAGACGTGGTCGAAGGAGTCGTCGGCGAAGGGGAGTTCGTCGAAGTCGCCGACGAGGAAGCCGACCGCGTCGTCGTCGGTGTACTCGCGGGCGTTGCTGGCCATCTCCGGGGCGCCGTCGAGGCCGTAGCCGCGGTCGATCCCCCGCTCGCGGAGCGCGCGGAGCGCGTAGCCGGAGCCGGTCCCCAGATCGAGGACGGCGTTGCCCGCCTCGGCCGGCATGCGGGCCAACACGTGTTTCGCGGTGTGCCAGTGGCGGTCCTCCATCCCGCGGTCCTTCCCGCTCGCCGCCCACTCGTCGAACTCCTCGCGGACGCTCATACCGGCCGAACGGGGAGAGCGGTGAAAAACGGCGGTGTTTTACCGGCTCCGCTCCCGCCGGTGGGTATGAAGCGACCGCGAGCGCTCCGCCGACCGAACTTCCGGGTGGCCGACATCGCCCAGCAGTCGGTCGGCGGCTTCCTGCTCGCGGGGCCGTTCGTCGTCACCGCGGAGGTCTGGGAGCTCGCCGCGGGGATGAACTGGGTCCAAGCCGGTGTGACCGCCGCGCTCGTCGGACTGATCGGGTACGCCGCGCTGTACCGGGCCGACACCGGACGCGACGTCGACGAGGAGCCGGACTTCGTCGGGATCCCGACCCGCTTCGTCTCGCTGATGACGGTGGCGTTCGGGTCCGTGCTCCTGCTCGCGCTGATCTTCGACGCCCCGCAGACGTTCCTCGTCGAGGGTGGGATCGGCGACGGCGCGGTGGTGGCGACGACGGCGAAGGCCGTCGCCGTCGGCGCGATGTTCAGCGTCGTCGGCGCGGCGACCGCCGACAGCGTGTTCTGAGAGGGGCGTGGCGCGCTGTCGCGGTCACGGCGCCGCGGTCGCGCCGTGCCGCTCGCTCCGGCCTCACAGCACGACCGAGACGACTGCGAAGAGGATCAGCACGCCGGCGATGTCACAGAGGTTCGTCACCACGGGGATCGTCGTGTCGTCCGGATTGAGCCCGACGCGGTAGGACACCTCGACGGCGGCGACGCTGGCGACGACGACGAGGACCGCGAGGCACAGCCCGGAGACCAACGAGATCAGCAGCACCCGGCCGAGCGCGAGCGACCCGCCGAGCGCGAGCCCGATCGCCCACGCGGCGACTCCCACGGCGCCGAAGACGGTCGCCGCGAGCCCGAACACCGCGCCCGCGTTCGCCCGGAGGGCCGGGTTCGACGGGCTGAGCTCGTAGGTCCCGAGGTACAGCTGGGTCGTGAGCCGCGAGCAGGTGATCGACGCGAGGTTGCCGGCCGTCCCGATCTGGACGGGAACGAGGACTAGCAGGGCCGGGTACCTGAGCAGTACCGCCTCGTACGTCTCCAGTACCGTCCCCGAGACGAGCTGAAGCACCGACAGCGCGGCGAGCAGGGGGATCATCGTCCGGACGATCCGTCGGACCGACCACTCGTCGACCGCGGTGGACTCGGGGTCGGTCACGACAGCGCCCCCACGGCGGCGACGCCGACCAAGAGGAAGAACACCCCGAACACGTCGCCGAGCGTGGTGACCACCGGTCCGATGACGTTGTCTGGGTCGAGCCCGCGGCGGTAGCCGAGGAAGATGACCGCGATGAGCACCGTGATCATCAGCACCGCCGAGAGGAAGCCGGCGACGACCATCACGCCGACCAGCTGGAAGAGGCTCCCGCCGTCACCGAACAAGACGAGCGTCGCGTAGGTGACGACCGCGATGAACACGGAGACGGTCATTCCGTTCAGGAAGGAGGCAACGACCGCGTTCGTGAGTCGCCGGTCGGGTTGAAACCGCGGTTCGATGATCCCCTGGTGGAGCCCGGTCGAGAGCCGGGCGCCGAGCGAGCCGTACACTCCCCCGCGGGTGGCGAGGAACGCCGGGAGCAACAGGAGGAGCCCGGGGACCTCCGCGATGTTCGCGCGCATGGCGTCGGAGGCGAGTATCGTCCCCGCGAACAGCCCGGCGATCAGGCTGACGGTTATCACCGGGACCGCCTGCCGGTAGATGTCGCGCGCGGAGTCGTGCCCGGGCATCGAACGCACCGACGACGGGCGGGGCAAAAAAACCGACCGACGCGTTTGAACGCAGGATCGAGACTTGTCACAACTCATCGGTCCGTGACGGCGATCTCCAGATGAAACGAAGGGGGCGAATGCGGTGGAGACGCAGAGTACGTACGAATCAATTACGAGGAACAGGATCGGGAGAACGAGCGACGAGATCAGTTTCAGGAGGCTACTCAGTTGAAACGGATAGAGCCGTAGATTTTGGTAGTCCTGCTACTCCCGACGGACTCTGTCTAGTTCCATTCGATTCAGTAATTCCGTGTTTTCGTCACTGGATTCGATTTTCGAGTAGCTGAGGGCGCCAGTTTCGCCTGTCGGATGCTCTTTGCGGAGTTCCTCCAATCTCGAGTCGCTGTGCTGTTGGGCCTTCTATTGGTCAGTCGAGTCGGGTAGAGGAACGAAACGAGAATCGTTCCGACGAAACCGGCGGCGATCACAGAGACCAACCGCGAGGGGGCGTTTCCCCGGACGAAAATGAACGCGGGGGGGAGAAGTAGCGACCCCGTCGAGAACGTGAGCGTAGTGCGAATCGAAAAGTATCCGGTGATGCTGAGGCCACCCAACCCGTCCGGATCCAGCGGGTCGACTTACAGATCAACGTCCTGGAGTTCACGGACGGCGAGTATCGTGGTGACGACGCCGGAGAATCCGCCGACGATGACAGCGTCGTATGTCCCAGAAGACGTATCGCTCATTTGCTCAACCACAGGTGTATTCTATTTGACTTAATTATTAGCCCGTCGACCGCACCGTTAAGTCGGTCGCGTGATTGCCGATCCCATGGACTATTCGCTCGCGATCGAGAACGGACCGGAAGCGATACCGGGTGGCACGGGACTCCTGCTCGTCCACCCGAGCATCGGCGAGACGGACCGAATCGACACCGATTTCCTGAAGACCGACACCGACGCGTTCCTCGTCGTCTCGACCCGGACGACCGCCCGCGAGGTCGAACAGAAGCTGGAGTACTACGACGTCGACGAGACGAAGGCGACGATCCTCGACACGCTCTCCGTCGAGCGCGGCTACTCGCGACGGACCGCCGACGACGTCTACTACGTCTCCGCGCCGGACGACCTCGACGGCGTCGTCGACCGCGTCGAGCGGTTCCTCACCGAGAACGAGGGGAAGCGGCGCGTCTCGGTCGACTCGCTCACCGAGATGGCCTACTACGCCGACGACGACGCGGTGTACGACGCCGCGAGCGAGATCCTTGACCTCCTCGACGAGCACGACGCGGTCGGTATCTTCCACCTCTCCGAAGAGGTCCACGAGGTCGCGACGCTCGACCGGTTCCGCGACCTGTTCGACGGCGTCATCGACCTCGACGGGGACGGGAACGTCGTCGTAGACGTCTGAGCGGCGGTCTGCCGCCGCGAGGAAGCGTCAGCTCTCGTCGAGGAGCGCCGCGAACGTCTTCTCTGTCCACGCCACGGCGTAGGCGGCCCCGCGGTCCCGGTAGGCGGTCGTGTCGAGGGCGGCGTACGGCGCCGGGAGGTCGAGGTCGTGTTTGACCGCCGAGCAGGCGTACTCCGTCGCGCTCGGGAACTCCGTGTCGCCGCGCGCGACCTCGCCGGAGAGCTCACCGAGCCGGCCGGAGAGCCGCTTGCCGGCGTCGACCCACGCGTCGTACAGCCGGGGGTGCTCCGACTCCCACGACGCGAACGTGTCGCGGGTGTGGAGGCCGACCCACGCGTCGAACAGCGCGTTCGCAACCTGGAACACGTCCGCCGGTCCGAATCCCGTCGTCGACGCGCCCGTCTCCGGGTCGGGGCGGCGGATCGCCGCGTCGAGGTCGCGGTAGCGCTCGCCGAAGAAGGGGAGGAACGTCTCGGGGAGCCCGGTCGAGTCTCCGCCGCTCACTGCGCCCGGAGCCGGGTCGCAGTCGATCTGGACTAGCCGCTCGGCGACGAGGAAGGCAAGGAAGTCTTCGGGCGTCCCCTCCGCACGTCGCTTGACGAGGACCGCGGGCGGATCGGTCTGTGCGGTCCGGACGACCGTCCCGTCGCCGGGGAGTCCGACGGTGAACGCCGGGCCAGCGTGCTTGCCGAGTAGGTCCGGGACCGCCTCGGGAAGCCACTCGGCGGGGTACGACGCGGGGTCGAGCGCGTCGACAAAGAGGCCGAGGTCCTCCGCGGCGGCCGGCGGGAGGGTCTCGAAGTCGGACTCGACGTCGAGGACCGGCGATCCCGGTGCGTAGTGATCGCGGACCGCTTCAATATCGTCGTCGAGCGCCCGGGGCGAGAACATCAGCCGAGGACGTACGAGAGGATGATGAGCACCGAGAGGACGGCCGAGACGCCGACCGTGCCAACCACGATCTGGGTCGATTTGGACATGCGAGACAATCCGTCCGCCCGTCGTTAAAATCATCCGGTCGACGCCAACCGTGCGGCGATTTTATGCCGTCGGCCGAGAGTACTGACGTATGCGAGTTCGTGACGCGGTCGAGGCCGACGCCGCGGCCGTCGGGTCGATGACGGGCCGACCCCGCGGCGTCGCTCGGAACATGATCCACGACCGGTCGGTTCGCGTCGCGGTGACAGACGACGCCGGGTCGGAATCGGGGGGAGCGCCCTCGCCGTCGGAGCCGAGCGGCGACGGTGACGGCGGTGACGACACCCCGGTCGACGCGGTCGCCGGGTTCATCGCGTTCGACGTGCGTGACGGGACGGTTCACGTGACGAACTTCGAGGGCACCGCGGCCGCGGTCGAGCGGCTGTTCGAGGAGCCGGTCGGCTTCGCGAAACGAGAGGGAATGTCGGTCGAAGTCATCGTCCCCGCCGACGGGGTCGGTCCGGAAGTGGTCGAGGCGTTCGGCTTCGAGGCGGCGGGATCCGGGCCGCGGATCGACGGCACGGCGACGACGAGGTACCGGTTCGATCCGGCGGAAAGCGGCTGAGGCGGACGCTTCGGGGTTTATCATCCGGTCAGGGTCGCGGTCGCCGATCCGATCAGGATCGCAGCCGCCCATCCGGTCAGGGTCGCGGTCGCCGATCCGATCAGGATCGCAGCCGCCCATCCGGTCAGGGTTGCGGTCGTCGATCCGGTCAGGGTCGCAGCCACCGATCCGGTCAGAGTCGCGGTCGTCGATCCCCGCGAGGCTTAGTCAAAGCGCTCTTGGACGATTTCGAGGGCCTCCTCTCGGTCGTCCCAGTCGACGAACACCGCGACGGAGGTGGCGCTCGTGATCAGGTCGATGATGTTGATTCCGGCGTCCGCGATGGGCGCGATGATGTCCTGAATGACCCCCGACTGGTTGGGGAGCTCGCCGCCCGTGACGCGGATCACGGCGATGGGGTCGGCGACGGTGACGGAGGAGAGGGCCTCGTCGGTGACGACCGCCTCGTGGAGCAACGCCTCGGCGGTCTCGGCGATGTCGACGTCGACGTAGAAGGTGACCGAGTCCATGCCGGACGCGACCGCGTCGATGTTGACCTCCTCGGCGCGCAGCGCGTTCGACAGCTCCGAGAGGATCCCGGGGCGGTTGCGGATGGCTCGCCCCGCGATGGTGAGACACGCGAGCGGCTCCTCGCGCATGTCGATCAGGCTCTCGAACTCGCCTTCGATCCGCGTGCCGCCGCGGAGCAGGTCACCGTGCTGGTAGTGGACGACCCGAACCGCGAGCCCCTCGTCCTTGTACGAGAGCGCAGACGGCGCGACGACCTCGGCGCCGCGGAAAGAGAGGTTGCGCAGCTCGTCGACGGTGATCTCGCCCACGTTGCGCGCGCCCTCGACGACGCGGGGGTCGCCGGTCATCACGCCCTCCACGTCGGTGACGATCACGACCTCGTCGGCGTCTATGTAGTTGCCGAGCATGACGGCGGTGGTGTCCGAGCCGCCGCGCCCGAGCGTGGTGACGTTGCCCTCGTGGTCCTCGGCGAGGAACCCAGTGATGATCGGGACGACGCCGTCCATATCGGCCGCGATCTCCTCCGCCCGCCGCTTCGTCTCCGCCACGTCGACCTCGCCGAGTTCGTTGGTGACGACCGGCCAATCCGGGTGGCCGGGTTCGAGGAAGACGGCGTCGACGTCGCGGACGGACAGCGCGGCCTTCAGCATGCGGACGCTGGTGCGTTCGCCCATCGAGACGATCTCCGCGCGGTCGGCGTCGTCCGTCTCGAAGGTGATGTCGTCGAGGAGGTCGTCGGTGGTCGACCCCATCGCGCTCGCGACGACCGCTATCTCGTGGCCGGCCGCGACCGCGCTCGCGACCGAGTCGGCCGCGCGCTCGATCCGGTCGCCGCTGCCGAGGCTCGTTCCCCCGAACTTCGCGACTACGCGCATGCGGCTACCCCGTCGCGGGTCCGAGAGGGTCGGTCTCCGGCGAGCGGTCGGCGGCGGGCGAGCGGGACGGCGGGTGCCGAGCCGACGCCGGAATTCCGGGTCGGTCGGCGGGAGCGATCGGTAAACATGCGACTCCGTAGCGGAGGAAGCCGGATAACAGTATCTTCTTCGACAAGGGTCGCCCGAATCGCCGAATCGTCCGGTTCAGTTGTTATACTACGAATAAAACGAGACGAACGATCACCGACGTCCGGAATCGCCGGGAATGTGGGGAGACGACGGTCAGAGAGCGCGG
>NZ_SGTY01000027.1:0-27772 GCF_005435095.1 Halorubrum sp. CGM5_25_10-8B | reverse complement strand
TTTGGGAAATAGAACGACGAACATCCTCGTTTGCGAATAGTTTTAGCAATGTCGCACTCGAGACAGCTCAAAATTGGCTCGAAGCCGTTGCTGTCTACCACAATTCACGCCAAACTTAACGCGACCCCCGATATGTCCTAACAACGATAGGTACTTATCACGCGACAAAGTATGGCAAGTAGATGATGTTCTATGGGGTCAGTCGGCTAGAATGAATTCCGCAAACAAAGCTATCCTACTTGCTTTGATTATAAGCGTAGGTCTCGTTTTCTCTGCCGCACCACTGGTAGTGTCTGCGGCAAGTTCACCGACGGCCTCGTTCGATTACTCTCCGTCAACTCCTAATCCAGACGATAGTATTACTCTTGATGCGAGCGAGTCCACCGATCCAGATGGAGATATTGATTCATACGAGTGGGACTCGAACGGCGACGGAGATTATGGCGACTACAGCGATATCTCCGACGGACAAACGTCAAGTGTCACGTTCAGCTCGGGCGGGACCTATACCGTTGGCTTAAGAGTAACAGATTCGCAAGGAAATGTGAGTACAGTTCGGAGACAAATCACAGTAGAAAATCCAGCACCGGAAGCGTCGTTCACTTTTTCTCCGTCTGTACCAAACCCGGATGACACTATTTCACTCGACGCGAGTGGATCGAGTGATTCCGACGGGGAGATTGTCTCATACGAGTGGGATTCGAACGGTGATGGCGACTATGGCGATTACAGCGATATCTCTGACGGACAAGCCTCAAGTGTCACGTTCGGCTCGGGTGGGACCTATACCGTTGGTCTAAGAGTCACCGACAACGGCGGTAAGAGTCGAACAACGACAACCCAAATTACAGTAGAGAACCCATCACCGGAAGCGTCGTTCACTTTTTCTCCGTCTGTACCAAATCCAGATGATACTATTTCACTCGACGCGAGTGGATCGAGTGATTCCGACGGGGAGATTGTCTCATACGAGTGGGATTCGAACGGTGATGGCGACTATGGCGATTACAGCGATATCTCTGACGGACAAACCTCAAGTGTCACGTTCGGCTCGGGTGGGACCTATACTGTTGGTCTGAGAGTCACTGACAACGGCGGCAAGAGTCGAACAACTACTACCCAAATTACAGTAGAGAACCCGGCACCGGAAGCGTCATTTAGCTTTTCTCCATCGGTACCAAATCCAGATGACTCTATCTCGCTTGATGCGAGCGGATCAAGCGATCCCGACGGGGAGATTGTCTCATACGAGTGGGATTCGAACGGTGATGGCGACTATGGCGATTACAGCGATATCTCCGACGGACAAACCTCAAGCGTCACGTTCGGCTCGGGTGGGACCTATACCGTTGGTCTGAGAGTCACTGACAACGGCGGCAAGAGTCGAACAACGACAACCCAAATCACAGTAGAGAACCCGTCACCGAAACCCTCATTCACATTTTCGCCGTCTACCCCTAATCCAGATGACTCTATTTCTCTCGATGCAAGTGGGTCAAGCGATCCCGACGGGGAGATTGTCTCATACGAGTGGGATTCGAACGGTGATGGGGATTATGGCGACTACAGCGATATCTCGGACGGACAAACCTCAAGCGTTACATTCGAAACAGATGGTACATACACGGTCGGTTTGCGGATTACAGATAATGGTGGCAAGACTGTAACCACTACAAAATCTATCGTCGTTAAGAATCCCGCACCCGCTGCTGACTTCACATACAGTACTTCTAGCGGAGCAGGACTGTCGGTGAGATTAGACGGGAGTAATTCCTCAGACTCAGATGGCGAAGTAGTGAGTTATGAGTGGTATGTTAGTGGTGACCGGGAAGCAACAGGCAGAGTCTCTGAAATCACTTTCCCAGAGAAAGGGACGTACAATGTACGGCTTACAGTTACGGACAACGGTGAAAAGCAGAATTCAATCACGAAAGAAGTAGGCGTAAGTGAGTCACCATCCGCGAGGGTTTCTCTACCAGAAGGACCTGTTGCTACGGGGGATCAAATTGAATTCTCTGCTGGTTCATCATTCGATCCCGACGGTTCGATTGAATCGTATCAATGGAAGTTCTCTGATGGTACGACAGAGCGGGGGAAGTCGGCAACAAAGGTATTCGCGACCTCTGGTCACTACACTGGATCTGTGACTGTAACCGATGAAACTGGAAATACAGATACGGCAAACGTGGAAATAGAGGTAAAGACACCACCAAAGGTATCTATCAGTTGGTCACCTACAAAACCGGCCGATGATACACCGGTTCAATTTGTCGCAAACTCGGATAGCACAATTACAGCATGGGAGTGGGATCTTGACGGTGATGGGAGCGCTGACAAGAACGGCTCAGAAATAACACATGCTTTCCCCGATGGCGGAAGCAAAGAGATAACACTAGCCGTTGTTACATCTGATGGTCTAAAAACGGAGATTAAAAGAGAAGTCACAGTTCGAGATGTGAAGCCGAAAGCCAACTTTACTTGGCAACCTGTGACTCCTCAGAGCGAACAGGACGTCATTTTCGTAGCCAATTCAACAGATGAAATCAGATCCTACGAGTGGGATTTCAAAAATGACGAGAAATTTGACACAAGAGGACAAAAGGTTACGAATAAGTTTACAGAGAATGGTAAAAAACCAGTTGTTCTAAAAGTAACTGATGAGTATGGTGATACTGCTACGTATTCGAGGGTTGTATCTGTACAAGAAAGTGTAGCACTTGATCTTACCAGCGAACAATCCGTAGTTCAGCCTAGTGATGAAATATTAGTACTATTCTCGGTGTCGAATAAAATGCCGGATCAGGAGATCGATGTCAAACTCAATTTGAATCTACCTGGAAGTGGGGTTTCAATCTCAGGCGTGGATGGGACAAGTCTAGCGAGTAGAAGTAGTACAGAGTATGTCAATGTTGGACCGGGTGAAGAAACTAACATACAGGTTAGAATTCAAACTAATGACCCCGGGGAATACAGTATTTCGGGAGACGCTGTTTACTATGTCGGGGGCGAGAACTCAAGCGACCGACGGACTTCTTCTGTTGGTCCAATTGAGGTTACGGTAGAGTCAACTTCGACAGCAAGCGACTTACCGGGGTTCGGATTTATGATGACTTTTCTTGTACTTTTGATTGTGTCAGTATCTCTTAGAAGATTGTCTTCTTAATACGATATGGCGAGAAGCAGGTTCTTCTCGCCCAACTGGCGAGTAGCCCCTTCAGTTTAAATTAGACACTGAGCCGGGGGGACTCCCTTCACCTGACAAGAATAGCGTGCTACATATAGAGCGTATACTCAGCAGCCCGAATTCTCTTCTTTGACTGGTCTCCAGTTAAGCGAGTATCCGATGGTGGCGGGAGTCACGCCACCAACTGGAGAAGGAGATACCCTACAGCAAACGAAGCAATGATGCCGACTACGACTCCGAGGGCCAGCCCTGTTGTCGACTGTAATCCGAACGAGAGTCCGGCGAAGATGGTCGCAAAGGTTACTGCTGCCCCACCGATGACGACCCTGAGTTTCAGGTCCGAGGCAGCAATTCGTTCGAGAGCGCCCATAATCCCACAAGGGGTCTCCGCTCACATACCGCTTGTGTAGTAAGAACCGCTCGCCAATCACCAAACTTCGGTGACCGGTGTCGAGGACCGGTGAGTACGCGCCCTCTATTCAGCAGGTACTTGACGAACTCCCGTAATTGGCAAGACCGCGCTGCGAGACACAGAGGATGTAGTCAGCACCTGAACGATGTTATTTCTCCGTCGATACCCTGAATCAACCTGTAGAATCCGCTTGCGAACCGAACATAGACAGCGTCGAACACGTTAATATTGAAGCAGTTCGTCTGGGAGGCGATAGCCGGTTTCATCCTGCGGGAATGGGAAGGAGTCGATGACTCCATCCAACGTCAGTGGTCCGTAGACGTGGGGGAATACACTTGCCCCGTCGCTGCTGGTCTCGTATCGAACGGGTGAGTCCAGACCAGATTCATCCAGCAATAGAAGTACCATCTCGTCACTGTCAGAGTGATTGGCGTCTGCGACGACGACTATCTGGCCCGGCTTCGAGCAGTGAACGAACCCTTGGGTCTCTAACGAACTCGGACGATATTCTCCGTGTTTCTGGAACGACTGCCAGTCAGACTGGGAGAGGGCATGGACAATCTGAGGCATTACCTAAGCAGTTAGATGCCCAATGAATAATTCTTCTGTACTGAGCGACCCAGCCTGATCGAATCCGGGAGGAACTTATTACGAGACTCGCGTCCTCTATTCTATTGATTCGTCCAGCGCCTCCGACTTGTCTCGGATCACCACCGATCAGCGGTCACAACGGCGACCCGACGGGCACACCGTCCGAGGTCGCCGTCTCAGCGTTCAGGCCGAACTCGTCACGGTTCGTCCCGTCCGCGTGCTGCGGTAGCGCTCCCACAGCAACACCGCCGGCGGCAACGCAACGACGGTGAACACGAACGAGTACAGAACGCTCAGCGCCATCAGGAGGCCGAAGTCCCCAAGCACGGGCGTGATCGCGAGCGCGAGCGCTCCAGTGCCGAGTGATGTCGTGAGCATGCTTCCCAGGAGCGCGCCCCCGGTCCCGGACAGTGTCGTGAGCATCGCGCCGTAGGCGTTCCGGCCGTCGTTGTACTCGTCGATGAACCGGTGGGTCGCGTGAACTGAGTATGCGATCCCCAGCCCGATGGATATCGATAGGATAGTTGCCGTCAGCGCGTTCAGGGACAGACCGAGCAACCGCATGGTCCCGATGAGGAACGCGATCGCAACGAGGATCGGAAAGACGTTCACGATCCCCAGGTACGGCTTCCCTTCCAACACGGCGTAGGCAACGACGAGGAATCCGGCCGTCAGTCCCACAGCGAGTATCATCCCCTGGATCGCAGAGTCGAAGATGATCTCGGTGATCGCGTCGAAGACGACGAGCTGTCCGGTCGCGGTCGCTTCGTACCGGAAGTCCTCCGCGAACGTGCGGGCGTCGGCGGCAGCCCCGGCCTGCGACGCGTCCGCGTCGATCGCGTACTCGATCTTGGCGTTCCGCCGATCCGGCGTGAGGTACTGCTCGGCACGGTCACCGGACGGAGACGCGAACAGTTCGTCGTAGATCCGGTCGAGGTTCTGCTCGGGAACCCCGTCGCCGTCGCGGTCGTTCCGGGCCACGAGTTCGCCGAACTCGGGGTTCCGATCGGCGTGCGACTGGATCACCGTGGCGACGCTCGTCGGGCGAGCGCTCCCGCCGTCACCGACCGCGAGCGCGTCGGGCGGATCCTCGTTCGGCTGTGAGAGCGCCGCCAAGGCGTGATCCGCCTCGAAGTTCCCCTCTACGTATATCGTCACCGACTGGTCCTGGCTCGTTGCGAACCGGTCCTCCAACAGATTGATCGTCTCCGTGACGGTGTAGGTCCCGGGCGCGAACGGCTCAGGCAGCGACGTGACGTACTCCGGCTGTTCGGCCGGCGGGAGGAAGTCCTCTTGTTCGAAGGAGGTGTCGACGCCGCTCCCGTAGGCAGCCGCGACCCCGCCGGTCAGGAGCAGCACCACGACGAACGCGATCGGTGCGTACCGACTGGCGCGTGCGGGAAATGCGAGCACGCGTCCGAGTGTCGAGTCCTCCGAGGAGATCGGTTTCGAGTTGAATTCGGGGACTCCGTAGCGCTCGCGCAGCCGATCGACCTCCAATTTCGCCGCGGGGAGGAACAGCCCGAATATCAGGAAGGTGAACACGATGCCGACCGCCGACGCGAGCCCGAGGTTTCGGATTGGTGTGAGATCGGAGATGACGTTCGCCCCGAACCCGAACACGGTTGTCACCGTGACGATGACGAACGCGACCATCAGTTGGTTGTTCGCAGTTCGCATCGCCTCGATCGGCTCTAACCCCTCGACGGTCTCCTCGCGGTAGCGGTTGATGATGTGGATTCCGAAGTCCACCCCGACCGCGAGCAGGAGCACCGGTACGGCGATCATCTGCTGATTGAACGGGATGCCCGAGTAGCCGAGGAACCCGAATGTCCACAGCACCGTCATCAGAAGCGACAGCAGGCCGAGCGAGAGGTCGATCGGGTCGCGATAGGCGACGATGAGGAACAGCAACAGCAACAGCACCACGACGGGCATCACGATCGTCAGCGAGTCGCCGATCACCTGTCCGGTCTCGGCATTCGTGATCCCAGTGCCGAACGCCCGAATGTCGGCCGGCTCGTCTTCGGCGATCGAAGCGACCTCCGTCTGGAGACCGGCGAGATCGTCGAACCCGCTCGGGACATCGTGCGAGACGACTGTGATCGAGGCGGACGCCGAGGCGCTCGTCGGATTGAAATCGGTCGCGAGGCTGCGCGAGAACGCCGGGTTCGCGGCGTTGAGCTGACGGACGGTTCGACGCACTTCCGTCTCGGTCGCGCCCTCTAGTGCCCGCCGCTGTTCGGTCACCGTGGTCGCCGAGGGATCGATCGCCTGCGCGATGATCGTGGCCGGCCCGTTCGCGTCCTCCATCCGCAGTGATTCTCGCGACTCGACGCGCTCCAGTACCCGGAGGTTCCTGACGAGTGCTTCCTTCGAGAGGGCGTTCCCGCTGACGTGGATGAGCTGGGTTGACTCGCCGTCGGCCGCGAACGGATCTTCGAACTCCTCGTTGACTGCGTCGAGCGCCTCCTGTTCGTCGAGCCCTTGGGTAAACCCTTCCGTGGGTTCGGTCTCGGTGGAGACGAGCCCGATCCCCCCTGCGAACACGGCGGTCAACAGGAGGAACGCGACGACGACCGCACGCGGGCGGTCGACGATGACGTCGTTGAGGCGTCGTATTCCCGCCTCGATCTGCTCGCCAAGTCGCATCGCTTACCGCCTCCGGTACCAGACGACCGCACCACCGGCTCCGACGACGACGACAAGCAAGACGACGATCGGGCCGATCGGTAGTCCGCCGCTCTCGCTTTCGGTCACGTCGATCGGCACCCGGACCGTGTCGGACAGCTGGCTGTCGCCGTTGGCGTCGTCGTATCGGAAGTCGAACGAGATCGGGTACGTGCTCCCGGGCGTGGCTGACGCGGTCGCGCTCAGATCGAAGGTCATCGTCACGGTCTCACCCGGCTCGATCGTCTGCGCGTACCCCGTGTCCGTGTCGCCGGTCGCGATCGGATCGTCGGTGAACAGCCGGGCTTCGACATCGCCGACCGTCTCGTTGAGGTTGTTCGTTACCTCGACCGAGAGGGTGCGCGCGCCCCCTGTCTCGAGAGTTCGGTCAGCGACCTCGACGTCGAACCGGTCACGCTCCGGAGCAATATCGAAGAGGAGCTCGAGGTCTTGATACGCCCGCCGCTCGAGTTCCGCTGTCCGATACTGAACGGCGATGTCTGCGGTGCTAGCGACTGCCTCAGCCTCTTGACCGACCTCAATCGGTAGTCGGAACTCCGCAGACTCACCGGGACCGAGGGTTCCGACTGCGACCGATCTCTCAACAGGTATCACGCTCGGTGACTGCTCAGCGTACTGGACGACGACGTTGCGCGCGGTCGCGGGACCGTCGTTGGTGACCGTCCCTTGGATGTCGCCCTGCTCGCCGACGTATAGATCGGATTCGACGTTGTCGATCGTGAACTGCTGTTCGGCGCCCGGACGGACACTCGCGGACGGACTTTGATCGACACGCTGGTACCCCTCGCTCGTGTCGAACGTGACCGTGCCGTCGAGCGCGTAATCGCGGACGGGTGCGCCGCCCGCGAAAGCGACGTCGTACGTCACGGTCGCCGTCTCACCGGGCTCTAAGTGGCCAACTCTGGCGGAGTCGCGCGGACTCTGGCCGAAAGCGAGCCCGGCGCTCGCCGACTCCAGCGTGACCGTCGCCTCGCTGGCGGTGTCGGCCCCGATGTTCTTGATTTCAGCCTCGAGGGTCCCTTGGTCACCGACCTGCGCGTCGGTCGTCACGTTCGTGATCTCGAAGCGAGCGTCGTCGCTCACCTCGACGGTGACCTCGCGGTCGATGGTCTTCTGCCGGTCGTAGACGACGTTTCCTGACTGCTGGTAGGTGTGTGAGTACCGCACTTCGACATCGATCTCGTAGGTACCGGGATCGACGTCGCTCGGGACGCCGACCGCGATCGGCGCTTCTCCGGGGCGGCTCTCGGCTACCGAGCCGATGGCCACCGTGCCGGTCTCGACGGTGAGCGGGGTGTTATCGGCGTCGGCCTCAACGCGTACGTTTCGGGCGGTCGTCACAAGCGCACGCGCGTCAGCCGGTCCCAGATCGAGATCGCCGTCGTTCGTGACTTGGAGCGTGACGGAGTTGGTCTCACCCGCGTTGATCGTCGGTTGTGCCACGGAGACGGCCAGGTCCGGCGAGCCGCGGATCGTCGGTCCCGCCTGCTGCTGGACCGCGTCGGGAGACTGGGCGGCGACCGGGGCGCCTGCGACCGCCACGGTACTGGAGACGAACAGGAACGTCACGACGAGTGCGGTGAGTGCGCGATGCCCCCTCATGCTGTCACCCCTGCGTCGTACTGCGCGTCCGAAGCGGCAAGTCGGGTTGTCCGTACGGGGCGCCGTTCCTTACCACCGACAGCGTCAGTGTCGCTGTCCTGTCTCCTTGAGTAGCCAGAATTGATTCGGATCGTAGTCGGTCGAACGAGAGTCGAAATTCGTGTGTCGGAACGAAGGCGCTTCACACTCTTTGAAAAACTCGCGAACCAATAATATTTTCGTTCGTGGAATTCTATACCGACGTATGCCGATCCAGAACCGTTACCCCAGACTGATGCGTCGGACAAAGCAATGACTCGGTTCAGCGACGAGGACCGCGAACGAATCCGCGGAGAGTTGATCGAGGCGGGCCGTGAACTGTTTACCAGACACGGCTTCGACCGGACGCGGATCAAGGATGTGACGGAGGCCGTAGAGATCGGGACCAGCACGTTCTACCAGTTTTTCGACTCGAAAGAGATGCTGTACGTCGCCGTGCTGAAACGGGAGCGCGACCGGCTCATCGAGCGCGTCGACGCTGCGGTCGCGAACGCGGAGACACCGCGCGAAGAGGTCCGGACCATGCTCGAGACGCTGTTCGATGAGGTGCGATCTGATCCACTTATCTCCCGGATGATCGTCGAAAACGAACTTCAAACCCTCCTCGACCAACTCTCTGAGTCTGAACGGGAGTCGCTTACGGAGGAACCGGAAGGTGAGCCACTCGGCTACGTCGACCGGTGGGTTCAGGTTGCGTCGTTCCGGTTTGACGATCCTGATATCGTCCGGGACGCCATCGCGTCGCTGATATTCACCACGCGCTCGCAGGAACTGCTACACGAACCCGGCACCACCACGGATCCCGCGCGCGTCGATCAGGCGCTGATCGACACGATGGTCGATGGCCTATTCGTTGACCGCTCAGGCGAGCCGGCCGACGTTGACGCCGAATGAGTGCCCGTGTCACCCCATAGCGGCGCGCATCAAGGAGTAGGGTCGGCACGCACGGAGTCGAAACCCTTCCCGACCGCGACGATCCCCAGAAACCCGGCCTCAGACGATTGGACCAGTATCTACCGGTACGTGCTCGACGCGCGGTGGGCATAGGGCATTAATTGAATATGAGGGTGTCATAGAACTCTTCTCACACCGTCGACCACACGGTGATTCGCTCAATACAGCTGAGACACTGAGCTTAGCCGTTCGAATCGACATCGCCGAGTACGGCCAGAGCGCCGATGCTGCTGGTCGCAAAGAATACGGCACCGCCGACGAGGATCGGTGGGATAGTCACGGAGTGAAACGAGTCCAACACGTAGTTCCACTGTACGTCCCCCGTCTCGCGGTCGAAGACGGTGATCGTCTCACGGAGTTCGGTAGAGACGTACTCGGATCCGTCGACCATGGCAATCACCGTGTCGCTCCCGATACAGAACCCCTGAGCGTACACATCGTCGTCGTGTAGCACCCGCGTCGTTTCGGCCGCGAGATCGACCGCGAGTAGCCCCTCGGCGTTCGCCACGAACGCTGTCTCCCCGTCCACGGCCACCGTCGTGCTTTCCGTCCCGTCGATCTCGGCCAAGCCGATTTCCTTGGTCCTCTCCCCCGTTTCGGGGTCGTGGACGCCGAGACTGTTCCCGTCTACGACGAAAACGCCCCGCTCGGTCGCTACCGGATCGGCGCTCGTCGACACCTGCTCCAGTGCTTTCGTCCAGCGGGTTGTTCCGTCGTCGACGTCGAACGCCGCGACGCTGTCCGTGCTGTCGACGGCCCCCACCGCGTAGACGGTGCCGTCGTGGATCGCGGGCGTGACGCGCTGCTGTGTCACCCCAGCCGTCTCCCAATGTGGTTCGCCGTTCTCCGCTCGGAAGGCTTCGAGGCCGTCACGGGATGGAACGACGACGACACCCGACCGTTCGTCGACGGCGAGCAGTTCTGGAGCGTACGTCGGCCTCCCGCCGGTTTCGGGCTCTTCGAGCGGCTGTCGCCAGAGAACGTCACCGTTCTGTCGGTCGAGGGCGACGAGCTCCTCGTCGTACGCCACGAGGAATCGTTCGTCGACGAGCGCCCTTCCATGGTCGCCGTCTCCTTCGAGAAGTGTCCGCCACTGTTCGCTACCATCCTGTGCGTCGAGTGCGATGGCGCTTCCCTCGTTGCTGGGGTCGAAGTTTGTGGTGTAGACGATTCCGTCGGTGATCACCGGATCCCACCGTGTGAAAGTCGCCGACTCCCACGCTAGGTTTCCCCGCGGAGGTGCGGAAACATCCGACACAAACGTGTTCGCGCTGTTTGCCCCGTGTTGTGGCCAAGTCCCGTCAGGGACGGTGGGCAACGGCGTGTCCGGCCTGCCCAACGGAAGGACCGATAGGCACCCCGATAGTGCTGCGGTACCGACACAAGCCGTCGAGAGGAATGTACGCCGGTTCATACGGGCGATTGACGGGTCAGCGACCGAAGTCTCGTACTTTCTGGAGGGCGCATTCCTGTCGTCGTTCGTTTGGGTAGTGTTTAAATACTCATGCTTGATGTGTAAGCGCGTTCTATCAGCTAATTCGGCTATGAATTCACGGAATAAATGTCGTGACAACTCTTCTATGACACCCCATGAATATCTGTAGTCCACTTGTTGTAAGATAAGCCTCCGTTGGATGTGGACATGGCGAGAAGCACATCCTTCTCGCCCAACTGGCGAAGAGAGGCTTATTTTTAAAACAGGCAGACATGCGAGCAGCAGCATGCCGAACGCAGTCGTCTACGCGAAGGCTTCCAGCCACGAGTATGAAACCCGACACGCAGCGCGAGAGTCTACTCGACTACGGTCTCATAACGGCAATAGGCCCCGCCTTGGCGGCACTTTTATGTAGTACCGCACAAAGATTGCTACTGTACAGTAGTAAACTATGAACACTAGACTACTTAACCGGGACACGCCGAGAAAACTGGCGAATAGAGTGCGTGATAACCTGGGCAAAAGGGTTAATACCCTGTCAGAGATACGAAGTCGACATGAGTTGCCATTCAACGGTGGCAAAGGTGGTCGTATGATTGACGGGACTGCTCTCGATGGGTTCCCGGAGTACATCGCAAAACAGGAGGCCGTCCTGATCGGGACCGTCGAGAACGGACAACTGGAGAGCGATGTTGCCTACTATGTCCACTCACGCGGTGAAATTGCTCTCGGAGAGTATGATCAGTCCGAGGACCGGTTTATCCCGAAACAGACTGTTGAGTCGGGTTCGAGTATAATGAGTGACACCGTCCGAGCACTCCTCGAGTCGGGTGTGGAGGCCACCCTGTCTCCAATCGGAGAAGCACTCAGCGATGCTGTTCGACTCTCGGAGGATGATTTGCTTGGGAAAAAACAGGCTCACGTGTATGCGCTGCGTGAGATCCACGGGTACAGCCGTGGTGAAACAGCAACCATCCTCAACGTCAGCCCGAGTACTGTCGATACACAGTTGTACAATGCCCGTGACCGGAAGAACTCCGCCGAGTCGTTCGTTGATACGCTCGATCAGATCGTCTCCGATATGAATTGAACACACACCCCACTGTCAATGTACACACTCGACCGCGACCTTGAGGAGCACGTCACAGAACTATCAGACGGGTTTGTCCGACTCGGCAATCGGGACACCCCGTTCACGCTCCAAGGTGGTGGTGACAAGCGGGTCGAAGCAGCGCAGTTCCACCAGACTCGGGATGCGGACATCCAAGAACGAGACGAACTCCGGAATGAGCCCGTAACACGCAACCTAGACAAGTGGAAAGACAATCCGCAGAAATACGACTTCCCACACGTTGACACGATCCGCCACGAGAAACTCAAGCAGCGTGCTACTGAAGCTGAAGAGTTTGTCAAAACCGTTGATCTGATCTCTAAGGTCCGAACTGAGGTCAACTTCAACACTGACGGGTTGTACGGTCAATACCTCCCAGGACCGGAAGTTCTTGAGATTGGTCAGGACACGTTCGATTTCCTCGGCTATCGAACCGGTCCAGTACTGGCTCATGAGGTTGGGCACGTGCTCTACGACGCTGTTACACCTGATGCGGGTCACGAGGAGAACCCGCCAATATTCGAAACAGATCAACAGCAAGCCGAAGCAAGGCGTATCAGCGAGCGACTTCACGGACCAATCCCGGAATCTGACATCGACGGGATCTCCAGTTCCCGTATGAGCGAATCAGAGTTGTTCGCGGAGGTGTTCACCTCACTTGTTATCGAAGGTGAAGCCGCAGGTAGAGTTGCACCGAATGCGAGCAAGCGCGTTCGTGACACTCTCGTCGATCACTTTGAGTTGCGTATCCGCTTGCTGTTCGACGGATAACAAAGGGAGGAAGCGCTTCCTGTAGCCCGTTACTCTTCTCGCAGCTCAGCCTCAGTCCGATCGTCTGTTTCCTCAACGTCTTCGTCGGGGACTGTCAAGTTAATATCCCCAGACCCATTATGTGTGACAGACAATCCTTCACTCCCACGAATGGATCTAGTTTCTGGTGCGTCGGTGAGTGCGCCATAAATTGCCTTCGCAACCACTTTGCTTGCTACTCCGACAACGAACGAAATAACGACAGTCTCAGGCCCGGTCAGGGTGTGGACTTCTCTGTAGTCGACTTTCTCATCAGTTTCTGATGCTACCTGATCAGCAAGAGACTCAATAATCGACTCCGCCTCGTGCTTTGACAAGGAATCTGCTTTGACTTCCCAGATGAGATATTCCTCTTGATCCATTTGGCTATTTTCTGTTAGCAAGGTTATTATTACTATCGGGGGATTTCTGGATTATACTCGCTACTGTAGTGATCGAAATACTCCTAGGCTCTGTCCGTGAAGCGACGGAGAGTAGGACACGAGCGGCTCCTTCTGGGAATCGATTAGAACGAGAGGGTCCCGGCGTCGTGAGCGAACACTAGGGCCCGAAGACGATCGCAAACAACGCCGCACGACCGCTGCTCACAGCGCTACTCCGCTCATCGAATCGATGATGTTCTCCTCTGTCGGCGCCGCGAGGTAGGGCTCGATCGCGTCATAGGAACTCCAGCCGCCGAGCGCTATCACGATCCGCGGGGAGACGTGCTCCTCGACGAGCAAGTGGTTCGCCCAGCAGCGACGGAGGTCGTGGGTACTCACGCGCTCGTAGTCTGAATCGCCGCTCTCTTCGGCAGCGCTGACGGCGGCTTTCTCAACCCAATTTTGAACGGTGCGCTTCGTCACGTCGACGAGCGACTCGTCCCGCGCGATCTCCTCAGTCTAGACGTAGCGGTTGATCGTCGCCTCGACATCGACAGGGAGCCACGTCTCGCGCTGCTTCCCGTCGACGAACCCGCCGGTCGTGTCCTTCCCGCCGACGACTTCGAGCTCGTAGTGGCGACCGTCGGTCATCCGCGAGATGTGCTGCGGCTCGACGTCGAGGACCTCGCCGACCCGGAGCCCGCAGTCGCCCATCAACCGGATCGCGATCTCGTGTTGGAAGGAGTCGGCAGCTCGGGGTAGCGCCTGGTACTCCTTGCGGGACATCCAGACGTTCCAGGAGCCGTCGCGGTTTCGCTCTGTTCTCATTTCGTGCTTCTCCGCATGTCCATGAAATATGAAGGTTGCGACGGACGGGGTTTCGGGAGTGATCGGGGTGGATCCGGCGGCTGTTCTTCGCGTTTGTATAGAAACGTGAAGCACCGTTCAGCAAACATCCTCAACATTGTCCTGTAGTTGAGGCCGACGCTTTTGGAGTGGTATGTATCTGAATGGGACTTGGAAACGCTCTTCAAACATCAAAATGGGGCTACCCACAGGCTGTGAGATGAGGAACTTGAGTGGTGGTAGAGTAGTTTTAGTCGATCTCAGAATATCAGCTCGGGATGAGTAAATCATTATTAAAGTTGCCAAACCAGATACAGCATCCAGTCCCGATTCTAATAGTGTTCATTAATTATAGATATTCGCACATAATAAAGATATTTAGTTTTATAGAATACATGTATCAGCCAGTATGATTGAGTCTGTCGTGAGCAGCCTAATCGCCACTGGCTTAGCCAAGGCTGGCTCACACGGTAAAGAATACTATGAAGATGCCCTTTCAGAAGATTTCTCTGAAGATCTCAGCGAAATCGGTGAAGATTTTAATCGCTCGCTCCGCGATAGTGTCACCGAAAGGATTGAAAACCAAAACATCGAACAAATATCAGATATAGGTGAGCAATGGACAGTAGTTGAACGTAGGTTGGGCGCAGAAACGCAGTTGGACTTCTCCGACGAAGACGCGGCGATCGAAGAGATCACCGATGCTATACTATATGCCGTAGGCCCTGAGGCAAGGGTTCGCTCCTGGATTCGCCGGAGTGTGAAAGAAGCTGTTGCCGAAACATATACCGAGGCAGTACAGGACTTCAAACAGCGGATCGCTGGTACTGATCGCGCCGACTTACTTGGGTTCGCAAACGATGAAGAGTTGTTGGAGCAGTGTAGCGCAATTGAGGCAAAGATCGGCAACATCCTACAGTTACTCCAGCGGCGACAGTACTACACTTTGTTCGATGGGACTCCTGAGGGTTTTGAACAAGCTCGACGAGAGTTAACGTCAGAAAATATTGAATTCGTTGACCGGGAAATTCTCCCCGAAGATATCGAAGCATATCGTTTGCTGCTTGTCGGACGAAAAGGGGTTGGCAAGTCGCGGACACTCGCAGAATTAACGCGACGCATCGATAGTGACGAAATTTCACATATTATTATTCCGAGTGAAGGGTTCGATTCGAGAGAGGATATTGGAGCGATTGAACAGGAGTCTTTTTCAGGGGATGTACTACTCTTGTGGGACGACATACATAAGATATCTGAAGAGGGAGAAGACGCAACGGTTCTAAGTTTGGTAAAGAAACTAGAGAATATTCTTGACAACCAGGGGTATAGTCTTCGGGTGCTTGTCGCGAGTCGATCAGAACGTCTTGATCAGTTACCTGGAAGTCTTAACGACCCAGATTCATTCTGGTACGAGTTTGAACAAATCGAACTTCCCCCGCTTGATCCAGAGGTTCTCGTCGAAATACTGCGTCGAACGTTGGAACACTACGAAGTAGAAGCGAGTGAAGATGTAGTGCGAGAGTTCGTGGCGAAGGCCCTACAGACCGACCCTTCACCATTCTACGTGGTGTCTGTCGTCGGTCTCGCAGATAATGAATTGACAGAAGAAGACATTGAGAGGCTTCCGGAGACGGCTCTCGAAGTGTGGGAATATCAGTACGGGCAGCTCAGGGAGGAACCGCAAAGGATACTGCGCACTATTGAACTTCTGTCCCTCACGGGTAGTCCATTCTATAAGTCCCTCGTGGAAGGTGCGTATAGGAAGGTATTCAACCGTCCTGCACCGGAATATGGATTTCGAGACCCCGTTGAACCATTACTGAACCAACAGTGGATTACGCTCAGTGACTCAGACACAGATCCATTCAAAGGTGAAACTGAATACCGCGTACACGATATTCAGATCGAAGCTATTCAGCATCCAGTCGACAACGCTCTAGAACCTTTTTCGAACTACCTCCTCAGCGAGTTACGGGCGGATCTCCCTGAGGCAGAGAATGAACGAAGAGTATCAACACACCGGCAATTTGCGAATCAAGTTTCAGAACTAGGCACAGAAGAATCATCAGAGATTGCGACGGTACACTACCAATACATTCTACAATCCATCGACTCTGATGACACTGCAACTCGGATATTCTTTGGTCGCCATCTCAAGAATCAGGGAGAAACAAAAAAAGCGACTGAAAAGTTCAACTTCGCTATCGAGTCTCTCACAGAAGAGATTGAGAACGGGCGCAACGATCCGGCAATCTACGCCATCCGAGGTATGACGAGAGGCAATACCGGTAACCACGAGGGTGCCATCGAGGACTTCTCAAAAGCCATCGAACGCGGCCAAGACGACGCCGAGATCTACTACCAGCGAGGGCATGCGAGAGGCCATACGGGTGACAACGAGGGTGCTGCCGAAGACTTCTCAAAAGCCATCGAACGCGGCCGAGACGACGCCGATATCTACTACCAGCGAGGGAGAGCAAGATTCAACGCCGATGACCACGAGGGTGCCGTCGAGGACTTCTCAAAAGCCATCGAACGCGGCCGAGACGACGCCGAGATCTACTATAATCGAGGGAATGCGAGAGGCCATACGGGTGACCACGAGGGTGCTGCCGAAGACTTCTCAAAAGCCATCGAACGCGGCCGAGACGACGCCGATATCTACTACCAGCGAGGGGGAGCAAGATTCAACGCCGATGACTACGAGGGTGCTGCCGAAGACTTCTCAAAAGCCATCGAACGCGGCCGAGACGACGCCGATATCTACTATAAGCGAGGGAGAGCAAGATACTACGCCGATGACCACGAGGGTGCCGTCGAGGATTTCTCAAAAGCCATCGAACGCGGCCGAGACGATGCCGAGATCTACTATAAGCGAGGGAATGCGAGAGGCCATACAGGTGACCACGAGGGTGCTGCCGAAGACTTCTCAAAAGTCATCGAACGCGGCCGAGACGACGCCGATATCTACTTTAAGCGGGGAACCGTGAGGGCAGAATCAGGTAATTTCGGTGCGGCAATTGAGGATTTCGAACAGGTGTTATCTATACGTCCAAAAGATGATAACGCTCTCCGAGCGTCTGTAGAATCAAAAATTGTACAAGGGAGCGTAGATTCCGCATTTGAAGATGCGCAAGAGGCATACCGATTTGCCGAGTCAAGTGATGATCGCGCAGTAAGTCTGCTGCTACTACTCATTACAAAGGTAATTCTTGAATTACCAAGAGAAGAGGAACAAGATTATCGAACCATCTGTAAGGAAAAGTTCGATGCCGGATGGGATCTGGGAGTACTTGATTCATGGCTCGATCGTGTCGACCTCACCGAAAAAAAGCGGGAGCGAATTACTGAGTTACTTGATCTATACCGAAAAAATCAATAGTAGATTTTGCCCCTCGACCTGTATTAGTCCGCCTGCGACACGCCCCGCCCAACACCGAGATCGAGCGCTTGCTTCGCGGCGAGCCGCTCGACGACTTCGCACTGCGCGAGCTCCGGGAGGTCGCCGCCCTCGTCGGGGATCCGGACCACGTAGGTCCGCCGTCCGAGCCGGTCGACGTCGAGGTGCTGCTCGTCCGGGAGCTCGCCCTCCTCCAGGAGGCCGTCCTTTTCGAGGTCGTCGCGCGGGAGCGTCACGACACCCGATCCGCCGTG
The DNA here is from genome assembly GCF_005435095.1 of Halorubrum sp. CGM5_25_10-8B. NCBI lineage: Archaea > Methanobacteriati > Methanobacteriota > Halobacteria > Halobacteriales > Haloferacaceae > Halorubrum > Halorubrum sp. CGM5_25_10-8B. Next base: position 10,081 of record NZ_SGTY01000027.1, on the reverse strand, counting down.
GTTCTGTAGCTTCTGCATATCCGCGCCGTACTGTCTGGGTGTCTTAAAGGTACCTCTGGCATGGACGAAAGGTTACTCTGGTCCATTTGAGACGAGGGTTCAACGGAGGGGGACGTTACGGCCGGTCTATCGTCCGATTCCGGACGATAGACAGCGATGAACGACATAACTGAGAGAATCCGAGGTGATCGGAGACCGTGAGCGCAAGCCCTCGCGGGCTGGCGGTCAGCGACCGGTTCGCCGAGTACCTCGAACGGTTCCGGGTGCGGTACCCGCTTGATGTCGAATTGGCCGAGAAGCACGGCGTGCCCGCCGGAAACGGGCGCTTTCGCAGACAAATGACACAGATTCGCGGCAGCGGCGGCCACGGAGGTAGCGCATGAACATCAAGAAGACGGGACTCGCGGCGCTCATCGCGTTCGCGGTCCTCTCGTCGATGGTCGCGACGCCCGTCATGGCCGTCGGCGGCATCGGTTGGGGCGGCGACAGCGCCGCGCCGAACCCGACGCTCAACGCCGACGTCACCGTCGACGAGTGGAACGGCGCCGACTTCTCCGGCCCGCTCCAGTACTACGACGACGCCGGTGAGGCCGCGCAGCTCCCGGCGAGTCTCAACGAGTCGAACGACAACCCGATCACGCTGACCGCGACCGACATCGACTTCGAGCAGCGTGACGAGTTCCCTCGCAAGAGCGACGAGGACGGTGATAACGACGCCTCGGCGCTTGACGCGAGCGAGTGGACCACGAGCGGCGCGACCGTCTCCTCGACGACTACCGCGCCGAGCGTCGACGCGCTCAACTACGCCGGCTCCGCATCGAGCGACTCGGCGACTTACAGCAACTTCACCGTCGTCGACGGCGAGAAGGGCTACCTGACGGTCGCCGCCGACATCTCGTCGGCGAGCGGTACGCCGACGCTCCAAGTGACCGACGCCGACGGCGACTACGTCGAGATCGTCCTCTACGACTCGACGGCCGCCGCGAGCGACGACACCGTCCTCGCGAACGTGACCGGCGAGGGCATGGTGCTCCAGGAGCAGATCGGCGACCTGCCCGTTCAGGGCGGCGGCGACGGCACGTTCGACACCGCCGAAGAGGTCGTCATCAGCGGCGACGTCGACGCCGACATCTCCGTCCTCGACGCCGAGCGCACTCGCGAGCTCGAGTTCGGCGAGCAGCTCGTCGAGAACGACGACGAGGAGCTCGAAACCGTGACGATCACCGAGCCGCGCGGGGCGTACTCGGTCGCGAACATGGACGGGTTCGACGAGGTCATGGCCGACGCGACGATCCACGGCCTGACCGTCGACGCGATGTTCCAGGCGTCCGACCTTCAGGACGCTGACAACGTGAACGCCGAGTTCACGCAGGACAACGACTACCCGCAGTGGGACGCACTCGGCCAGTTCGACTACCGGCTTCAGCTGCCGACCGCGTTCGACCTGAGCTACGCCGACACCGAGTTCGTCGACGACCCGACGCTGCCCGGTGAGCGGTACAAGACCGTCGAACTCGCTGAGGGCGTCGGCGACACGGAGTTCTCCGAGATCGACTCTTGGACCGACGTGACAAGTTCGTACGGCTCGGCCGAGGTCACGCTCGACTCGACGGTGAGTTCGGGCACGACCTACGCGGTGAGCTACGACCTCGTGCTGACGAACGGCGAAGTCTCGACGATCGAGAGCGCAGCCGGCGGCGGTGCTGGTCCGATGAGCAGCGGGAACGGCGGTCCGATCGACTTCCTATTCTCGATCCCGGGACTGATCGTCAGCGCGATCACGAGCGCCGTCGGGATCAAGATCTTCGGCGGAGGGTCGTAATGTCTGGAGCCGCCGACGAGCTCCCGAGCGGAGACGATCCGTCGCCGAACTCGGTGCTGACGGGGACGATCGGCTACCTGAACGCGGACGGGACGCTCGGCACGCTGCTTCAGGGCGCGATCTTCGGGACGCTCGTCTCGGTGTTCACCGGCGGCGTCAACCTGATCCAGAGTATCGTCGGGCTGATCACGGCGCCGATCGACGCGACCGGCGAAGCGACGATCGCGACGATCGAGGCGACGGTCATCGAGCCGCTCGGGATTGTCACAGCCAGCGCCCAAGCGTCGGCGATGTCTATCGGCGACCAGTTCGGCGTGTTCGCGTTCATCGTCGGACTCGCGATACTGCTCGGCGGGTTCTGGATTGTCATTCAGTTCCTCCAGGAGGACGAAACGTCGGACACGTTCATCGTGCCGGGGTTCCCGGACATCCCGTTCATCGGGGTCGACGAGGAGAACGACGAGGGCTGACGATGTGCGGACCATCGCAACCCGGCCACGCGCTAGCGGGGGTGGAGAGCGGTGGCTGACGACGACCAGACGACGCTGGGTGACGAGGAACAGTCGTTCCTGTTGAGCGGCACCTCGTCGCTTGACGGCGTCGACTTCCGCGCGGCGACCGGCATCGACGCGAGCAACCTCTCGCGGTCGGTTGTCGGAACGATCGGGTTCGCCCTCGCGGCCGCGGCGACCCTGTTCGTTCAGGGCGTCACCGAGGCGTGGACGCGGCTCATCGACGGGCTCGCCCGTTTCCTCGCTGGAACGCAGGAACTTGTGACCGGCGTCGCGAGCAACCTCGCGCCGGGAGCGGTGTACCGTGACGTTCCGGGGCTCATCGGCACGCTCGCCGATGGCTGGGTCTCGGCGATGGAAGGCGCGTGGAGCTCGGCGCTGCCGGACTCCGGGATCGCCGCGTGGCTGTTCGCGCTCGGCCTCGTACTGCTGACGTTCTACGCCGGGGCTCGCGGCCTCGACACGGTGTCGGAGGTGCTGGAATAATGGCAAACACGTTCCCGTCTGGCGGAGGCGGCGGCCCGGCAGGCGACGACGGAGCGTCGGATACGGCTGATGACGGCTCGACAGACGACTCGACGAGCGACGGCGGCACCGGTGGCGGAGGCGGCTTCTCCGTTGCGTGGGGTGCGATCGCACCGGACTTCCTCACCGAAAACGGCGGCGTGTTTCGAGCGTTCGCGAACAACCCGCGCGGGTTCGTCGTCGGCGCGGTGCTGACGACGATCCTCGAAGCGGTGACCGGCGTCGTGACCACGATCGTCGACCAGCTCGTGCTGCTCGTCGGCGGGTCGCAGCCGACGCGGTTCGACGCACCGGGCGAGCAGCTCGGGCTCGCCGACGTCCCGGTCGCGATCGCCTCGACGCTCACCGGAGTGGGGAGCTTCGGCGGACAGGTGCTCCTCGACGGGATTGAGGCGTTCAACGCGACGCTGTTCGACGCCGCGGTGGCCGCGGGGCCGTTCGCGCCGCTCGTGATTATCGCGATTGCGTCGGTCGAGGCGGTCGTCGTGATCGTCGTGCTGCGCCGGCTCGTGTACGTGGCCGCCGATCTGCTCCAACTCGGAGGGCTGACAGAATGAACATCAAGCAACTCGCGAAGGACCCGCTGGCGCAGTTGGGCGCCGGACTGAGCGGGATCGTCGCGCTCCTGAACCCCGAGGTTTTCTTCGCGCTCTTCGACGCGCTGCTGGCGTCGGGGCCGCAGATCTTCTCGGTGGTGTCGGTGAGCGCGCTGACGCTCCCGCAGGTGCTGCCGCCGACATCGACGGCCGACTGGGTCGTCGTCGGCGCGGCCGTGCTCTTCATCGGCTACCTCACTCAGCAGGTCCTCGCAAACCTCGACAGAGCAACATGACACACTACCACAGCGGAGAGACGGAGGGGAATCGGAAGCAAACGAACGGAGGTGTCGACCCGTGTCGGCGGTGACGATCGGGCTCGGACTGCTCGCGGTCGGCGCGCTGGTCTACGCGGTCGGCGTCGACGAGTCGCGCGAGGCGGCTGCCCGGGCCGGTTCGGGCGTGAAGCGCGGAGCGACGTCGAGCGTTGCGGCCGGGGCGGCCGGCGCGGGGCTCGGCCTTCAGTTCGGCGACCAGCTGTTCAACGCGATCCTCGCTGACCCGGGATTCGCGCTCGCCGCGGTCACCGGATTCTTCGGCGCGCTCGGGACCGGCGGGTTCCTCGGCGACATCACGGCGGTTCAGTTCCTGCTCGTCGGGCTCGTCGTGTTCATCGGCGCGTTCGCGGTGTTCGGAGGTGACGACTGAGATGTCGCTCGGTACCCTCGAACAGACGCTCCGGAAGTTCCCGGGGCGCTGCGGCGAGTGGGCGTATCACGTCGTCCTCGGACTCATAGGGACCATCGCGATCGGGGTTTCGACGGCGAACGGAATGACGGCAACGCGGGTCGGCACGGTCACGACCGTGCTGCTCGCGGCCACGACTGCGGTCGCTTTCACGGCTGCCTACCTGACGGCGACGCAGATGGACAAGGGAGGAAAGCGATGAAACTGAGCACGCGCCGCGCGGTCCGCGGCTGGCTGCTCAACCGTCCCGACGGCACGCTGTTCTGGGCTGGCCTCGGTGGGCTCGGCGTCGCGCTTCTCGGCGTGTTCACCGACACGGGCGCCGTCTTCGCCGGAGGCATGCTCGCCTCTGTGAGCCTGTTCTACCTCCGAGATATGGTCTGGGCCGACGCCTGCCCGACCTGTCGAGCGGCCGTCGATGTGACCGACGAGCGGTACTGCTCGACCTGCGGCACGCGTCTCGACGAACTCGAGGCGGCGCCGCCGATCGACGAGCGGGTCGCCGAGCGACATCGCCCGGTCGGACTCGAAGACGTTGAGCGGTCGCCGCCGGTCGAGGCGATCGCGGACGGCGGGAGCTACGAGGAGGCCGACACATGACGGGGCGCGCCGCGGTCGCCGCGGTTTGCCTCGCTGTCCTCCTCGTCGCGACGATGGCGACGCCCGCTCTGGCGGCCGTGGCGCCTCCCGGACCCGCCGCGTCGCCGCAGGTCAACGCCAGCGACGTGTCGAGCCGGCCGTTCGACCTCAACGACCTCCGACGAGGTGGTACGCAACCGTCGGCGGCGCCGCCGAGCGTCCGGTACGTCGGTGATCCCGACGGCGCCGTCGCGATCCGGTACCGCCCGGCCGACCCGCTCTCTAACCAGCCGGTGTACCTCGAAGGCGGAGAGACGCTCAACACTGACGAGATACAGCTGTACTCGACCGTGTTCGGCGACTCGACGGGCGACTACGACCTCGTCATCACTTACTGGAGCGAGGAGACGCGACAGACCGAGAACGGCACGGTCGCGGTCGCGGCGGACCAGGAGGTTCAGCGGGCGGGCGTGACGATCGAGGACGGCTACGCGACGGCGCCGGTCGCGCTGAACAGCCACTACGACGAGTCTGTTCAGGCGACGATGTGGCTCGAACGCGACGGTGATCCGGTCAACGGCGCCCGCTGGCGGTTCGAGCACGCGTCGGCACCGGCGAGCCAGCAGGTTCAGATCGAGACGCAGGCCGACGCGTGGTGGTACTCGTTCCGCACCGCGATCCTTCCCGGACTCGCGTCGATCGTGGTCGGCCTTTCGGCCGCGAGAGCGACGCTGAAGCGGACGGGCCGCGGCCCGGGCTACTCGCTGGCGACGTGGGGCGTCGTCTCCGTGTTCGGCGGGGCGATCGTCCTCGCGGGACTTTACTACGAACTCGCGGTCGTGATAGCGAACCTCGACGTGCTGATGGGCCTCTCGCTACTCCCGATCGCCTACGGCGGCGGACTCAGGATGTCGCCGCCGACCGAACGGATCGCGTTCGTCCGGAAGGAGCTCACCGACGCAGTGAGCCTCCGGCGCGGCGAGACTGACAAGGAAGGCGCCGACCCTGAGGCGGTGCCCGACGGCGGCGAGCCGACGTCGAGGGCGACCGACTCGGTCGGGCTCGGCGAAGACGGCTACTTCGACGAGCTCTACGAGCAGCTGGCGATCAAGACGACCGTCCGCGCTCCGGACGGGCGTCGGATGGTGCCGAAGACGGGGATCCGCCCGTTCTTCGCGCGGCTGTTCGCGAGCGCAGCCCGACTCGACCTCTCGCAGTTGCGAACACGGGTCCGCGTCGAGGGGAGCGCCTCGCAGAAGGTGTACGTCGACCCCGACGAGGACAGCGCCGTCGAACATCGACCCGCTCGACTCCGGCGCCGGATGCCGGCGTGGCACCGGCTCCCCGAGCCCGACGAGGGCGAGGAGCTGTCGCCGATCACGCGCGGCCTCTATGGACTGCTCACGGTCGCGACACTCACGCTTCCGCTCATCGGCTGGTACGCTGGCGACGCGGTCGCGAACACGCCGACGGTCGGCGCCGGCGTCGGCCTCGTGCTGCTCGCACTGGAGAGCTACGAGGCCGTCGACGGGACGATCGACTTCGAGCCCGCGCCGCGCCACGACGTGACTGCGGACGCCTCGCTGACGGTACTCCAAGGCGAGCACGCGGACGCGAAACTGCTCGAAGACTACGAGGAGATCGCGTGGAGCGAACGCATCACGACGGCGCTCGAAGCGCGCGAGGTCGACTCGCGGCGCGACCGGACGCTCATCCGCTCGTTCCTCGAGGACGAGGTCGGACTGAGCCTTGACGCGCTCGGCCTCGACGAGAACGCGGCGAGCGAGCTCGAAACAGACGAGACGGAGTTCGCGTTCGACGACGTCGACCCGGAGACGCGCCGGGCGGAGGCCGACGGTGACTGAGGCCGACGAACCGGTCGACGAGAAGTCGATCCCGCGAACGACGCGGCCGGCACTCGACGTCCTCGACCGCGACCAGGACCGGCTGCTCTACGACGGCGATCCGAGCCGGTCGCCGCCGATCCAACCGCTTTCGGAGGGATTCGACAGCGCGTTCCACGCGCTCTCGTGGTATCAGGCGGCCGGGATTCGGACGCTCGGTCACGTCGACCGCGTGATCGAGCCCGCGGACATGCTGCCGATGGGCGGGCTGTTGGAGAAACTGCTCACGGTCAATGACGACCGGCAGTCGGTGTACGTCCGTCGACGGCTCGTCGAGAAGCTCGACGACGCGTGCGACCTCGCGTACCGGCAGTTCCGCGAGCGCGCCGGCGAGCGCGTCGAGACGGCGGACGGGGAGACGTGGAAAGACGTCGACCCGGACGAAGAGTCGAACCCGCTGATGCGCCCCGCGTTCCGCCGGCTCGATCAGGGGCAGGCCGCGGCGCTGCTGAACCTTTGGACCGGATTCGAGGACCGAGAGGAACTCGGACGGTGGGTTCGGTCGCTGTCAGCGCCGACGAACGGCGAGAAGCCCAGCGGCCTCCTCGACGAGATCGTCGCCTCACCGCCGCTCCTCGAGGCGCTGCTCGAACGGGACGAACAGGAGGCGAAAGTGACGCGGTACCGCTTCGCCGTGAGCGCCGTGATGCCGTCGTTCTTGGCGGCGGCGCGGACGCTAAGCGGCGGCGAGCGGACGGACAGCAGCGGGAAGACGCAGGGTACTTTCAGCACATGAGCAAGTCATTCAGCGGACAGCGGCGTACCGAAAAGAAGCGCGACGAGATACTGGAGCAGCTCCACGAGGACTTCGAGCCGTACACGGAGTCGCGACAGGCGAAGTACCACGCGGGAGAAGCGTCGTGGGAGCGGCTCTCGAAACGAGGGATCCACAACGACGGGAAGATCCTTCACGAGTACTTCCTCGACGAGGACGGGAACCAACTCCGGCCGTTCTACCGGAAGCTCGAAGCGCTGTCTCGAATCGCCCAGCGGGATGGAATCGAGAGCGCCCACTGGGTCTACCAGTATCCCGAGGCGTACCTCGACGCGCTGATCCACGTCGACGACGCGGAGCTGTGGGCACTGGAGCGCGGCGACCTCGACGCGGAGATCATCGCCGAGCAGCCGATCAAGCGGCGCCGGGTCCTGGAGTGGCTCGCGAAGCCGGAGAACGAGCACGTCCTGAAGGCGCTCCACGACGGCGGCACCGACATCTGGGCACACTCCGAGCCCGGCGAGGGGAAGACATCGTTCGCGAACATGGTTGGCGGCGTCCGGATGCCGGAAGTGAACAACGAGACGGTGCTGTGGATGCTGACGCTCGACGAGCTGGAGTGTCTCCCGCTGGCGCCGTTCATGACGATCGCGGTGCCGGAAGGAGTCGAGATCGAGGTTCACGCGAAGCCGCGGAATCCGACGCTCCCGACGGTCGAGATTGACCTGACTGACGTCTTCCGGGACACGCTGACGTACACGACACCGCGGGACCTGATCAACAAGATCGTCCCCGGCGGGCTCTACGCGGTACTGCCGGACCCGCTGTTCCGTGGCTGCGAGAAGCTGACCGCGGCGACGTACACGCCGGCTCGCGAAGCCGAGGAACTCGCCGAGGTGACGCCGCTGCGGGATGTCGCCTTTGCGTTCCTCGAAAGCCGGGCGAAAGACGACGACTTCCTCCACCCGACGCTGATGGTAAACGACGAGTTCAGCGACCTCGTGCCGCTGAACCCGGAGGCCGACGAGAACGACCTCAACCGGAAGGTGAAGCGCTACCCGGTCGCGCAGGGGAAAGCCCGGAAGAAGAACTTCTCGACGATGACGCTGTCCCACAGCGTCGCCCGCGTCGACGAAGGTGTCCGGGAGAAGACGCGGTGGTTCGTGACGATGCCGAACACGCCGCCGCCGAGCTCGTCGCTGTCCGGGATCGGGAACGTTCCCATCGACAAGAGCTACGTGAACAACTTCGCCGACGAGGTCGGAAAGGGCGTGATCTGGCGCAACCAGAACTACGCGCCGATCTCGTGGGAGAACCCGTACCGTCGATACAAGTTCAGAGGCGAAATCTCGGTGAGTTACCCCCGCCGAGAGGAGGCGCTCGATGAACTTTGAGGCCCTGAAACCGCTGAATATCGGCTATTCGGCAATGTCGAAAAATAGGGGGCCTCGGAGATCGGCCGACACGAATCTGCTCGCTGCCGCTCTCACTAGGCTGCGTACGCGCGCGTACCTAAAGGGAAGGCAGGGGGAGGGGGTGGAAGATGCCTAATAACCATACGACAGACGACAATAAAAACGACGACGGAGAGGAATCAGATCGCGAACTGAAAGCGACGGTGAAAGCGTACGCGCTGCTCGTCTACGCGTACCTTCGAGGCGGCCTCAGACGAGTCTTCGATGAGTTCGCGAAGGCGGCCGACGAGATAGCGCCGCAGCTGACGGGTGCGCTCTCGGGCGTGTCCGTTCCGGCTCGCGCGTGGAAGCCGCTCGGGCTCGCGGCTGTGCTGATACTCGCGGCCGTCGCGATACCCGCGGCGCCGCTCGGCGACGACCCGAGTGCCAGCGTCGAAACCCAAGAGCCGGTCGAAGGCGAGACGTTCGAAACGGAGACCGAGCCCGACACCGACTCGGAGACGAGCACCGAACCGGAGCGGTCGACGCTGAACGGTGCGACACTCAACGAGCTCCCGAGTTCGTTCCTCGGCGGCTCGGCTGACGCACCAGAACCGCCCGAGCAGGTTCGCGCGTCGGCCGGCTCGCAGACGATGAACATCGAGACCGCGGTCGTCGACGGCGAGCCCGCGATCGTCCTCGAAGACGACCGGACGCACGACGGCCGCTGGGTGTCGATCGAAACGTCGTGGTTCGAAGAGCAGCTCGGCGAGGTGCCGAACGCGGCGTACGTCACTCACGAGGACGGTTCGCGGTACGCGGCGGCGCTGAACGTGCGCAGCAACTCGGCCGCGTTCTACGTCCGCGAGTTCTCGACGAACACGGTGACGTTCGACGGCGAAGTGACCCTCTCGGGCGAAGAGGCCGGCGACGGAACCGAGTTCCAGTACGACCTCAACACGACGGATGTCGGTGCCCCGTCGATCAACCTGACGGGCATTGAGACTACGAACAACCGAACCGTCTCAGCCACGACGACGGGCACGATAGACCCGGATGTCGGTGGAACTGCTGCTCCGCCGGAGACGACGCTTACTGTCGAAGGGAACGGATTCGGGAGTCGTACCGTTTCGGACTCGGTAACCAGCGTCTCGGGCGGCTACTCGACGAGCGTGAATCTCGAAGGCTCGCTCACCGATACGCCTGAAACTGCGGCTCCAACGATCGATGTGACGGGCGTCGAGAACACGGCTCAGGACTCGACAAGCGGAACATTCACCGACGGGGGTTCGGTGCCGTTTAACATTGGTGGGACCGAGAGGCCGCGAGACGCGACGGTCACGCTCA